>NZ_JARWBG010000130.1:0-957 GCF_029846775.1 Streptomyces chengmaiensis
CCGTCCGCATACGCATGGGCGTACCGTTTGTCATGGTTTGGCGGTATTGGGGGGCGTGGTGGGAGGCGCGCCGGACGTTCGCCGCAGCGGCTGCCTGTGGGCTGTCCAAAGGGAGGACGCATCGGCGTGCCGGACCGCTCGGGCGCCGGCCGGTTCCTAAGGTCGCCCGCTGACCGGCGATGTCGTCGTGGCCGGCAGCGGTGACAGCACCGCGTGCGGACCCGGACCCGCGCCGTGCGACGGCGCGGGCCCGGATCCGCACGCGTAGGCCACCGGGGCGTGGAGCCGGATCAGAACAGACGCCTGTGTGCCGTGCCCGGCCGGAACCGGGCACGGCACACATCAGATCGTCGGGTTCTCCGGCCGAGTCGGCTCCTCTGGAAACCCTGCTGTGACGTCAGGCTCGTCTAGTGGACCGAGGGGAGGAACCCGTCGGGAACGAAGGGGTCGCAGCTGAAGTTCGCCGGATCGAGCGCCGGGTCGCACGTCGCCACCCAGCCTCGACCGTCCGTGTCCAGCACATTGATGTAGACGACGTCGTTGTCGAAGAGGTTGGTGGCTTCGGTTTCGGTGTTGATCAACACCTTCTCGTAGGTCACAGCGAGAGTGCAGGCGTTCGCCGGTGCGCCTTCGACCAGCAGGCTCTCGCCGATGTCGGGGTCGCCCGGTTCCGACTGCTTGGCGAACACCTGCCCGTCGTAGAGGAGGGCGTCGTACTGCCAGGTGTTGAAGATTTCGAGGGAGTCGTCGAAGAACCCGTTCTCGATGACGGCGTCCCACTCGATGCACGGTCCGGTGGGTCCGGGGTCTCCGGTGGGTCCGGTGGGGCCGGTGGGTCCGGTGGGGCCGGTCGGACCCGTGGGCCCGATCTTGCCCTTGCAGCGGTCCCCGCCTTCCACGGTCGCGCCGAGGGCGCTCGCCGAGACCACGCACCTGTCGTTCTCCGTCGCGGTCGGG
>NZ_JARWBG010000131.1:0-891 GCF_029846775.1 Streptomyces chengmaiensis
CTGAACTTCTCCGCGACCACCGTGGACGGAAAGCCGTTCGACGCGAAGACGCTCGCGGGCAAACCGGCGGTCTTGTGGTTCTGGGCGCCGTGGTGCCCCACGTGCAAGGGGCAGGCCGCCGAGACGGCGAAGGTCGCCGCCGACAACTCGGGCGAGGTGAACGTCGTCGGGGTCGCCGGCCTCGACAAGAACGCCGCCATGCGCGACTTCGTCGCCGACACCGGGACCGGCTCCTTCCCCCACCTGTCCGACGAGAAGGGCGAGGTGTGGAAGCGGTTCGAGGTCACCCAGCAGAGCCACTACGTGATCCTCGACAAGACCGGCAAGACCGTCTACGAAGGCGTCCTGCCCGGAGGCAAGGGGCTGGCCGACAAGGTCTCCGGACTCATCGGCTGAGCAGGAACCGCCATGGCCGACCTTCCCCTCGCACTTGCGCTCGGCGCCGGCATGCTCGCCGCCGTCAACCCGTGCGGCTTCGCCCTGCTTCCCGCCTACCTGTCCCTGCTCGTCCTCGGCGACGACACCCCCAGCCGCACCGTCGCTGTCGGCCGGGCCCTGGCCGCCACGACCGCCATGACCGCCGGGTTCGCCGCCCTCTTCGCCGTCTTCGGCCTCGCTATCCAGCCGGTCGCCGGGCAGGTGCAGCAGCACCTGCCCTGGTTCACCATCACCTTCGGCCTGCTGATAGCCGCCGCCGGCGCCTGGCTGCTCGGGGGCCGGCAACTGCCCAGCATGGCCCCGAAGCTCCGGCGCGCACCGAAGGTGACCCGCTCCCTGCCTTCCATGGCGCTGTTTGGTGCGGCGTACGCCACCGCCTCCCTCGGCTGCACCATCGCCCCCTTCCTCGCCATCGTTGTCTCCGCCTTCCGCAGCGGCTCCACCGGCGAAGGC
>NZ_JARWBG010000132.1:0-861 GCF_029846775.1 Streptomyces chengmaiensis
CCGCCGCACACTGCCCCGGAGGAGAAACAGCATGAGCCGCAGCGACGTCCTGGTAGACGCCGACTGGGTCGAGGCCCACCTCGACGACCCCAAGGTCGTCATCGTCGAGGTCGACGAGGACACCTCGGCGTACGACAAGAACCACATCAAGAACGCCGTGCGGATCGACTGGAAGCAGGACCTCCAGGACCCGGTGCGCCGTGACTTCGTCGACCAGGAGGGCTTCGAGAAGCTCCTGTCCGCGAAGGGCATCGCCAACGACGACACCGTCGTCCTCTACGGCGGCAACAACAACTGGTTCGCCTCCTACGCCTACTGGTACTTCAAGCTCTACGGCCACGAGAGCGTCAAGCTCCTCGACGGCGGCCGCAAGAAGTGGGAGCTGGACTCCCGCGACCTGGTGGCCGAGGTGCCGCAGCGCCCGGCCACGCAGTACAAGGCCAAGGCCCAGAACACCGCGATCCGCGCCTTCCGCGACGACGTCGTGGCCGCGATCGGCGCCCAGAACCTGGTCGACGTGCGTTCGCCCGACGAGTTCAGCGGCAAGCTGCTCGCCCCGGCGCACCTGCCGCAGGAGCAGTCGCAGCGCCCCGGCCATGTGCCGAGCGCCCGCAACATCCCGTGGTCGAAGAACGCCAACGACGACGGCACCTTCAAGTCGGACGACGACCTCAAGGCCCTCTACGCCGAGGAGCAGGTCGACCTGGCGAAGGACACCATCGCCTACTGCCGCATCGGTGAGCGCTCCGCGCTGACCTGGTTCGTGCTGCACGAGCTGCTCGGTGTGGAGAACGTCAAGAACTACGACGGCTCGTGGACCGAGTACGGCTCCCTCGTCGGCGTGCCGATCGAGCTCGGCGC
>NZ_JARWBG010000133.1:0-780 GCF_029846775.1 Streptomyces chengmaiensis
GGTGGGGCGGCGGGACGAGGCCCTGACCGCCACCCAGGAGGCGGTCGATGTCTACCGTCGGCTGGCCGCAGGCAACCCGGCCGCCTACGAACCCGACCTCGCCGGCTCGCTGTCCAACCTCGGCAACCGGCTGTCGGAGGTGGGGCGGCGGGACGAGGCCCTGACCGCCACCCAGGAGGCGGTGGAGATCCGGCGTCGGCTGGCGGCGGGCAACCCAGCCGCCTACGAACCCGACCTCGCGCGCTCGCTGACTGCTTGGGCATGGGTGAGGCATGAAGCACAGCAGGACCTACCTGGAGCGCTGCGTGCTACGGGGGAAGCGGTAGAGATCTACCGCAGGCTTGTGGCCGCTGTACCTGCGTGGTTCCTTTCACCACTCCGCGCTGTGCTGGCCTTGCAGGCGGACCTGCTCCTCAGGCTCGGGCGTCTACGGGAGGCGAGCGACATCCAGGTATGGCTCGCAGCGAACGACCCGGCTCGCAGAAATGAGTAGTTCTGAGAGACCGCGGCCCCCCACCGGACCATGTCCGGTTTGCCCCTGATCTCCGTTCTCGCAACCTCTCGCAAGACAGCCTTCGCACTGCCGGGTGGAGCGGTCCGTTATCCGCGTAGGTGAGCAAGAAGCTCGTCTCCACTGGGGTAGGGGCGTTCCTGGGGCAGCAGTCGGGTGGCGGGGTCCAGGTCACCACCGTTGACGAGGGCGTGGATCTCGTGGGCGAGTGGCGTCACATCGCGGATGCTGACCGTCCATTCGTCTGCGTAGCGTCGTACGGCCTCACC
>NZ_JARWBG010000134.1:0-646 GCF_029846775.1 Streptomyces chengmaiensis
CCAGGAGTCTCAATGACGAAGTCAAGCCGCTTGCGTGACTGGCGGGGCGGAGGTGAAGACCCGTCCGTCACGCAGCAGGGCCCACAACACACTCGCCCGCCGGCGGGCCAGAGCAATGACGGCCTGGACGTGCTTGCAGCCCTCGCCGCGCTTCTTCAGGTAGAAGTCCCGGTTCGGCCCCTCCCGCATCATGCTGGTCTGTGCCGACATGTAGAAGACCCTGCGCAGGCGGCGGCTGTAGCGCTTGGGCCGGTGCAAGTTGCCGGTCCGGCGTCCGGAGTCGCGAGGGACAGGCACCAGCCCGGCCGCCGACGCCAGGTGACCGGCGTCGGCGTATGCCGACAGGTCGCCGGCCGCAACCACGAACTCGGCGCCGAGTATCGGCCCCATGCCGGGCAGGGACTCGATGATCTCCGCCTGTGGATGGCTTCGGAACGTCTCGCTGATCTGCTTGTCGATCCGCTTCAGCCGGTCGTCCAGGGCCAGGATCTGCCCGGCCAGGTCGGCCACGATCTGCGCAGCCACGTCCTCGCCGGGCAGCGCGGTCTGCTGGGCCTGAGCGGCCTCCAGCGCGGTCGCGGCGACCGTGTCGGCGCCGCGCACGCTGCGGTTGGCCAGCCAGGCCGTCAGCCTCGCCCGGCCGCGG
>NZ_JARWBG010000135.1:0-622 GCF_029846775.1 Streptomyces chengmaiensis
TCACAAGGCACGATGGTCGAAAATCACTGTCCGCCTGCTCCGGCAGGCACCACCCTGTACGCCATGGAAGAACCGCAACGCGTGATCCGTGCGGCCTATGCCGAGTCCACGATCACCGTCTACCAGGCGTACTCCCCGGAGATAGGCCTGCCCGCCGCCCGCGAGGGCCGTTTCCCCTCCGTATGGAAGCGGGACAGGATGACGTGGATCAAGCCCTCGTTCCTGTGGATGATGTACCGCTGCGGCTGGGCCTCGAAGGCCGGGCAGGAGACCGTCCTCGCTGTCGAGATCGGTCGTGACGGCTTCGAGTGGGCGCTCCGCCACGCGTGCTTGTCGAGCTACGCCCGCGGAGTACACCCCGACCGAGCCACTTGGCAGCGTGAGTTGAAGCGTGCGCCTGCTCGCGTGCAGTGGGACCCCGAGCGGAACCTGCACCTTCAGCCGCTGCCATACCGATCCCTGCAACTCGGCCTCTCCGGTGAGGCCGTACGACGCTACGCAGACGAATGGACGGTCAGCATCCGCGATGTGACGCCACTCGCCCACGAGATCCACGCCCTCGTCAACGGTGGTGACCTGGACCCCGCCACCCGACTGCTGCCCCAGGAACGCCCCTACCCCA
>NZ_JARWBG010000136.1:0-597 GCF_029846775.1 Streptomyces chengmaiensis
GCCGGCGGGCGGCGGCCGGCCCGGCCTCGGCGGCGGTCCGTCCGGCGGCTCCGGCGGCTCCGGAGGAGCCGGTAAGGGACTCGCGGGCGCCGGTGCCGGTGGGGGCGGACGCCTGGGCGCGGGCTCGGCCCCGCGTGCGGCGCTGCCCGGACGTGACGGCGCGCCCCAGGGCGGCAACCGGCAGAACGGCCCGCAGGGCGGCCCCTCCCAGGGCAGCGGTTTCGCCTCCGGCGGTCTCCAGCCGCAGGCCCGGCATGCGCAGGGTCAGGGCCAGGGTCGGCAGTCGTCCGGCCCGCAGTCCCAGTCGGGTTCGGGGCAGGACTTCTTCGCTCCCGGCGGCCGCACCCAGCAGAGCCCCCAGGGCGGTCAGGGCGGCTACGGTCAGGACTCCTTCAGCCAGCAGGGCCGGGACGGCGGCCGCGGTCTGAGCGGCGCGTTCGGCTCCGGGGCCGGCCGCGGTGCGCAGAACGCCCCCGCCCGTGACGAGGCCCGCGCCTTTGGCGCCGACGACCGGGGACGGCAGCTTCCCGCCCCCGGCGGCCCGCGCGCCGAACTCCCGGGCGGCGCCGGCGGGGGCGCACCTCGCGCCCCGCGCCC
>NZ_JARWBG010000137.1:0-561 GCF_029846775.1 Streptomyces chengmaiensis
CGCCGCCCTCGCCGGCACCTCCCGCGAAACCTGCACCAAGGTGCTGCGCGACTACGCCGACCACGGTCTGCTGAGCCTGGCTCGCGGACGCATCACCGTCCTCGACCCTGAACGGCTCAGGGATGCTGCGGGCTGACGTCACCACACCGTAGGCGGCGAGCCCTGCCCGCCCGAGTTCCCGGCAATTACGTTCGTCTCCACCATCGACACACAGGAGTCCTCCTTGCGCGCCCGCACCCTCCTCCCGGCCACCCTGGCCGCCGCCCTCCTCACCCTCACCGCATGCGGATCCGGCGAAGGATCCACGTCCGACAGCGGCGCGGGAGCTGCCGCCACGCCGGAGGCGTCATCCCCTGCTCAGCCGGCGCCCTCGAACAGCAGCGGCAGCGGGGCGGAGGGGACGCAGGTGCCGAAGGTGCTGAACTTCTCCGCGACCACCGTGGACGGAAAGCCGTTCGACGCGAAGACGCTCGCGGGCAAACCGGCGGTCTTGTGGTTCTGGGCGCCGTGGTGCCCCACGTGCAAGGGGCAGGCCGCCGAGACGGCGAAGGTCGCCGCCGA
>NZ_JARWBG010000138.1:0-533 GCF_029846775.1 Streptomyces chengmaiensis
ACCACCAGTGCGAAGATCGTGGTGGCGGGCGGCTTCGGCGTGGGCAAGACCACGTTCGTCGGCGCCGTCTCGGAGATCAACCCGCTGCGTACCGAGGCCGTCATGACGTCAGCGTCGGCCGGCATCGACGACCTCACCCACACCGGGGACAAGACGACGACCACCGTCGCCATGGACTTCGGCCGCATCACCCTGGACCAGGACCTCATCCTCTACCTGTTCGGCACCCCCGGACAGGACCGGTTCTGGTTCATGTGGGACGACCTCGTCCGCGGCGCCATCGGAGCCGTCGTCCTCGTCGACACCCGACGCCTCGCCGACTGCTTCCCCGCCGTCGACTACTTCGAGAACTCAGGGCTCCCCTTCGTCATCGCCCTCAACGGCTTCGACGGACACCAGCCCTACAACCCCGACGAAGTACGCGAGGCCCTCCAGATCGGCCCCGACACCCCCATCATCACCACCGACGCCCGCCACCGCGCCGACGCCAAGAGCGCCCTGATCACCCTCGTCGAACACGCCCTCATGGCCCG
>NZ_JARWBG010000139.1:0-524 GCF_029846775.1 Streptomyces chengmaiensis
TGCTTGGGCAGCACATACACATCCGTCGGATACGCCTCGGGCCGGGTGAACAGCTCGATCTGCGCCAGAGTCTGGTCCGCGAAGGAGTTCGACATCACGAACGACGGGTGACCGGTGGCATTGCCCAGATTCAGCAGCCGGCCCTCCGACAGCACGATCAGCACCTTGCCGCCGGGGAAGGTCCAGGTGTGCACCTGCGGCTTCACCTCGTCCTTGACGACCCCCTCCACGGCCGCCAGACCCGCCATGTCGATCTCATTGTCGAAATGGCCGATGTTGCCCACAATCGCCTGGTGCTTCATCCGCGCCATGTCCGACGCCATGATGATGTCCTTGTTGCCCGTCGTGGTGATGAAGATGTCAGCCGTCTCCACCACCTCCTCCAGCGTGGTCACCTGATAGCCGTCCATCGCCGCCTGCAACGCGCAGATCGGATCGATCTCCGTCACGATCACCCGCGCGCCCTGACCCCGCAGCGACTCCGCACAGCCCTTGCCCACATCGCCGTAACCGCACACCACCGC
>NZ_JARWBG010000014.1:0-149540 GCF_029846775.1 Streptomyces chengmaiensis
CCCGCCGGGAGCCGGGGACATCGCCGCGGTCCGAGCCGCGGCCCGGACCCTGCGGGAGCAACTCGCGGCGTCGGCGGAGCGCGTGCTGCCGGCTTTCGCACCCGTAGCCGCACCCGCCCTCGCCTCAGGCGGGGTCGTGCTGCGCAGCCGGACCGCGGCGGCGTCGCGGCGGCCGCCCGCACCCCGCGGCGGCGGGCGCGGACGCACCCCGGGCGTCCGCGGCCCCGCCGGGCTCGGGCGGGTGAAGAAGCTGTACGAGCAGGCCCGGCGGGCCTGGGACCGGCCGCTCACCGCGTACTACCTGATCCTCGGCAGTTCCCTGCTGCTGACCGTGCTCGGCCTGGTCATGGTCTACTCCGCGTCGATGATCCAGGCGCTGAACCTGTCGCTGCCGGCCTCGTACTTCTTCCGCAAGCAGTTCCTCGCCGCCGTCCTCGGCGCGGGACTGCTCTTCCTGGCCTCCCGGATGCCGGTCAGACTCCACCGGGCGCTGTCCTACCCCCTCCTGGTGGGCACGGTCTTCCTGATGGTGCTCGTCCAGATCCCCGGGATAGGGCATGCCGTCAACGGCAACCAGAACTGGATCCACCTCGGCGGCCCCTTCCAGCTGCAGCCCAGCGAGTTCGGCAAGCTGGCACTGATCCTGTGGGGCGCGGACCTGCTCGCCCGCAAGAACGACAAGCGGCTGCTGACCCAGTGGAAGCATCTGCTGGTGCCGCTCGTCCCCGTGGCCTTTATGCTCCTCGGCCTGATCATGCTCGGCGGGGACATGGGCACGGCCATGATCCTCACCGCCATCCTCTTCGGGCTGCTCTGGCTGGCCGGGGCGCCCACCAGGCTGTTCGTGGGCGTGCTCGCCGTCGCGGGGACCGTCGGCGCCCTGCTGATCGGCACCAGCCAGAACCGGATGGACCGGCTGTCCTGCGTCGGTGCGATCGAGCTGGGCCCGGAAGGCGAGTGCTGGCAGGCCGTGCACGGCATCTATGCTCTTGCCTCCGGCGGATGGTTCGGTTCCGGTCTCGGTGCGAGTGTGGAAAAATGGGGCCAACTCCCCGAACCGCACACCGACTTCATCTTCGCCATCGCCGGGGAGGAACTGGGCCTGGCGGGGACGCTGTCGGTGCTCGTTCTGTTCGCGGCTCTAGGCTATGCGGGTATCCGCGTGGCCGGACGCACGGAGGACCCCTTCGTACGGTACGCGGCGGGAGGAGTGACCACCTGGATCACGGCCCAGGCCGTGGTCAACATCGGTGCGGTGCTCGGTCTGCTGCCGATCGCCGGTGTCCCGCTCCCGCTGTTCTCCTACGGAGGGTCGGCCCTGCTGCCGACCATGTTCGCCGTCGGGCTGCTGATCGCCTTCGCGCGTCAGGATCCCGCCGCGAAAGCGGCCCTGGCCATGCGGAGGCCCGGGGTGAGATGGAAGACGATGAGACGGCGCGTCAAGAAGCGTCCGTCCGGAGAGCGGTGAATTTCGGTGCATGTCGTACTCGCCGGCGGGGGGACCGCCGGCCACATCGAGCCCGCGCTCGCCCTCGCGGACGCCCTGCGCAGGCAGGACCCGACCGTGGGGATCACGGCACTCGGCACGGAGCGCGGCCTGGAGACCAGGCTCGTGCCGGAGCGGGGCTATGAGCTGGCGCTCATCCCCGCCGTGCCGCTGCCGCGCAAGCCCACACCCGAGCTGATCACCGTGCCCGGGCGGCTGCGCGGCACCATCAAGGCCGCCGAGCAGGTCCTGGAGCGCACCAAGGCCGACTGCGTCGTCGGCTTCGGCGGCTATGTGGCGCTGCCCGGCTATCTGGCCGCCAAGCGCCTCGGCGTTCCCATCGTGATCCACGAGGCCAACGCCCGGCCGGGACTCGCCAACAAGATCGGTTCCCGCTACGCCAGCCAGGTCGCGGTCTCCACCCCCGACAGCAAGCTGCGCGGCGCCCGCTACATCGGCATCCCGCTGCGCCGCTCCATCGCCACCCTCGACCGCGCCCAGGTGCGCCCCGAGGCGCGAGCGGCCTTCGGGCTCGACCCCCACCTCCCCACGCTCCTGGTCTCCGGGGGCTCCCAGGGCGCGCGCCGCCTCAACGAGGTCGTCCAGCAGATCGCCCCGGTGCTCCAGCGCTCCGGCATCCAGATCCTGCACGCGGTCGGCCCCAAGAACGAAGTGCCACACGTGGACAACATGCCCGGGATGCCGCCGTACCTCCCGGTACCGTACGTGGACCGGATGGATCTCGCCTATGCCGCGGCCGACATGATGCTCTGCCGCGCGGGCGCGATGACCGTCGCCGAACTCTCCGCCGTCGGGCTCCCCGCCGCCTATGTCCCGCTGCCGATCGGCAACGGCGAGCAGCGGCTCAACGCCCAGCCGGTGGTCAAGGCCGGCGGCGGGCTGCTGGTCGACGACGCCGAGCTGACCCCCGAGTGGGTGCAGGGCAATGTGCTCCCGGTGCTCGCCGATCCGCACCGGCTGTACGAGATGTCCCGCGCGGCCTCGGAGTTCGGCCGCAGGGACGCCGACGAGCTGCTCGTCGGCATGGTGTACGAGGCGATCTCCGCACGCTGAGGTGCGCGCGGGCGCTTCCCCCGGGACGCACCCGCGGGGAAGCCGGGCCGGAAGGAGACCGGAGCGTGGCCGGACGGACTGCTGCCGCACAGCGCGGGGAACGGGCACGCTCCGACGGCCCCTCCGACTCGGGTTCCGGCCCGGCCGTCCGCCCGCCGCGCCCCCGGCATCCAGCCGGCCGGCTGCCCGGTCCCCGCACCCTGCTCATCGCTCTCGCCGCGCTGGCCCTGACCGCCGGCGCGGTCTGGCTGCTGTACGGCTCGGAGTGGCTGCGTGTGGAGCGGGTGCGCACGACCGGCGCCCAGGTGCTCACCCCGGGGGAGGTGCGGGCGGCCGCCGAGGTCCCCATGGGCGCGCCGCTTGTCTCGGTGGACGCGGACGCCGTGGAGGCGCGGCTGCGCAAGAGGCTCCCGCGCATCCACTCGGTGGAGGTGGTGCGGTCGTGGCCGAGTACCGTCGTTCTCGAAGTGCGGGAGCGCCGCCCTGTCCTGGTGCTGGAGAAGAGCGACGCATTCGTCGAAGTGGACGCCGAGGGCGTTCGTTTCGCGACGGTGGCCAGGGCCCCCCGGGGCGTGCCTCTTCTGGAACTCGACGCGGACTCCTCGCCGAGCCTGCGGCGCTTCGGCGTCGAACGGCTCGTCACGGAAGCCGTACGGGTCCGGGGCGAGCTTCCCGCGGACGTCGTCGAGGCGACCCGCACCATAGTGGTCCGCTCGTACGACCATATTTCAGTCGAGTTGGCCGATGGTCGGACCGTGGCGTGGGGGAGCGGTGAGCAGGGGCCCGCGAAGGCACGGGCGCTCACGGCGCTTATGAAAGCACAGCCGCGTGCGCGGCACTTCGATGTGAGCGCTCCTACCGCCCCTGCGGCATCGGGGAGTTGACGCACATACGTGCTGGCCAGCACCCTGGTTGGTCAGCGCAAGCGCTGATCACATAGGGTGAAAAGAAAAACGGGAGGTTCGGCGTGTTCGTTGAACGTGCGCCACTTGTCGACTTAGTGTCCTGTTCGGAAGAGTCCAGCGAACGGACACACTGGTAACCCTGAAGTTCAACGTTAGGGTTTGGGTCGGCAATTCGGACCGCCCCATCGGCATCCGTCGTCGCGGCGCGGGCAACCGCGAAGCGGCGACACGTAACTCGAGGCGAGAGGCCTTCGACGTGGCAGCACCGCAGAACTACCTCGCAGTCATCAAGGTCATCGGTGTCGGCGGCGGTGGTGTCAATGCCATCAACCGAATGATCGAGGTCGGTCTCAAGGGCGTCGAGTTCATCGCGATCAACACAGACGCACAAGCCCTGTTGATGAGCGACGCCGACGTCAAGCTCGACGTCGGCCGCGAACTCACCCGCGGCCTGGGGGCCGGGGCCAACCCGGACGTCGGCCGGAAGGCGGCAGAGGACCACCGAGAGGAGATCGAGGAGGTCCTCAAGGGGGCCGACATGGTCTTCGTCACCGCGGGAGAGGGCGGCGGCACCGGCACCGGCGGCGCGCCGGTCGTGGCCAACATCGCGCGCTCGCTGGGCGCGCTGACCATCGGCGTGGTCACCCGACCCTTCACCTTCGAGGGCCGCCGCCGCGCCAATCAGGCCGAAGACGGCATCGCGGCCCTCCGCGAAGAGGTCGACACCCTCATCGTCATCCCGAACGACCGACTGCTCTCGATCTCGGACCGCCAGGTCAGCGTGCTGGACGCGTTCAAGTCCGCCGACCAGGTGCTCCTCTCCGGCGTCCAGGGCATCACCGACCTCATCACCACGCCCGGCCTGATCAACCTGGACTTCGCCGACGTCAAGTCGGTCATGTCCGAGGCGGGTTCGGCGCTCATGGGCATCGGCTCGGCACGCGGCGACGACCGCGCCGTGGCCGCGGCCGAGATGGCGATCTCCTCGCCGCTGCTGGAGGCGTCCATCGACGGCGCGCGCGGCGTGCTGCTGTCCATCTCCGGCGGGTCCGACCTCGGACTCTTCGAGATCAACGAAGCGGCCCAGCTGGTGAGCGAGGCGGCCCACCCCGAAGCCAACATCATCTTCGGCGCGGTCATCGACGACGCGCTGGGCGACGAGGTGCGGGTCACCGTGATCGCCGCAGGCTTCGACGGCGGCCAGCCCCCGGCCCGCCGGGAGAACGTGATCGGCTCCTCCTCCAGCAAGCGGGAGGAGCAGCCGGCGCCCGCCCCGGCGCGGACCCCCGCCGAGCCGCCGCGCACCTCCGGCGGCCTGGGCGCGGTGCCGCTGCGCGAGGAGCCGGCCGCCGCCCCGGCCGAGCCCGCCCCGGCGGCGAACGATCTCTCCGCCTCGGCCTCCTCCCCGCAGGTCCCGCCGGCCCGTCCGTACCAGGACAGCCCGGCGGAGGAGCTGGATGTCCCGGACTTCCTGAAGTGACCGTGCGGCCCGACGCGATACACGAGAGCGGCGCGCACTTCGCCTTCACCGACAGGTGGGGCGGGGTGAGCGCCGCTCCGTACGAGGAGCTCAACCTCGGCGGAGCGGTGGGCGACGACCCCGGAGCCGTGCGTGCCAACCGCGAGCTGGCGGCCAAGGCGCTCGGCCTTGACCCGGACGCGGTCGTCTGGATGAACCAGGTGCACGGCAAGGACGTCGCCGTCGTCGCGGGACCCTGGCCGGCCGGGCCGGCCACACCGGTCGACGCCGTGGTCACCGCCCGCCGAGGGCTCGCGCTCGCCGTGCTCACGGCCGACTGCACCCCCGTACTGCTGGCCGACCCGGTCGCAGGGGTGGCGGCGGCGGCCCATGCCGGCCGGCCCGGAATGGCCAAGGGCGTGGTGCCCGCCGCGGTCGAGGCGATGAGATCGCTGGGCGCGGAGCCCGGCCGCATCATCGCCCGCACCGGACCGGCCGTCTGCGGACGCTGCTACGAAGTTCCCCAACAGATGCGGGCGGACGTGGCCGCGGTCGAGCCGGCCGCCTGGTCCGAGACGAGTTGGGGCACCCCGGCCGTCGACGTCACCGCCGGTGTGCACGCCCAGCTCGAAGCGCTGGGCGTGCGGCGGCGTCACCGCTCGGGGATCTGCACCCTGGAGTCCAGGGACCACTACTCCTACCGACGCGACCGCACGACCGGGCGGCTCGCCGGATACGTCTGGCTGGATGAGGCATGACGGACCGCAAGACCGAGCTGGCCCGGAATCTGACCGCGGTGGAGGAACGTATCGCCACCGCGTGCGCGGCCGCCGGCCGGAAGCGGGAGGAAGTGACCCTCATCGTGGTCACCAAGACCTACCCCGCCGACGACGTCCGGCTGCTCCACGAGCTCGGGGTGCGGCATGTGGCGGAGAACCGCGACCAGGACGCGGCGCCGAAGGCCGCCGCCTGTTCGGATCTGGACCTCACCTGGCACTTCGTCGGACAGTTGCAGACCAATAAGGTGCGCTCTGTGGCGGGTTATGCCGATGTGGTGCAGTCGGTCGATCGGTTGAAGCTGGTGAACTCGCTCTCCGCGGCCGCCGTGCGCACCGGGCGTGAGCTGGGCTGCCTCATCCAGGTGGCGCTGGACGCCGAGTCCGGCCACCGGGGCGCCAGAGGGGGGGTGGCGCCGGACGGCATCGAGCAGTTGGCGGCGGCCGTGGCTGACGCGCCCGCACTGCGGCTCGACGGACTGATGACGGTCGCCCCGCTCGCCGGACCCTACGCCGGAAGACAACGGGCGGCGTTCGAGCGGCTGATGGAATTCTCATCCCGCCTGCGCTCGGGCCATCCTGCTGCAAACATGGTGTCAGCAGGGATGAGTGCGGACCTCGAGGACGCCGTGGCCGCCGGAGCGACACATGTGCGCATCGGCACTGCGGTACTCGGAGTCCGCCCCCGGCTCGGGTAACGTCGCGAAGCAAGTCGGACCACAGCAGAAAATATGGTCATTCCCGCTGAAACGGGACGGGCCGAGTGGATCGCGGGCACTTGGCGACGCTGCGATGTCTGTGACAAGGGCGATCCACCACAGAGCGGAGGACTCAGAGAATGGCCGGCGCTATGCGCAAGATGGCGGTCTACCTCGGCCTCGTGGAGGACGATGGGTACGACGGCCGGGGCTTTGACCCCGACGACGACTTCGAACCCGAGCCGGAGCCGGAGCGGGATCACCGCAGGCGCCAGCCCCCGCACCAGGTGGAGCGCGAGGAGCCGGTGCGTGCGGTGCAGCCGCCCGCGCCGCGCGACCCGGTGCCGCTTCCGGTGGAGAGCGGGCATGCGGCGCGAATCGCCCCAGTGGCATCTATCACACCCGAACGTCCGAGCCTGGAGAAGAACGCGCCGGTGATCATGCCCAAGGTCGTGTCCGAGCGGGAGGCCTACCGCATCACCACATTGCACCCCCGGACCTATAACGAGGCCCGTACCATCGGGGAACACTTCCGTGAGGGCACTCCGGTGATCATGAACCTCACGGAGATGGACGACACGGACGCAAAGCGACTTGTCGACTTTGCGGCCGGTCTGGTGTTCGGCCTGCATGGCAGCATTGAGCGGGTGACGCAGAAGGTGTTCCTGTTGTCTCCTGCTAACGTCGATGTCACGGCGGAGGACAAGGCCCGCATCGCAGAGGGCGGATTCTTCAACCAGAGCTGAGAACACGACACCGGGAACGACCCGGCCGACCGGCCGGAATCGACAGAGCCAGGGGAGAGGGAAGCGCGGGATGGGCGTGGCACTGGATGTGGTCTACATCGCGCTGGTGTGCTTCCTGGTCGTGCTGATCTTCCGGCTGGTCATGGACTATGTCTTCCAGTTCGCACGTTCATGGCAACCCGGCAAGGCGATGGTGGTCCTCTTGGAGGCCACCTACACTGTCACCGATCCACCGCTCAAGCTTCTGCGGCGGTTCATCCCGCCGCTGCGTCTCGGGGGCGTGGCACTCGACCTGTCCTTCTTCGTTCTGATGATCATCGTCTACATCCTCATCTCCATCGTGGGCAACGTGGGGTGATGGTTGTGAGCGATACGGTCTTGCCGACTGCCGACGACTACGTAGAGGTGAAGAAGAGATGCCGCTGACCCCCGAGGACGTGCGGAACAAGCAGTTCACGACCGTCCGTCTCCGAGAAGGCTATGACGAGGACGAGGTCGATGCGTTCCTCGACGAGGTCGAGGCCGAACTGACCCGCCTGCTCCGCGAGAACGAGGATCTGCGCGCCAAGCTGGCCGCTGCGACGCGCGCCGCCGCGCAGAACCAGCAGCAGGGGATGCGCAAACAGCAGGAGCCGCCGCAGGACCGCCAGGGCGGCGGTCCGGTGCCCGCCGCCATATCCGGACCACCGGTCCAGCAGCAGCCGCCGCAGATGGGCCCGCCCCAGCTGCCCGGTGGGGCTCCGCAGCTGCCGGCCGGTCCCAGCCACGGCGGACCGCAGGGTCCCCAGGGCCCGCACGGTCCCGGTCCCATGCAGGGCGGCCCCATGGGCGGACCGATGGGCGGCCCCATGGGCGGTCACGGCCCGCAGATGCCGCAGCCGGGCCAGGGTCCCGGCGGCGACAGCGCCGCCCGTGTGCTCTCGCTCGCCCAGCAGACCGCGGACCAGGCGATCGCGGAGGCCCGCTCCGAGGCCAACAAGATCGTCGGCGAGGCGCGCAGCCGCGCCGAGGGCCTGGAGCGCGACGCCCGTGCCAAGGCGGACGCGCTCGAGCGGGACGCGCAGGAGAAGCACCGTGTCGCCATGGGCTCCCTCGAGTCGGCGCGCGCCACGCTGGAGCGGAAGGTCGAGGATCTTCGCGGGTTCGAACGCGAGTACCGCACCCGTCTGAAGTCCTACCTGGAGAGCCAGCTGCGTCAGCTGGAGACCCAGGCGGACGACTCGCTGGCCCCGCCGCGAACCCCGGCGGCGGCGTCACTTCCGGCGTCCCCGTCGATGGCCCCGGCCGGCGCCGGCGCCCCCTCGTACGGCGGCAACCAGCCCATGGGCTCCGGCCCCTCGATGGGCGGCCACGGCGGCGGCTCCTCCAGCGGCCCGTCGTACGGCGGTCAGCAGCAGATGTCCCCGGCGATGACCCAGCCGATGGCGCCGGTGCGGCCGCAGGCGCCGCAGCCGATGCAGCAGGCGCCGTCGCCGATGCGGGGCTTCCTCATCGACGAGGACGACAGCTGAGGCGGGTGTACGCGCGCTGAGCGCGTAGCCGTCGGCAGGCATCAGAGGCCCGGGCCCGGTACGCATGCGTACCGGGCCCGGGCCTTGTTCTGCCCCTTGCCCGCCCCTTCCCGAAACTGGGGGCAGGCCTCCAAACCCCCCACGGCCTTCGGCCGTGTCCGCAAGCGCCGGACGGGCTGGATTCTCCAGCCTCGCCTGGGGGGACCTCCCAGCCATAGCTGGGGGAGTTTGAGGCGCGGGGTCTGCTGCGGAGCCCCAGGTTCGGGAAGGTGGCCAGGGGAAAAAGGTGGCCAGGGGAAAAGCGACAGGCCCGGCCACCTCGGGTGGCCGGGCCTGTCGGAGTCGCGGGGCGCGGGGCGCCTACGCCTTGCGGAGGCGGAAGGTCAGGGCCAGGGACTCGTCCGTGAAAGGCCTGCCATAGGCATCGTCGGCGTCGCCCTCCGCGAAGTCCGTCGCGAGCACCTCATCCGAGATCAGCTCCGCATGGTCGGCCAGCGCCGCCCGCACCTCCGCGTCCGCGGACCGCCACCGCAGGACGATCCGGTCGGCGACGTCGAGGCCGCTGTTCTTGCGGGCTTCCTGGATCA
Source organism: Streptomyces chengmaiensis (assembly GCF_029846775.1). Classification (NCBI taxonomy): domain Bacteria; kingdom Bacillati; phylum Actinomycetota; class Actinomycetes; order Kitasatosporales; family Streptomycetaceae; genus Streptomyces; species Streptomyces chengmaiensis. The sequence goes on from NZ_JARWBG010000014.1 coordinate 9,243, forward strand.
GCCGGATCGCGTCCCGCGCCAGCCCCGCGCGCCGCAGCTCCGGGGTGATCTCCAGGTCGAGGGCGACCGTGGCGCCGGAGTCGGAGGCGACGGACCAGCCCTCGCGCGGTGTCTCGGTGATGATGACCTCCTCCGGGGAGAGGGCGACCGTCTCACCGTCGACCTCGACCGAGGCCTCGCCGGAGCGCAGCGCCAGGGACAGCGCCGCCGCGTCCGCCTCGGCGATCACCTTGGCCACCGCCTGCACCCGCTTGCCGAAGCGCTTGCCCAGCGCCCGGAAGTTGGCCTTGGCCGTGGTGTCGACCAGCGATCCGCCGACCGCGGAGAGCGAGTCGAGGGAGGTGACGTTCAGCTCCTCGGTGATCTGCGCCCGCAGCCCATCGGACAGGGATTCGAATCCGGACGCCGCAACCAGCGCACGCGACAGCGGCTGACGGGTCTTGACTCCGGACTCGGCCCGCGTGGCCCGGCCCAGCTCGACCAGGCGTCGCACCAGGACCATCTGCTGCGAGAGCGTCGGGTCGACGGCCGAGAGGTCGGCCTCGGGCCAGTCGGCGAGGTGCACCGACTCCGGGGCGCCTGGCGTCACGGGCACCACGAGGTCCTGCCAGACCCGCTCGGTGATGAACGGCACGAGCGGCGCCATCAGCCGGGTCACCGTCTCGATCACGTCGTGCAGGGTCCGCAGCGCCGCGGCGTCGCCCTGCCAGAAGCGGCGGCGCGACCGGCGCACGTACCAGTTCGACATATCGTCGACGAACGCGGAGAGCAGCTTGCCGGCGCGCTGGGTGTCGTAGGAGTCCATGGCCTGGGTGACCTGGTCGGTCAGCGCGTGCAGCTCGGACAGCAGCCAGCGGTCGAGCACCGTGCGCTCGGCCGGGGCCGGGTCCGCCGCCGACGGCGCCCACCCGGACGTGCGCGCGTACAGGGCCTGGAAGGCGACCGTGTTCCAGTAGGTCAGGAGCGTCTTGCGGACGACTTCCTGGATCGTGCCGTGGCCCACGCGCCGCGCGGCCCACGGCGAGCCGCCGGCGGCCATGAACCAGCGCACCGCGTCCGCGCCGTGCTGGTCCATGAGCGGGATGGGCTGCAGGATGTTGCCCAGGTGCTTGGACATCTTGCGGCCGTCCTCGGCGAGGATGTGGCCCAGGCAGACCACGTTCTCGTACGACGACTTGTCGAAGACGAGCGTGCCGACCGCCATCAGCGTGTAGAACCAGCCACGGGTCTGGTCGATGGCCTCCGAGATGAACTGCGCCGGGTAGCGCTTCTCGAAGACGTCCTTGTTCTTGTAGGGGTAGCCCCACTGCGCGAACGGCATCGATCCCGAGTCGTACCAGGCGTCGATGACCTCGGGGACGCGGGTCGCGGTCTGCCGGCACTGCGGGCAGGGGAAGGTGACCTCGTCGATGAAGGGGCGGTGCGGGTCAAGGCCGGACTGGTCCCGGCCGGTCAGCTCCGTCAGCTCCGCGCGCGAGCCCACGCAGGTCAGATGGCCGTCCTCGCAGTGCCAGATCGGCAGCGGCGTGCCCCAGTAGCGGTTGCGGGACAGCGCCCAGTCGATGTTGTTGTTCAGCCAGTCGCCAAAGCGGCCCTGCTTGACCGACTCGGGGAACCAGTTGGTGCGCTCGTTCTCCTCCAGCAGCCGGTCCTTGATCGCGGTGGTGCGGATGTACCAGGACGGCTGGGCGTAGTAGAGCAGTGCGGTGTGGCAGCGCCAGCAGTGCGGATAGCTGTGCTCGTACGGGATGTGCCGGAACAGCAGGCCGCGGGCGTCCAGGTCCGCGGTGAGCGCCTCGTCAGCCTTCTTGAAGAAGACGCCGCCGACCAGCGGGACGCCCTCCTCGAAGGTGCCGTCGGGGCGGACCGGGTTCACCACGGGCAGGCCGTAGGCACGGCACACCTTGAGGTCCTCCTCACCGAAGGCGGGGGACTGGTGGACCAGACCCGTGCCGTCCTCGGTGGTGACGTATTCGGCGTTCACCACGAAGTGCGCCGTCCCCGGGCCGTGCTCGGCGCTTCCCTCGCCGGCGCTCGGGAAGTCCACGAGGGCGAAGGGGCGCTGGTACGTCCAGCGCTCCATCTCCGCGCCCCGGAAGCTCTGGCCGGTGGCTTCCCAGCCTTCGCCCAGTGCCTTCTCCAGCAGCGGCTCGGCGACGACCAGCTTCTCCTCGCCGTTCGTCGCCACGACGTAGGTGACATCGGGGTGGGCGGCCACGGCCGTGTTGGACACCAGGGTCCACGGGGTGGTCGTCCACACCAGGAGGGCCGCCTCGCCGGCCAGCGGTCCGGAGGTGAGCGGGAAACGGACGTATACGGAGGGGTCGACGACCGTCTCGTAGCCCTGCGCCAGCTCGTGGTCCGACAGCCCCGTCCCGCAGCGCGGGCACCAGGGCGCGACGCGGTGGTCCTGGACCAGCAGGCCCTTGTTGAAGATCTCCTTCAGGGACCACCAGACGGACTCGATGTACGAGGGGTTCATCGTGCGGTAGGCGTCGTCGAGGTCGGTCCAGTACCCCATGCGCGTCGTCAGCTCGGCGAACGCGTCCGTGTGGCGGGTCACCGACTCCCGGCACTTGGCGTTGAACTCCGCGATGCCGTAGGCCTCGATGTCCTTCTTGCCGGAGAAGCCGAGCTCCTTCTCGACGGCGAGCTCCACCGGCAGGCCATGGCAGTCCCAGCCCGCCTTGCGGGCCACGTGGTAGCCGCGCATCGTGCGGAAGCGGGGGAAGACGTCCTTGAAGACGCGTGCCTCGATGTGGTGCGCGCCGGGCATGCCGTTGGCTGTGGGCGGGCCCTCGTAGAACACCCACTCGGGGCGGCCCTCGGACTGCTCCAGGCTCTTGGCGAAGATCTTGGCCTCGTGCCAGAAGTCGAGCACGGCGTGCTCGAGCGCGGGCAGGTCGACCTGGGCGGGCACCTGACGGTACTGGGGTGGTGTCATCGACGAGCTCCTCCAACGGACATTCGCTGTTCCGCCGGAGGGACGAGAGCGCCTGATGCGTGCTCCCGCGGTACCACCCTCCTTGGCCCGCCGGCCAAGCCGGTGAGCCCCCTCATTGAGGCCGCGACGCCGGTTCTACTCACCCCGGGGCGTCAGGAAGGGCCCGGGGCTTTCTTCCGGCGGCTCAGGGGTGATGCTTCACATCGCGCTCGCCCCCGGGCTCGCACCGTCCCCGGGTCGCTCATGGCTGCGTACGACGCTACTCGTCCCCATCGTAACCTTTCGCACCGCCCAGTGTACGGGGCGGCCGGGGCACTGTCGGACCGGTTTTCCCGACGAGCCCCGCGCGGCGGCCGGGCGGTGCGTGGTTGACCCGAATGGTCATATGACGTCCTGCGGGGTCCGGTGTCCCCCGAGTGGCGGATTACGCGGCGGGGAGCTGGGCACAACGGATGCAGGCTCGACTCGTCGCGGTCAGAGGGCGGGCTGAACCGGCGGCGTGCCCCGTTGCCGAGGGGCTGGGGTCGATTTATCGTCCCAGCACGATTCGCGAGCAAGATCACAATATGTGAAGGGGCCGCGGCCATGGTGGCGAAGAAGACCGCCGAGAAGAAAGCGGCGGCTGCGAAGGGACCGGGCGGCACGAAGGGCGCGGCCGCCAAGAAGGCCGCGAGCGGGACGGGCGGAGGGTCGGCGGCGAAGAAGACGACGGCGAAGGCGACGAAGCAGACTGCGGAGAAGGCGACCGTCGCGAGAAGGACGGCTGCCAAGACCGCGGCGAAGAAGGCGACGGCCGCCAAGAAGGGCGCCGCCGAGGAGTCGGCTCCGGCGAAGAATGCGGAGACCGGGAAGAAGGCGGCCAAGAAGACCGTCGCGAAGAAGGCGGCGGCCAGGAAGACGGCCGCGAAGAAGACGGCGAAGGCCGCAACCGCGGCGAAGAAGACCGCGGCGAAGAAGACCGCGGCCAAGAAGACCGCGGCCAAGAAGACCGCGGCGAAGAAGACGACGGCGAAGAAGACGACCGCCCAGAAGACCACGGCCAAGAAGTCGCCGCCGACGAAGACCGCGGCGAAGAAGACGACGGCGAAGAAGACGACCGCCCAGAAGACCACGGCCAAGAAGTCGCCGCCGACGAAGACCGCGGCGAAGAAGACGACCGCCGCGAAGAAGTCCGCCACCGCCAGGAAGGCGGCGCAGAAGACGCCGGCCGGCAAGGCCGGCGCGAAGAAGGCCGCAGCCGCGGCCCAGGGGGCGGCCCAGGCCGCACAGCAGACAGGAGCCAGGACGGTGGCAGCCAAGAAGACCGCAGAGACGAGCACCGCCGTGCCCACGGCCGGCACCGCCGCCGGGACGCCGCCCGGGGAACTCGCGGTGCGCCCCGGCGAGGAGCCGTGGACGCCCGCGGAGATCGCCGAGGCCCGCGCGGGACTGCAGAGCGAGTACGGCCGGCTGACTGCGGAGATCATCGCCGCGGAAGAGGCGCTGGAAGGGCTGATGCGGGACTCCGGCGAGGGAGCGGGCCACGACGACGCCGACACCGGGGCCAAGAACATCACACGGGAGCACGAGCTGGCCCTCGCCGCCAACGCCCGGGAGATGCTGCTGCAGACCGAGCATGCGCTGGAGCGGCTGGACGCGGGCACCTACGGCCTCTGTGAGAACTGCGGCAAGCCGATCGGCAAGCACCGGATGCAGGCATTCCCCCGCGCCACGCTCTGTGTGGAGTGCAAGCAGAAGCAGGAACGCCGAGGCTGACTCCGCACGTGTGTGCCGTACCCTCGACGTCAGTCAGGCACCTAGGTTGAGGGACTCACGTGGCAGAGGCGGAGCGCACCATCGGTACGCCGGATGTGGACGACGAGGCTGCGGCGCCCGCAGAGCAGCCCAAGGGCAAGCGCAAGATCGCCATGCTGCTCGGGGTGGCGGTCTTCGCCTACTTGCTGGACCTCGGCAGCAAGATGATCGTGGTGGCCAAGCTGGAGCACCACGAGCCGATCGAGATCATCGGGGATCTGCTGAAGTTCGAAGCCGTCCGCAACCCCGGAGCCGCCTTCGGCATCGGCGAGGCGTTCACCGTGATCTTCACACTGATCGCGGCGGTGGTGATCGTCGTGATCGTCCGACTGGCGCGCAAGCTCTACAGCACGCCCTGGGCGATCGCCCTCGGTCTGCTGCTGGGCGGTGCGCTGGGCAATCTCACCGACCGGCTCTTCCGTTCGCCCGGGGTCTTCGAGGGAGCGGTCGTCGACTTCATCGCGCCCGCGCACTTCGCCGTCTTCAATCTCGCCGACTCCGCGATCGTCTGCGGAGGCTTCCTGATCGTGATCCTCTCCTTCAGGGGTCTCGACCCCGACGGGACCGTGCACAAGGACTGACAAGGCATACTCGTCGGGTGAGCACGATTCCCGAGATCCGCACCCTGCCCGTACCCGACGGACTGGAGGGCGAGCGCGTCGACGCCGCCATCTCCCGTATGTTCGGGTTCTCCCGCACCAAGGCGGCCGATCTGGCCGCGGCCGGGAAGGTACAGGTCGACGGCTCGGTGGTGGGCAAGTCCGAGCGGGTCCGCGGCGGTGCGTGGCTCGAGGTGGAGATGCCGCAGGCGCCCGCGCCGGTGCAGGTCGTGGCGGAGCCCGTCGAGGGCATGGAGATCGTCCATGACGACGACGACATCGTCGTGATCGTCAAACCGGTGGGTGTGGCCGCCCACCCGAGCCCCGGCTGGAGCGGGCCCACGGTGATCGGCGGCCTCGCGGCGGCCGGGTACCGGATCTCGACGTCCGGCGCCGCGGAGCGGCAGGGCATCGTGCACCGGCTGGACGTGGGCACTTCCGGACTGATGGCGGTCGCCAAGTCGGAGCGCGCGTACACGCTGCTCAAGCAGCAGTTCCGGGACCGCACGGTCGACAAGCGCTACCACGCGCTGGTGCAGGGGCACCCTGATCCGCTGAGCGGGACGATCGACGCGCCGATCGGCCGCCACCCCAGCCACGACTACAAGTGGGCGGTGACGGCGGACGGCAAGCCGTCGGTGACGCACTACGACCTGATCGAGGCGTACCGCGCCGCGTCCCTGCTGGACATCAAGCTGGAAACCGGCCGTACGCACCAGATCCGGGTGCACATGGCCGCACACCGGCACCCGTGCGTGGGCGATCTGACCTATGGCGCCGACCCGACCATGGCCAAGCGGCTGGGGCTGACCCGGCAGTGGCTGCACGCGGTGCGGCTGGGCTTCGAGCACCCGGCGGACGGCCGGTGGGTCGAGTACGCGAGCGACTACCCCGAGGATCTCCAGTCGGCCCTGGACAAGATCGTCGCAGAGAGCGCGTGACCGGCGACGCATCCTCCGACGCAGCGCCGGTCGGCCTCCCGTACACGGTGCGGGTGGCCGACGGCCCCGCCGACCGTGAGGCGTGTTTCGCGGTCCGCAGGGAGGTGTTCGTCGCCGAGCAGCAGGTGCCTGAGGAGCTCGAGTACGACGCGTACGACGCCGAGGGCCTGGACACCGTGCATGTGCTGGCAGTCTCCGGCGACGGACGGCCGCTGGGGACGGGCCGGCTGCTGCACGGCCCCCCGGCGCTGGAGCGCACCGGCGGCGACCCGGCCGTCGGCTCGCTCGGCCGGCTCGCGGTGAGCCGCGCGGCGCGCGGACTGGGCGTGGGCGCCGCGCTGGTGCGGGCGATCGAGGACGCGGCGCGGGCCCGCGGTCTGGCCGCCGTGGACCTGCATGCGCAGACCCAGGCGCTCGGCTTCTACGAGCGGCTGGGATATGCGGCGTACGGGCCGGAGTTGCAGGACGCGGGCATCGCGCATCGCGCCATGCGCAAGCCGCTGTAGCGCGCGTGCCGCACGCGGCGAACCGGGGACGGATCGGGAGATCGTGGACCGGGCGCTGAGGCGTTCGGACGTTCGCAGCCTGCGGTGGGCCCTGCGGCGGCTTCAGTCGCGGCTCGGGACCGGCGGCGGGGGGCCGCCCGAAGAGCCCGCCGGCCCGGGCGACTCGGGAGGCTCCACGGCGGAGGCCGTCGCGATGCGCGGGAGCGCGTAGGGGTGTTCCTCGGCGAGCCAGGTGATCATCCGCTCCCGCACCTCGCACCGCGCCGTCCAGATGTCGTTCCCGTCCTTCGCCGTCATCATCGCCCGCACCTGCATCGTGTTCGGCGTGGTGTCCGTGACGACCAGACTCCAGCCGCGGCCGTCCCACGCCGCGCACTCCCCGAGGATCTCGCGCAGCTTCTCGCGCATCAGGGCGACCGGCGCACGGTGGTCGAGATGGAAGAAGACGGTGCCCGTCATCTCGGGGCTGACGCGCGACCAGTTCTCGAACGGCTTGCTGGTGAAGTAGGACACCGGCATCGTGATGCGCCGCTCGTCCCAGGTCCGCACGGACAGGAATGTCAGCGTCACCTCCTCGATGACGCCCCACTCCCCGTCCACCACCACCGTGTCCCCGATGCGCACCATGTCGCCGAAGGCGATCTGGAAGCCGGAGAAGAGGTTCCCCAGCGTGGACTGGGCGGCGACGCCCGCGATGATGCCGATGATGCCCGCAGAAGCCAGCACCGACGCCCCGAACTTCTCCATGCCCGGGAAGGTCAGCAGCATCGACGCGATCGCCACCACCACGATCAGCGCCGTGACGACCCGCATCAGCAGCGTGACCTGGGTGCGCACCCGCCGCAGCCGGGCCGTGTCGCGTGTCGTGGCCGCATAGCGGGCGTACGTCGACTCCACGGCCGCCGAGATGATCCGCACCACCAGCCAGGCCCCGGCCGCGATCAGCACCAGGGTCAGGGCATGGCCGATGCCCGCCCGGTGGTCTTGGATCCACTCCCAGTGGATCTGCAGGTAGGACGCGCGCAGCAGCACGGTGAGCACGACCACCTGGAGGGGCAGCCGGCAGCGGCGCAGCAGATCCCACAGGGGGGTCTCGGGGTGGCGGGCGTCGGCGCGGCGCAGCAGCCGGTCCACGACCCAGCCGAGCAGCAGGGTGAGGACGACCGAGCCGCCGACGACGCCCAGGGGGCGCAGGACGTTCTCCATGGCTCCGAAACTAACTGGCAGGATGGCCGAATGAACATCATGCTTTTCCATTCGGTCTACGGTCTGCGCCCGGCCGTTCACGCGGCGGCGGACCGGCTGCGTGCCGCCGGGCACCAGGTGCGCGTGCCCGACCTGTACGAAGGTCAAACCGCCGAATCCGTCGAGGCGGGCCGTGCGATCAAGGACCGGATCGGCAAGGAGGAGCTGCTTCACAGGGCGATCGCGGCGGCCGCCCCGCACTCGGACGAAGGGCTGGTGTACGCCGGGTTCTCGCTGGGCGCGGCGATCGCGCAGAACCTGGCCCTGGGCGACGAGAAGGCGTGCGGGCTGCTGCTCCTGCACGGCACCTCGGACCTGGCGGAGGAGGCGAGGGCCGACGAACTGCCCGTACAGCTGCACATCGCGTCCCCGGACCCGTTCGAGCCCGACGACTGGCTGAATGCGTGGTATCTGCAAATGCAGCGGACCGGGGCCGATGTGGAGATCTACCGCTATCAGGGGGCGGGGCACCTCTACACCGACCCGGACCTCCCGGACTACGACGCGGCCGCCGCCGATCTGACCTGGCGTACGGCGCTGGGCTTCCTCGCCACCCTCTAGCGGTCGCCGTCAACATCCTTGTCGCGCGGGGCCCTGGCCCGGCGCTCGCGGGCGGCCCTGCCCGACGACTGGGGGACGGAGGCGAGCCGTGCGGCCCGGCTGTCGGCCAGGCCGTGGAGGCCCGCGTCGGAGGCCCGCGTCGGAGGCCGGCCGGTTCCGGGGGACGCACCTGCTTGAGGCCCGCTTCGCGGTGCAGGGCGGCGCCCCGGGCCCGCCATACGGTGCCCGCCCCGCCGCTGCCGAGCCGTTCCCGCAGCTCGAACCTCTCGTCGATCACGTCCCCCGGCGCACTCATGGCGTCAGGTCAGAGGACGCCCGGCGGCCTGCGGCACGGTCAGCTCGACCGGTACGCGGCCCAGTGCTCCTGCATCCGCTGCACCTGGCCCGAGGTGAACTGGTACATGCAGGAGTCGTAGGTGTAGTCCATGAAGTTGTGGATCGGGTCCACACCGGGCTTGCGGGTGCAGGAGTCACGGCCTGTCGGGCACTCGAACGCCGGGCTCGCCTCGGGCGCGGTGTCGTCGACGTAGTCGCCCCTGCCATTGCAGCCGCCCTGGAAGGTGTGGTACAGGCCCATCCAGTGGCCGACTTCGTGTGTGCCGGTGTCACCCTCGTTGTAGTTGCCGGCCGAGCCGCCGGGGAGCGACTCGTCGAGGACGACCACGCCGTCGTCCTTCGGGTGGGACCGGTAGTCGGTCGGGAAGGTGGCCCAGCCGAGGAGCCCGTCGCTGAGGTTGGCGGTGTAGAAGTTCAGCGTGCCCGCGCCGCCTCGGCGCAGGGAGGACTTCATGGCGGCCTCCTCGGCCGAGCCGGGCGCCAGGCCGCTGTACCAGGACGCGTTGTCCGTGTAGTCCGTACCCTCCAGCGAGAACTGGAAGCGGGAGTCGGCGTTGCCTTCGCCCTCGCCGCCGAAGGCCGAGTTGAGCACCTGCATCTGCCTGCCGATGTCGGCGGCCGTGAGCTTGCCGGTCGTGCCGTCGTGGATGACGTGGAAGTAGACGGGGACGGTGGTCACACCGGCCGGAGCGGTGAGCCCGCGGGCGTTGGTCCGTATCGCGTCGAGCTTCTTTCTGAGGTCCGCCTCCATCGCTTTCGCCTTGGCCGCGCTGACCTCGTTGGGCTCATTGGCGTGTGCGCTGCCGGGCCGTGACTCGCGGGCCGCGGAGGCGGGTGCGCCGCCGTGCTCGTCCGCGCCCTCGACGCACTCCTCCGCAGCCGTCGCCGACGGCTGGGCGGCGGCGACTCCGGACGGGGCCGACAGGGGGACGAACGCCAGGGTTCCGGCCATGACGGCGGTGCCGAGCGCTCTGCGGCGCAGACGGGGGGATATTCGGGCAAGCACACGCATGCTGGCTCCTCGCGGGGGGTTGGGACGAGGTTTTCCTCGTCGTGGCGGGGAGATTACGTGGCCATGCCAGACGTCGATGAGAAGTGATCTGGCCCAATCGATCCTGCGGTGAAACGGGTTATTCGGTAGAAAACTTCTGGACGTTCCGAGGTTTGAGCCAAGGGACGTAACAAAGGCGGAAACAACGGCGGGTGGTGTGTCCGCATTCGGGACGCGGAACGCACCACCCGCCGTAGCGATGTGATCGACTGTTAACACACGGCGGTATGGCCGAATGTGAACACTCAGCGAACCGGGTGGTACACGCGCTCGACGCGCTGGGTGCCGGAGCGCGTCCGGTAGGACCGGGTCCACTTGGCGGTCGCGTCGGGATCGGTGCGGTCGGACAGGACGTAGTAGTCCATCTGCGAGCGCTCGGCGGTGACGTCGAGCACGCCGTAGCCGTGGTGGTCCATGTCGACCCACTTCACATGGCGGTTGGCGGCCTTGACGGCCGCGGAGGCGATGAGGGAGACGGTGTTCTCCGGGACGCCGAGGAAGTCGTCCAGATTGTCGGACGTCACCGAGGTGACGACGAACTCGGTGGCCGCGGATGAGGACCACGGGTAGGTCGCGGCCTTGACCGGGACGTCGTTCGCCCACGCCATGTGGATGTCGCCGGTCAGGAACACGGTGTTCTCGATGCCGCGCTCCGTCAGATGGGCCAGCAGCTCCTTGCGGTCGTCCGTATAGCCGTCCCACTGGTCGACGTTCAGGGCCAGCCCCTCCTTGGGCAGCCCCAGCAGCTCGGCGATCGGCTCCAGCAGATAGGAGGGCACCGAGCCGAAGGCGACCGGCGAGATCATCACCGAGGTGCCCACCAGCTTCCACGAGGCGTCGGAGGACGCCAGGCCCGCCTTCAGCCAGTCGAGCTGGGCGCGGCCCGTGATGGTGCGGTCCGGATCGTCGACGTCGCCGCTGCCGAACGACGACTGCTGCGAGCGGAAGGAGCGCAGATCGAGCAGATGCAGATCGGCGAGTCTGCCGAAGCGCAGCCGGCGGTAGACCGTGCCCTCGGTGGAGGCGCGCACCGGCATCCACTCGAAGTACGCCTGGCGCGCGGCGGCGGCGCGCGCCGCCCAGTCGCCCTCCGCGCCCGGGGTGTGGTTCTCCGCGCCGCCCGACCAGGCGTCGTTGGCTACCTCGTGGTCGTCCCAGATGGCTATCAGCGGATGCGCGGCGTGCACGGCCTGCAGATCCGGGTCGGTCTTGTACGTGCCGTGGCGCAGCCGGTAGTCGGCGAGCGTGAGGATCTCGTGCTTCGGCTCGTGCTGCCTGACGACCTTGTCCTCCGCGGGGAAGCCCCCGGTGGCGTACTCGTAGATGTAGTCGCCGAGGTGGAGCACGGCGTCGAGGTCGGAACGGGCGGCGAGCCGGCGGTACGCGGAGAAGTAGCCGGCCTCCCAGTTGGCGCAGGAGACCACGCCGAAACGCACCCCCGGGGCCGCGGAATCCGCGGCGGGGGCGGTGCGGGTGCGGCCCGCGGGGGAGACGGCGCTCCCCGCGAGGAAGCGGAAGTAATAGTCGGTCGCTTGGCTCAAACCCCTTACGTCCACCTTGACGGTGTGGTCGGCGGCCGCCTTGGAGGTGGCCGAGCCCCGGGCGACCACCCGGGAGAAGCCCTTGTCCTCCGCGACCTCCCAGCGGACCTCGGTGTCCGGCCCCCTGCCCGAGCCCGGAACGGCGTCGGGGGTGGGGGTGACACGGGTCCACAGCAGTACGCCGTCGGGAAGGGGGTCGCCCGAGGCGACGCCATGACGGAACGAGGGGCCCTGGTCCACGGCGTACGCGGCCGTGGACGACGCGGCGGCCGCAAGAGAGGGAGCGGCGACGACAGCAGTGGCGGCAGCGGCCTTGACGACCGTGCGGCGGCTCGGAGTTGACTCAATCCTATGGGTCACGGCCGGAAAGACTACTGACCAGTACGTCGAGAAGGCGAGGGACCGGACAGAATTCGCGGAGCCGTAAGTCGCCGTACAGCTTGCCGTTTTGGCCATCCGGAACGCGCGAGCAGCCCCCCGGCGGTCCGGGGGGCTGCTCGCTGTGCGCTGCGAACCGCTAAGCGGAGTCGGTCACCCGACGCCGAGCTTCTTCAGCTCCGCGGGAAGCGCCCGCTGGTCGACGTCCTTGCCGTCGATGCGGATCGTGGGAGTGCCGCGGATCTCCGAGTTCTTGAAGTCGTCGATCATCTCCAGCGCCCACTTGTCGTAGGTGCCCTTCTCCACGGCGTCCTTGAACGAGGCGTTGTCCTTCAGCGCGTCGACGTCCTTCGCCACGTCGAGGAGGTACGAGTCCTCGGCGAACTCGTCCGCGGTCTCGGCCGGGTGGTGCTTCGCGGAGTAGAGCTGCGAGTGGTACTCGAGGAACGCGTCCGTGCTCACATTGAGCGCCGCGCCCAGCGCGCTGATGGCGTTCTTGGAGCCGCTGCCGCCGAGGTTGCCGTCGATGATGTCGCCGAGGTGGACCTTGAGCGTGATCTTGTCGTCCCCGGCGGCCTTCTTGATGGTCTCGCCGGTGCTCTGCTCGAAGGCGGCACAGGCCGGGCAGCGCAGGTCCTCGTAGACGTCGACGACGGACTTGCCGCTGCCGATCTTGATGGTGGTGCCCTTGTCGCCCTCCGAGTTGGCGGGCTTGACCAGCTCCTTGTCCTTGGCGGCCTCCCAGGCGCCCGGCTTGGTGGCCTGCACCACCGCGTAGCCGATGCCGCCGGCCAGCGCGAGGACCGCGACGGTCGAGCCGGCGACGATCAGCTGACGGCGGACCTTGTCCCGCTTGGCCTGGCGCTCGCGCTCCTGGCGCAGCCGCTCGCGGGCCGCCGCCTTGTTGGCCTGGCTGTTGCGTGCACTCATGATCGATTCACTCCGTGTGGGGGTGTGGAAGAAAAAGGTGGGAAAGAGGGGAAGGCCGGACGCGGGGCGTCAGACGCAGGCCGCGACGGCGTGCGGCGGTCCCCTCCGTCCCACGGAGTGCACCAGGGCGCGGGCGCGGCACATCGGCGGCCCGCCCCGGTGCGGACGGGCAGCCCGGCATACGGACGCCAGCAGCGAGCCCGCGCCCATCGCGGCGACCGCGCACAGCAGCGGGCGGAACGCCAGCACGCCGGCCGCCCGGACCAGCGCGGCCAGCGCCGCCTCGCCGCGCCGCAGCCAGGCCGCCGCCAGCAGCCCGACCGAGACATGGGCGGCGAGCAGCAGCCAGGGCAGCGCGGGGTCCGCGGAGTGCAGCAGATCGGCCGCACGCCGGTCGGCGGCCGCCACCGCGGGCAGCGAGGCGCCCATGTCCCCGCCGCCGCACAGCACATCCAAGCCGACCGAGCGCAGCGAACCTGCGACCGGCCCGCCGGCCGGGCCGTAGCAGACGTGCTGGCCGGCGGTGAAGACGGTGTCCGCCGCCAGCTCCAGCGGGACCAGCAGCCCCGCGATCCGCCAGAAGCCGCGCTCCCGGCCGAAGAGCGCGAAGGCCGCCAGGAACACGCAGGCCGCGACGAGGGCGAGCGTCCCGAGCGGAAGCGGAACGCCGGAGAGCAGCACATGGGAGGCCGCGGACAGCGTCACGGTCACCGCCGTGAAGACCGCTGCCCGGACCCCCCTGAGCTGCACCCCTGATATGTCCATCGCCGGTGAGTCTGCCATGCCCCCAGATAAGCGGTCCCTAAGGATCCGGCCTTCCTACAGTCCCGGAATCCTTCCGTTACGGAACAGGTCGACGAAGATCTGGTGGTCCGCGCGCGCCCGTGCGCCATAGCGGTGGGCGAAGTCGACCAGCAGCTCGCCAAAGCCGTCCTCGTCGGCCGCGACCGCCGCGTCGATCGCCCGCTCCGTGGAGAATGGCACCAGCGAATGCCCGCTCTCGTCGTCGTCCGCCGCCGCGTGCATCGTGGCCGTCGCCCGGCCCAGGTCGGCTACGGTCGCGGCGATCTCCGCCGGGTCGTCGGTGTCCGACCAGTCCAGATCCACGGCGTACGGAGAGACCTCGGCGACCAGCTGGCCGCAGCCGTCCAGCTCCGTCCAGCCCAGCCAGTGGACCGACATCGCTGGGTGCCTCCCGGAGCGTGACGTAGGGGACAGCTGTTCCGCCCTCCCAACGCGCGAGGGCCAACCGGAGTGCCCCACGGATGTCAGTGGTGCGACGTAGACTTCAGCGCTGTCCCCTCGAGTGACCGCAGCCCGCCATCGACCGCTTTGCTGGAGGCCTCCGCCGTGGCAGCACCGTCCGACAAGCCCCCGTTCACACACCTGCATGTGCACACCCAGTACTCGCTGCTGGACGGTGCGGCGCGGCTCAAGGACATGTTCAACGCCTGCAATGAGATGGGCATGACCCATATCGCCATGACCGACCATGGCAACCTCCACGGCGCGTATGACTTCTTCCACCAGGCTGCGAAGGCCGGTGTGACGCCGATCATCGGCATCGAGGCCTATGTCGCCCCCGAGTCCCGGCGCACCAAGCGCAAGATCCAGTGGGGCCAGCCGCACCAGAAGAGGGACGACGTCTCCGGTTCCGGCGGCTACACCCACAAGACGATCTGGGCGGCGAGCAAGACCGGGCTGCACAACCTCTTCCGCCTCTCCTCCGACGCCTATGCCGAGGGCTGGCTGCAGAAGTGGCCGCGCATGGACAAGGAGACCATCGCCCAGTGGTCGGAGGGGCTGATCGCCTCCACCGGCTGCCCCTCGGGAGAACTGCAGACCAGGCTCCGCCTCGGCCAGTTCGACGAGGCACTCAAGGCGGCCTCGGAGTACCAGGACATCTTCGGCAGGGACCGCTACTTCCTGGAGCTGATGGACCACGGCATCGAGATCGAGCGCCGTGTCCGCGACGGCCTGCTGGAGATCGGCAAGAAGCTCGGCATCCCGCCCCTGGTCACCAATGACTCGCACTACACCTACGCGCACGAGGCGTCCGCGCACGACGCGCTGCTGTGCATCCAGACGGGCAAGAACCTCTCCGACCCCGACCGCTTCAAGTTCGACGGCACCGGCTACTACCTGAAGTCCACCGACGAGATGTACGCCGTCGACTCCTCCGACGCCTGGCAGGAGGGCTGCCGCAACACCCTGCTCGTCGCCGAGCAGATCGACACCGCGGGCTGGTTCGAGAAGCGCGACCTGATGCCCAAGTTCGATGTGCCCGAGGGCTACACCGAGGTCACCTGGTTCCAGGAGGAGGTCCGCCGCGGCATGGCCCGCCGCTTCCCCGGCGGCGTCCCCGACGACCGGCAGAAGCAGGCCGAGTACGAGATGGACGTCATCATCCAGATGGGGTTCCCCGGCTACTTCCTCGTCGTCGCCGACTTCATCATGTGGGCCAAGAACAACGGCATCGCGGTGGGACCCGGCCGGGGCTCCGCGGCGGGTTCGATCGTCGCCTACGCCCTGGGCATCACCGACCTCGACCCGATCGAGCACGGGCTGATCTTCGAGCGGTTCCTCAACCCCGAGCGCATCTCGATGCCCGACGTCGACATCGACTTCGACGAGCGTCGGCGCGTCGAGGTGATCCGGTATGTCACGGAGAAGTACGGCGCCGACAAGGTCGCCATGATCGGCACCTACGGCACCATCAAGGCCAAGAACGCCATCAAGGACTCCGCCCGAGTGCTGGGCTACCCGTACGCGATGGGCGACCGGATCACCAAGGCCATGCCGGCCGACGTCCTCGGCAAGGGCATCGACCTCAACGGCATCACCGACCCCTCCCACCCCCGCTACTCGGAGGCCGGAGAGGTCCGGGGGATGTACGAGAACGAGCCGGACGTGAAGAAGGTCATCGACACCGCCAAGGGCGTCGAGGGCCTGGTGCGGCAGATGGGCGTGCACGCCGCCGGCGTGATCATGTCCAGTGAAACGATCACCGACCATGTCCCGGTCTGGGTCAGGCACACCGACGGCGTCACCATCACGCAGTGGGACTACCCCAGCTGTGAGTCGCTGGGCCTGCTGAAGATGGACTTCCTGGGCCTGCGCAACCTCACCATCATGGACGACGCCGTCAAGATGGTGCAGGCCAACAAGGGCGTCGAGCTCGACCTGCTCTCCATCCCGCTGGACGACCCCAAGACCTACGAGCTGCTGTGCCGCGGCGACACGCTCGGCGTCTTCCAGTTCGACGGCGGGCCGATGCGCTCGCTCCTGCGGCTGATGAAGCCCGACAACTTCGAGGACATCTCCGCCGTCTCGGCCCTGTACCGCCCCGGCCCGATGGGAATGAACTCCCATACGAACTACGCCCTGCGCAAGAACGGCCAGCAGGAGATCACCCCGATCCACCCCGAGCTTGAGGAGCCCCTCAAGGAGGTCCTCGGCCTGACCCACGGCCTGATCGTCTACCAGGAGCAGGTGCAGAAGGCCGCGCAGATCATCGCCGGGTACTCGCTCGGCGAAGCCGACATCCTCCGCCGGGTGATGGGCAAGAAGAAGCCCGAGGAGCTGGAGAAGAACTTCTCCATCTTCCAGGGCGGCGCCCGCAAGAACGGCTACAGCGACGCAGCCATCCAGGCGCTGTGGGATGTGCTGGTCCCCTTCGCCGGCTACGCGTTCAACAAGGCCCACTCCTCCGCCTACGGACTGGTCACCTACTGGACCGCCTATCTCAAGGCGAACTACCCCGCCGAGTACATGGCGGCGCTGCTCACCTCCGTAAAAGACGACAAGGACAAGTCGGCGGTCTACCTCAACGAGTGCCGCCGCATGGGCATCAAGGTGCTGCCGCCCAATGTGAACGAGTCCGAGTCGAACTTCGCCGCCCAGGGCGACGACGTCATCCTCTTCGGCCTCTCCGCCGTGCGGAACGTAGGCGCCAACGTGGTGGAATCGATCATCCGCTGCCGCAGGTCCAAGGGGAAGTACGCCTCCTTCCCCGACTTCCTCGACAAGGTCGAGGCCGTGGTGTGCAACAAGCGGACCGTCGAGTCGCTGATCAAGGCCGGCGCGTTCGACGAGATGGGCCACAGCCGCAAGGGGCTCGTCGCCCACCACGAGCCGATGATCGACAATGTCGTCGCGGTCAAGCGCAAGGAGGCCGAGGGCCAGTTCGACCTCTTCGGCGGCATGGGCGAGGAGGACAGCAAGGAGCCCGGGTTCGGCCTCGACGTCGAGTTCTCCGACGTCGAGTGGGACAAGTCGTATCTGCTCGCGCAGGAGCGGGAGATGCTCGGACTCTATGTCTCCGACCATCCGCTCTTCGGCATCGAACACGTTCTCGCCGACAAGACGGACGCCGCGATCTCCCAGCTGACCGGCGGGGAGCACGCCGACGGCGCGGTCGTCACCATCGGCGGCATCATCTCCGGGCTCCAGCGCAAGATGACCAAGCAGGGAAACGCCTGGGCGATCGCCACCGTCGAGGATCTGGCGGGCTCCATCGAGTGCATGTTCTTCCCCGCCACCTACCAACTGGTCTCCACCCAGCTCGTCGAGGACACCGTCGTCTTCGTCAAGGGCCGGCTCGACAAGCGCGAAGACGTCCCCAGGCTGGTGGCCATGGAGCTGATGGTCCCCGATCTGTCCCAGGCGGGCAGCAACGCCCCGGTCGTGGTGACCATTCCCACCGTGAAGGTCACCCCGCCGATGGTCAGCCGCCTCGGTGAGATCCTCAGCCACCACAAGGGCAACACCGAAGTGCGGATCAAGCTCCAAGGGCCGCGCAAGACCACCGTGCTCCGGCTCGACCGGCACCGGGTGCAGCCGGATCCGGCCCTCTTCGGCGATCTCAAGGTGCTGCTCGGCCCCTCCTGTCTGGCCGGGTAGCGGCTGCCGACGGCCGTACGCGCAAGGGGCGCGCCCAAGTGCTGGGCGCGCCTCTTGCGCATACGGCCGTCAGTTGTGGCCGAAGCGCTTCTCCCGGTGCTTGCGGGCGACATCTCCTGGATTCGCCTCGACCGCCGACTTGGCCTGGGCCTCCATCGACGACTGCTGCGCCTGCTGCTGGCCGCGCTCCGCCTGCGAAGCCTGAGCTGAACGCTGAGGCTGTTTCTTGTTCTTGTTCTTGGCCATGGTGCTGCCTCCTGGGGATCCTCGGGGCCAGGGCCGCGACCAGATTCACATACGTACCGAACCATTGCATTTTGGATCATTACTGGGTGTAACAGGTGGATGAAGGGGTTGGAACCCCTCGATCCGCCACGCCGATGATCGAGTTCCGGCCGTTAACCCTCCGGAGGTCGGGCAGACTCGAAGGAAACCCGGAACAATCCCCGGTCCGGACCTTCATCCGGAACCTCTCCGCTCCCTTAAGTCCCCGACAGAGTTCCCGAAAGAGGGTGGATCGCGTGGACCGCTGCGTCGTCCTGGTGGACGCCGGATATCTGCTGGGCGCCGCCGCGAGCCTGCTCGCCGGGGAACCGGCGCGTTCCCGGATCACCGTCGACCACACCGCCCTCATCCAGGGTCTGCGCGATCGCGCCGAAACCGATACGGAACGCCCGCTGCTGCGCATCTACTGGTTCGACGGCGCGCCCGACCGGGTGCCGCAGCCCGAACACCGCAGGCTGCGCGTGATGCCCCGGGTCACCGTCCGGCTCGGCGCCCTCACCCGCAGCGACGGCCGCTGGGCGCAGAAGGGCGTGGACGCCGCCATGCACGCCGAGCTCACCGAACTGGCCCGCAACCGCGCCTGCTCGGACGTGGTGCTGGTGACCGGGGACGGCGATCTGCTGCCCGGCCTGATGTCCGCCAAGGAACACGGCGTCGCCGTCCACCTGTGGGCCGTGCAGGCGGCCGACGGCGACTACAACCAGTCCGAGGACCTGGTCGCGGAGGCCGACGAGCGGCGGGTGCTGGACCGGGCGTGGATCACCCGCGCCGTACGGGCCAAGGAGCTCACCGGCGTCTGCGCGCCCCCGCCCGCCACCCGCCCCGAGATCACCGCCATCCTCTCCGCCCCGCTTCCCGAATCGGCCCTCGCCGCCTCCCAGGAACGGGCGGCCGAAGCCGCGCGCAACGGCTCGCACGCCGACCGGTCGCCGGCCGACGGCAGCGCGTCGGCCGCCGCACCCGCGACGTCCGCCGCGTCCAAAGGCGTCCCCACCCCCAAGGACCTCGCCGGCCTGCGCGGCCCCGGGCAGCCGCCCGCCGCCGCGAGCGCGACCGGCGCCACGCTGCGCTGGTCCTCCGACAAGGGCTGGGTCGAACGCCCCGGCGGCGGAGCCCTCGGCGAACCCCCGGAGTCCGCCTCGCTGCCCACCCTCGCGCAACTCACCAGCGCCGAGCAGCGCTGGGCCGACCGCGAGGAGGACATCACCACCGTCGGCGGCGACCCCTTCGAGGTCGGACAGGTCTTCGCCCGGCGCTGGATGGAGCGCCTCCCGGACGCCCCCGAACCCGGGCAGCCCGGGCAGCTCGGCCATGTGCAGACCCTGTCCGCGATGTACCCGCGCATCCCGCACCGCATCGACGGCGAACTGCTGCGCTACGCGGCGCGCTTCGGGCTGCTCGCCCACAAGGACGACCAGATCGACGAGCACGACCGCTATGCGATCCGGGCGGGATTCTGGCGGGAGGTCGACGTACGGGCGGCAGCCGAGCACGCCCCGGCGGGGGAGTGACCCCGGTGACCCCGTAGGCTCATCCCTCGTGAGTACGGTGTGCGTGGTGCGGGATCTGGTGAAGACGTACCCCGCCGCGCGCGGCAGAAGGGGCACGCCCGGCACCCCCGAAGTGCGGGCCACCGACGGCATCAGCCTGGATGTGGAGCGCGGGGAGATCTTCGGCCTGCTCGGCCCCAACGGCGCCGGCAAGTCCACCCTCGTGCGGCAGCTGACCGGACTGATGCGCCCGGACTCGGGCGGCGTCGAGGTCCTCGGACACGATCTCGTACGCCACCCGGAGCGCGCCGCGCGGCTCATCGGCTATCTGGGGCAGGAGTCCACGGCGCTCGACGAGCTGACCGTTGCGCTCGCCGCCGAGACCACCGGCCGGCTGCGCGGGCTCGGCGCCCGCGAGGCCCGCGCGGAACGCGACGCCGTGCTCGGCGAACTGGGTCTGACGGAGCTGGCCGGACGGCCCCTGCGGAAGCTGTCCGGCGGACAGCGGCGGCTGGCCTGCGTGGCCGCCGCGCTGGTGGGGGAGCGGCCGCTGCTGGTGCTGGACGAGCCCACCACCGGCATGGACCCGGTCGCCCGGCGCGCCGTCTGGGCCGCGGTCGACCGGCGGCGCGCGGAACGCGGCGCGACCGTCCTGGTGGTCACCCACAACGTCATCGAGGCCGAGACAGTGCTCGACCGGGTCGCCGTGCTGGACCGCGGTCGGGTCATCGCCTGCGACACCCCCGCCGGGCTCAAGGAGGAGGTCGCGGGCGAGGTGCGGGTGGAGCTGGTGTGGCGCGAGCGCGCCCCCCTGGACGTCCCCGAAGTTGCCGCGCTGCGTGAGTCGGCCCAGGCGTCGGGCCGCCGCTGGGTGCTCAGACTCGCACCCGACGAGGCGCGGGCCGCCGTCGCAGCGGTCACCGGCGGCGCGGCGTTCGCGGCCCTCGACGACTTCACCCTGGCGACGGCCAGCCTGGAGGATGTGTACCTGGCCCTCGGCGGACGTACGGAAGGACTGGTGAAGGCGTGAGCGTCGTACCCGCCGAGGCGGCGACCGGACGACGGACGGCCGACGGGCGTGCCGCCGGGCCCGCGGACGCCGCGCCGCTCGCGCCGCGGGCCCGGCTGCTGCCGGCGCTCGGCGCGGTCTACCGGGCCCAGCTCTCGCGGGCGCGCGTCGCCCGCATCCCGCTGCTTTTCGTCGCTACCTTCCAGTCCGTCGGGATCATGGTCCTGATGCGCGGGGTCGTCGACGGGGGCGACGAGGCGCGGGCGGTGGTGGCGGGCTCCAGCGTGCTGGTCGTCGCGTTCGTCGCGCTGAACCTGCTCGCCCAGTACTTCGGGCAGCTGCGGGCCAGCGGCGGCCTGGACCACTACGCCACCCTCCCGGTGCCGCCGGCGGCCGTGGTGCTCGGCGCTGCCGGCGCATACGCCTCCTTCACCGTGCCCGGCACCGTCGTCACGGCGGTGACGGGCAGCGTGCTGTTCCAGCTGCCGCTGACCCATCTGTGGGTGCTCGCGGCGGTGATCCCGCTCGCGGGGGCGGCGCTCGCCGGTCTGGGCGCTGCCCTCGGGCTGCTTGCGCCACGGCAGGAGCTCGCCACGCTCCTCGGCCAGCTGGGCATGTCCGCGGCGCTGCTGCTGGGCGTGTTGCCGGCGGACCGGTTGCCCGGACCGATCACGTACGCGCGCGACCTGCTGCCCTCCACCTACGGTGTGGAGGCGCTCGCCAGGACCTTCGACGCGCGGCCCGACTGGGGCGGCGTGGCGGTGGATCTCACCGTGTGCGCGGCGGTGGGCGTGGTGTCGCTGACCGTGGCGACATGGGCGTACCGGCGGGCGGCGGTCCGGTGAGGGGCGGTCGGCCGGTGAGGGGCGGTCGGCCGGTGAGGCGGTCCACCGTCTCGTTTGGCACGATGGCCGGGTGACTGCACCCCTGACACCTCCTCATCGGCCGACCCCCGACGACGCCGACCCCCGGCGATCGCCTCCGGAGCCGTCCACTGCCCTGATCATGGCCGATATGGACAAGGACACGGATGTGCGGGCGGACCTGCGGGACGCGGGGATCGTGCTGGCGGCGGTGACGCTCGCGGGCGTGGGCCTGGGGTTGCTGTGGCTCTGGCTGGCGCCGCGGGTGCCGCTGGTCGCGCGGGACGGAAGCGTCTTCCTGGTCGACACGGAGGGCGAGGCCGCGGTGGGCGCGGACGCCACGTTCGCGCTGCTGGCCCTGGGCTTCGGCGCGGTGAGCGCGGCCGGCGTCTTCTTCTTCCGCAGACGCGGCGGCGTGCTGCTCGTCGCCGCGCTGGCCCTTGGCGGCGTCCTCGCGTCGCTGCTGGCGTGGGGCGTGGGCACCTGGCTTGGCCCGTCGCGCGACGTGGCCGAGCGTGCACGGGAGGTCGGGGACGGCGTTCAGTTCGACGCGTATCTGGAGCTCCATGCGTGGGGGGCGCTGCTGGCGTGGCCGGTCGCCGCGATGGTGGTCCACCTGGCCCTCACGGCGCTCTTCGGCCCGCGCGACCCGGAACCGGAGTGGCCTCCGTACCCTCCCGAGTCCCAGGACGGTGACGGCTCCGAGCGGGCGTGAGGCCCTTCTCGGCGCGGGGCGCCGTTCCCGTAGCCGGGGGCTTCGCCCCCAGACCCCCTGCCGGGTGCGGGGCCGGCGCGCCCCCGGGGACGCCACGGCCTCGCGCCGCCGTCCCCGGGTACGGTCGTCCGCCTTGGCGTGCGCGCCGCGTCGTCTCCGGTACGGCCTTCGGTCTTGGCGTGCGCGCCGCGTCGTCTCCGGTACGGCCTTCGGTCTTGGCGTGCGCGCCGCGCTGTCCCCGGTACGGCCTTCGGACGTGCCCTCAAGCTTCCCCCTGGCGCCTCCCCTGACTCCACCCGGACTCCACCGGGGGTACTCCCGCGGAGGCACCCACAGCGGCGCCTCCCAGCGGCAGCTGGGGAGCTTGAGTGCACAACCAGCCTCGCTGGGCGGATCGAGGGCGTACATCAAGCCCTGCCGGCGACTGAGGCGCACCGTCAGCCCTGCCGGCGACGGAGCCGCACCGTCAGCCCCGCCGGCGATTGAGGCGCGGGGTCCGGGGCTGAGCCCCGGTTTGGAGAGCAGCCGCCGCAGGGGGTTCACGCGGGGACCGTCCTCGGCTAAGTCCCTAGGGACGCTGCTCGAGGACGGGAGGTCCACCCCATGTCCAAACGCACCCGCAAGCGCAAATGGCGCACCCGCCGGCACCGTGCCAACCACGGCCGCCGTCCGGCCTAGTGCCGCGACCGGGCAGAGCTTGCCGGGAGGGGCACCGGTGCCCCTCCCGGCAAGCTCTGCCCGGCCCACAGGGGCCGACACGGCCCGGGCTCCGGGCCCGGTTCAGAGGCCGCCGCGGGCGATGGGGGCCAGCACCGCCTTCGTGAGCGTCGCCAGGTCCCCCGGCGCCAGCTCCGCCTCCAGGCCCCGGCGGCCCGCCGAGACGCAGATCGTGGGGTGGGCGGAGGCCGTGGCGTCCAGCACCGTGGGGAGGCTCTTCCGCTGGCCCAGGGGGGAGATCCCGCCGCGCACATAGCCCGTGGTGCGCTCCGCCGCCACGGGGTCCGCCATGGTCGCCCGCTTGCCGCCTGCCGCCGCCGCCAGCGCTTTGAGGTCCAGCTGTCCGGCCACCGGCACCACCGCCACGGTCAGCTCGCCGTCGACCTCCGCCACCAGCGTCTTGAATACCCGCTCCGGTCCCACGCCGAGCGCCTCGGCCGCCTCCTCGCCGTACGAGGCCGCCGCCGGGTCGTGATCGTACGCGTGCAGAGTGAAATCGACGCCCGCCGCCGTCAGCGCGGCCGTCGCCGGCGTTCCTCCGCCGCCCTTGCCGCCGCCCCGGCCGGACTTCTTCTTGCCCATGACTCCATGAACTCCCGTCAGTTGGGGCTGGTCGGCGCCCTGGTCAGTTCCACCGCGGGCAGCGAGGGCAGATGCCGGATGACCGCGGTCTCCGACCGCAGCAGCTTCAGCTCCTCCCGCAGCCGGGTCGCCGTGTCCGGCGCCTGGAGCAGCCGCTGCTTCGCCGGGGTGTCCAGCACCGCGGCCGCCGCCACCAGATAGGAGACGACCGACGGCTCGTCGGGCAGCTCGGCCCCGGTCGACAGCGACCGCTCCCGCGCCCCCGCCAGCCGCTTCTGGTAGCTGCGGAAGGCCCTCAGCACCCCGTCGGCGAGTGTGCCCGCGCCGTCTCCCGGCTCCTCCGGCAGCTCTTCGACCTCCGCGGTGAGGAACGGCCCGGAAGCGTCCACCGACAGCAGCTTGACCCGTGTCGTGCCGGTGGCCAGCACCTCGAAGGTGCCGTCGGGGCGTTCACGGATCGTCGCCGCGTCGGCGATGCACCCGACCCGGTGGAACGCCTGGACGGGGTCCGGGCCGAAGCCCGCCGCCGGGCCCCGCTCCGGCAGCGCGGTCTGGTCGGGCAGGCCGGGCGCCGTCGGCGCGACCTCGCGGCCGTCGCGGATGGCGACCACGGCGAAGCGCCTCGGCTCGGACTCGTCCGTTTTCAGCAGTTCGCGCATCATCGAGCGATACCGCTCCTCGAAGACGTTCAACGGCAGGACGAGTCCCGGGAACAGCACCGTGTTCAGCGGGAACAGGGGCAGACGTGCGACAGTCACAACGGCGTAGCCTAATGGGCGGCGCGCCCCGCCCGTCCGGCGATCCGTCCGGCGATCGCCGCGGCCCGGCGTCCCGCGGCCACCGCGGGGCCGGGAAGGCGCGCCGACGAGTGCGCGTCGCGGACGGCCGAATGCCCCGCGCCGCTGGGCCGTGCGCCTCAGCCGCGGCGCAGCAGCCGGGAGGCCCCCGCCGCCACCGCCGTCGCCAGGATCCAGCCGACCAGGATCAGCGCGGTCGAGGCCCACTGCCAGTGGGTGTCCAGCTGCCAGTAGCCCTCCTGGCCGAGATTGATCACCGGGAGCAGCAGATCCAGCGCGTACAGGGCCGCGTTCCACCGCGGGTGCTCATCGAGTTTGATCGGCGCGGGGTCGAGCCGGGAGAAGGCCATCGCACCCGCCGCCCACAGCACCGCCATCCACAGCGCCGCCCGGCCCGGCCGGTAGCCGTACGCCACGGCCCAGTCCTGCAGATACCCCCAGAGCTTCGCGGCGAGCGGCAGTGTCTCCCGGCGGCGGCGCTGCTTGGCCAGCAGCACCTCGCGCGCATCGGCGTCCTCGCCGCTGTTGCGGAGCACCGTCGCCAGCCGCTCGTACGGCTCGGGGGAGTACTCGGGGGTCGCGGAGGCCACCCACTCCAGTCGGCGGCTGAGCGGGAACTCCTCGTACGGGACGAGGTTCTCGTAGACGAAGCCGCCCATCGCCAGCCCGCCGGGGCCCGGCCAGCTCGCCGCCAGGTCGATCAGCGTCACCACCTTTGCGCCGTTGAGCACCACCCGCCCCTCCTCCGGCCGCTGCGCATTGAACCGCAGCTCGGGTGTGACGATCCGGCGCAGCGACAGCTCCTCTCGGGGGCTGAGCGCGAATCTCGCCCGGTGCAGATCCACCGCGTCGCCGAACCGGCCGTCGTCGAGGCGTACCCCGCCGTGGCACTCGAAGGGCTGGAGCCGGGTGCCGCGCGAGGCGCGGCCGAGGCCGAAGGGGGGTGTCGCGCCCTGGTTGCCGGTGACCTCGCTGACCCAGGCGGCCGTCAGATACAGGGTGCGCTCCACCGACAGCTGCGGCGCGTTCAGCGCGCGCCGCTCCGCCGCCGCGCGCAGCCGGCTGCCGCGCAGGCTCAGCGACACCCCGATCTTCGCGCCGCGCAGGCTGACCTCCCCGTAGGTCTCGATCAGCTCGGCCTGTAAGTCCTGCGCGACCGACAGACCGTCCGCGGTGATCGCCCGGCCCCTGCGGTCCGGCCGCACCTGGATCTGGTTGAGCAGCAGATCGGTGCCTATCTGGGCGTCGGTGAGCCGGATGCCGTGCTCGACGCGGCAGCGCGGCAGATGCAGATCGCCCTCCGTGCGCAGCCGTGCTCCCTCCAGGCGGGGAATCGCACACCCGACCATGCGCACCGTCGTGAAATGCGCCTCCGGCATGAGCAGCTCGCTCTCGAAGCGGCAGCCGGTCAGCTCGACGTACGGGGTGACGTTGCCGCCGGCGAGCTTGAGCGTGCCGGAGATGTTCGCACCGCGGAGCTTGAGGGCTGCGACCCGGCCGGGCTTCGCGGACGGGCCGCTGAGCAGCAGCCGGGCCACGATGGAGGCGCGGACGCTGCGGTCGGCCCCCCACGGCCAGGGGGAGAACGGGTCGTTGCGCACCGGATCGGATTCGCTCAGATCGCAGGTGCTACCACTTCTGAAGGCTTCCCACATCCGCAGCTCGGTCGGGCTCAGACCCTCCGGCGGCCCGTCGTCCAGCGGCTCGGTCACTGCCGCCCCTCCGCTTCCCTCAAGTTCGTACAGCTGTTCTTCCCGCTGAGTGACGGACTGAACGCTAGTGGTCATGGTCACGTCGTGGGGTGGGTGGGCGTGTATCAGCCAGTGATACGGGAGACCGACGGCCTGATGAGGTCTGAGAGAATTGGTTCCGTGATCTCTCGAATCGATCTGCGCGGCGACGCCCTCCCCGAGGGCGCCGCCCTGCGTGCGCTGCTGCCCCGTGCCGAGTTCGACGTGGAAGCCGCCCTTGCGAAGGTGCGGCCGATCTGCGAGGACGTGCATCATCGCGGCACCGCGGCGCTGATCGAGTACACGGAGAAGTTCGACGGGGTCACCCTCGACCAGGTGCGGGTGCCCGCCGCCGCGCTCACCCGGGCGCTGGAGCAGCTCGACCCGCAGGTCAGAGCCGCCCTGGAGGAGTCGGTCCGGCGCGCCAGGACCGTCCACCGCGCCCAGCGCCGCAGCCCGCACACCACCCAGGTGACGCCCGGCGGCACGGTGACCGAGAAGTGGGTGCCGGTCGAGCGCGTCGGCCTGTACGCCCCCGGCGGCCGCTCCGTCTACCCCTCCTCCGTGGTCATGAACGCGGTGCCCGCGCAGGAGGCGGGCGTCGAGTCCATCGCCCTGGCCTCGCCCGCCCAGAAGGAGCACGGCGGCCTGCCGCACCCGACGATCCTCGCCGCCTGCGCCCTCCTCGGCGTGGACGAGGTGTACGCGGTCGGCGGTGCCCAGGCCGTCGCGATGTTCGCCTACGGGACCGAGGACTGCGCACCCGCGAACATGGTCACCGGCCCCGGCAACATCTGGGTCGCCGCCGCCAAGCGCTACTTCACCGGCAGGATCGGCATTGACACCGAGGCGGGCCCGACGGAGATCGCGATCCTCGCGGACGCCACCGCCGACCCGGTGCACATCGCGGCCGACCTGATCAGCCAGGCGGAGCACGACCCGCTCGCCGCGGCCGTTCTGGTCACCGACTCCGTCGAGCTGGCCGACGCCGTCGAGCGCGAGCTGGAGCCCCAGATCGCCGCCACCAAGCACGTCGAGGACCGGATCGTGCCCGCCCTCAGCGGCCGCCAGTCCGCCGTCGTCCTCGTCGACGGAGTGGAAGAGGGCCTCAAGGTCGTCGACGCGTACGGCGCCGAGCACCTGGAGATCCAGACCGCCGACGCCGCCGGGGTCGCCGCACGCGTGCGCAACGCGGGGGCGATCTTCGTCGGGCCGTGGTCCCCGGTCTCCCTCGGCGACTACTGCGCCGGCTCCAACCACGTCCTGCCGACCGGCGGCTGCGCCTGCCACTCCTCCGGCCTGTCCGTGCAGTCCTTCCTGCGCGGCATCCACATCATCGACTACTCGCGCGACGCGCTGGCCGAGGTCACCCACCACGTGGTGGCGCTCGCGGAGGCCGAGGACCTCCCGGCGCACGGCGCCGCGATGAAGGCCCGGTTCGAGTGGAAGGTGCCCGGCCAGTGACCTTCGGCAACCGCTCCACGCCCCCCCGGGACGAACTGCCCGTCCGGGACGAACTGCCCGTCCGGGACGAACTGCGCGGCAAGTCCCCCTACGGCGCGCCGCAGCTCGACGTCCCCGTGCAGCTGAACACCAACGAGAACCCGTATCCGCTGCCCGAGCCGCTCGTCGAGCGGATCGCCGAGCGGGTGCGGGAGGCCGCGCGCGGGCTCAACCGCTACCCCGACCGGGACGCGGTCGAGCTGCGCACCGAGCTGGCCCGCTATCTCACCCGCACCGCCGGACACGAGGTGGGGCGGGCGAACGTCTGGGCGGCCAACGGCTCCAACGAGGTCCTCCAGCAGCTGCTCCAGACCTTCGGCGGCCCCGGCCGGCTCGCCATCGGCTTCGAGCCCTCGTACTCGATGCACGGCCTGATCTCCCGCTCCACCGGCACCGGCTGGATCTCCGGCCCGCGCAGCGCGGACTTCACGATCGACGTGGCGTCGGCGTCCGCGGCGATCGCCCGGCACCGGCCGGACGTCGTCTTCATCACCTCGCCCAACAACCCGACCGGCACGGCGGTGGACGCCGAGACCGTCCTCGCGCTCTACGAAGCGGCCCAGGCGGCCAAGCCGTCGATGGTGGTCGTGGACGAGGCGTACGTCGAGTTCAGCCACCGGCCCTCGCTGCTGCCGCTGATCGAGGGCCGGCCCAACCTGGTGATCTCCCGCACCATGTCGAAGGCCTTCGGCGCGGCCGGACTGCGCCTGGGCTATCTCGCGGCCCACCCGGCCGTCGTCGACGCCGTCCAGCTGGTGCGGCTGCCGTACCATCTCTCCGCCGTCACCCAGGCCGTCGCGCTCGCCGCCCTGGAGCACACCGATACGCTGCTGAAGTACGTCGAGCAGCTCAAGCGGGAGCGGGACCGGCTCGTCGCCGAGCTGCGCGCGACCGGATACGAGGTGACCGAATCCGACGCCAACTTCGTCCAGTTCGGCCGATTCGACGGCGAGGGGGCCACCCACGCGGCCTGGCGGCGCCTCCTCGACCAGGGCGTCCTCGTCCGTGACAACGGCGTGCCGGGGTGGCTGCGGGTCACCGCCGGCACCCCCGAAGAGAACGACGCGTTCCTCGATGCGGTTCGCGCACTGAAGAAGGAGCAGGGCTCATGAGCCGCGTAGGAAGAGTCGAGCGCACCACCAAGGAGACCTCGGTCGTCGTCGAGCTGGACCTCGACGGCACCGGCAAGGTCGATGTGTCGACCGGGGTCGGCTTCTTTGACCACATGCTCGACCAGCTGGGCCGGCACGGCCTGTTCGACCTCACCGTGAAGACCGACGGCGACCTGCACATCGACAGCCACCACACCATCGAGGACACCGCCCTCGCGCTCGGCGCCGCCTTCAAGCAGGCGCTCGGGGACAAGGTCGGCATCTACCGCTTCGGCAACTGCACCGTCCCGCTGGACGAGTCGCTTGCCCAGGTGACGGTGGACCTCTCCGGCCGCCCGTACCTGGTGCACAGCGAGCCGGAGAACATGGCCCCGATGATCGGCGCCTATGACACGACGATGACCCGGCACATCCTGGAGTCGTTCGTCGCGCAGGCGCAGATCGCCCTGCACGTCCACGTGCCGTACGGGCGCAATGCGCACCACATCGTGGAGTGCCAGTTCAAGGCGCTGGCGCGGGCCCTGCGCTACGCCTCGGAGCGAGACCCCCGCGCGGCCGGAATCCTTCCCTCCACGAAGGGCGCGCTGTGACAGGGCTGTCGACCGTCCTGATCGCGGTCGGCCTGTTCCTGGCCGGCGGCGCGTACTCCTTCTCCAAACAGCAGATGCCGAAGGGCGTGATCATCCTGCTGGCGCTCGCCTCCTCGATGTGCCTGCTCGCCGGGGTCCTGCGAATCCAGGGAATCTGGGGGTAGCAGCAGCATGAGCACACCGAAGAAGGTCGTCGTCCTCGACTACGGCTTCGGCAACGTCCGCTCCGCCGAGCGTGCACTCGCCCGCGTCGGCGCAGATGTCGAGATCACCCGTGACTACGACGCCGCCATGAACGCCGACGGGCTCCTGGTCCCCGGCGTCGGCGCCTTCTCCGCCTGCATGGAGGGCCTCAAGCGGGCCCGAGGCGACTGGGTCATCGGCCGCCGGCTGTCCGGCGGCCGCCCGGTCATGGGCATCTGCGTCGGCATGCAGATCCTCTTCGCCCGCGGCATCGAGCACGGCGTGGAGAGCGAGGGGCTCGACGAGTGGCCCGGAACCGTCGGACCGCTGAAGGCCCCCGTCGTCCCCCACATGGGCTGGAACACCGTCGAGGCGCCCGCCGACAGCCGGCTCTTCGCCGGCGTCGACCCCGACGCACGCTTCTACTTCGTGCACTCCTACGCCGTGCACGACTGGGAGCTCCAGATCACCAACCCCGCCATGCGCTCCCCGAGCGTCACCTGGGCGACGCACGGCGAGAAGTTCGTCGCCGCCGTCGAGAACAACGCCCTGTGGGCCACCCAGTTCCACCCCGAGAAGTCCGGCGACGCCGGCGCCCAGCTCCTCACCAACTGGATCGAGACTCTCTGATCATGGCTCAGCAGCTTGAACTCCTCCCCGCAGTCGACGTCCGCGACGGTCAGGCCGTCCGCCTGGTGCACGGCGAGTCCGGCACGGAGACCTCCTACGGCTCCCCGCTGGAGGCGGCCCTGACCTGGCAGCGCGCAGGCGCCGAATGGCTGCACCTGGTGGACCTGGACGCCGCCTTCGGCACGGGCGACAACCGTGAGCTGATCGCGGAGGTGACAGGGAGCATCGCGGGTCACGGCATCAAGGTCGAGCTGTCCGGGGGCATCCGCGACGACGCCTCCCTGGCCGCCGCGCTGGCCACCGGCTGCACCCGGGTCAACCTGGGCACCGCGGCCCTGGAGACCCCCGAGTGGGTCGCCAAGGTC
The DNA here is from genome assembly GCF_029846775.1 of Streptomyces chengmaiensis. Lineage (NCBI taxonomy): Bacteria > Bacillati > Actinomycetota > Actinomycetes > Kitasatosporales > Streptomycetaceae > Streptomyces > Streptomyces chengmaiensis. Next base: position 39,542 of record NZ_JARWBG010000014.1, read on the forward strand.
ATCGCGCAGCACGGCGACAAGATCGCGGTCGGCCTGGACGTCCGCGGCACCACGCTGCGCGGCCGCGGCTGGACGCGCGACGGCGGCGATCTGTACGAGACGCTGGCCCGCCTCGACTCCGAGGGCTGTGCCCGATACGTCGTCACCGACATCGCCAAGGACGGCACACTGCAGGGCCCCAACCTGGAGCTGCTGCGCAATGTCTGCGCCGCCACCGACAAGCCCGTCGTCGCCTCCGGCGGCGTGTCCTCGCTGGACGACCTGCGGGCGCTGACCTCCCTGGTGCCGCAGGGCGTCGAGGGCGCGATCGTCGGCAAGGCCCTGTACGCCAAGGCGTTCACCCTGGAAGAAGCGCTTGCGACGGTGGCCCGCGCATGACCGGCTCCGTACGCCGCATCGGCTCCGACGGCCCCTGGGAGGAGGCCTTCGGCTACTCCCGGGCCGTCGAGCTGCCCAACGGGATGGTCCTCGTCTCCGGCTGCACCTCCATCGTGAACGGCCACGTCGCCGCAGTCGGCCCGTACGACCAGGCCGTCACCGCCTTCGGCGTGGCGCTGGACGCGCTGAAGGAGCTCGGCCTGCGGGCGGAGCACGTGGTGCGCACCCGCATGTACATCACCCACGCCCGCGACGTGGACGAGGTGGGCCGGGCCCACAGGGAGCTGTTCGGCGAGGTCCGCCCGGCCGCGTCGATGCTCATCGTCGACGGCTTCGTCGACCCCGGCCTGATCGTCGAGGTCGAGGTCGAGGCCTACCGAGACCCCGAAGACAGAGGAGGCGACGGCGCATGACTCTCGCGATCCGAGTCATCCCCTGCCTGGACGTGGACAACGGCCGGGTCGTCAAGGGGGTCAACTTCCAGAACCTGCGCGATGCGGGCGACCCCGTCGAAATGGCCAAGCTGTACGACGCCGAAGGCGCCGACGAGCTGACGTTCCTCGACATCACGGCCTCCTCAGGCAACCGCGAGACGACATACGACGTGGTGCGCCGCACCGCCGAGCAGGTCTTCATCCCGCTCACCGTCGGCGGAGGCGTCCGCTCGCCTGAGGACGTCGACAAGCTGCTGCGGGCCGGCGCGGACAAGGTCGGCGTCAACACGGCGGCCATCGCACGCCCCGAACTGATCCGGGAGATCGCCGAACGCTTCGGCCGCCAGGTCCTGGTGCTGTCGGTGGACGCCCGCCGCACCGAGACGGGATCCTTCGAGGTCACCACCCACGGCGGCCGCCGCGGAACCGGCATCGACGCGGTCGAATGGGCCCACCGCGCGGCGGAGCTGGGCGCGGGCGAGATCCTGCTCAACTCCATGGACGCCGACGGCACCAAGGACGGCTACGACACGGAGATGATCGCCGCCGTGCGCAAGCACGTCACGGTCCCCGTCATCGCCAGCGGCGGCGCGGGCCGGCTGGCGGACTTCCCCCCGGCGATCGAGGCAGGCGCGGACGCGGTGCTCGCGGCATCGGTCTTCCACTTCGGCGACCTCCGGATCTCCCAGGTCAAGGAGACCCTCCGAAAAGCCGGGCACCCGGTGCGCTGACGGCCATACCATGATCGCATGTCTGCGATCACGGTCTGCCGAACGGGCGGCGAGCCGGCCGAACCGGGCACGGCGGACGCGGAGCCGGGCCCCGGCCTCCGTCAGCCGGCGCGCGACGCCCCGGCACCCGGTGCGAAGCGCCGGCGTCGACGCCGCCCGGCCCGGGCACGGCCCGCCGCATGGGCCGTCGGATAGCAGAGGACGCCGCCGCGCCCGCGCCGGGCACGGCGGCGTCCCCTCCCGAACTCCCCGCCTACCGCGACGCCAATGTGCTGCGGTGGGCCGGCGCGTACACGGCCTCCGCCGTCGGCGACGGCGTCTACTACCTGGCCCTGTCCTGGGCCGCGGTACGCGGCGGCAGCCCCGCCGAGGCGGGCGCGGCAGTCGCGGTCAGCGCCGTGCCGCGCGCCCTGCTGATGCTCGGCGGGGGCGTGGTCGCCGACCGCGTCGGGCCGCGCCGGGTCGTCATCGGCAGCGACGCCGCACGTGCCGTGACCGTGCTCGGGCTCGCCGCCCTGCTGCTCGCCGCCGACCCCGGCCTGTGGCTGCTCGCGGCCGTCGCCGTCGTCTTCGGGGCGCTCGACGCCCTGTTCATGCCTGCCGTCGGCGCACTTCCGCCGCGTATCGCCCCACCCGGACAGCTGGCCAGGATCCAGGGCATGCGCGGCCTCGCCACCCGGCTCGCGACCGTCGTCGGCGCGCCCCTGGGCGGGCTCGCCATCGCCGTCGGCGGCCCGGTCGCCGCATTCGGCGCAGCCGGTCTGCTGTTCGCGCTCTCGGTGCCGCTGCTGCTCGCCGTACGACTGTCCCCGCTGCCGGTCGACACGTCCGCACCCGCTCCGGCAACGCTCACCACCCCGCTGCGGGATCTGGTCGACGGGCTGCGCCATATCCGCCGCCACCGCGTGCTGGGCCCGCTGCTGGCGGTCATCGGGCTGAGCGACCTGGGCTTCGTCGGCCCCATGAACATCGGGCTCGTGCTGCTCGCGGACGAACGCGGCTGGGGAGCAGCCGGCATGGGCTGGATCCTCGCCGGCTTCGCCGTCGGCTCGGGCGCGGCCTCCCTGCTGCTCACCGTACGGGGCAGGGTGCCGCGCGCCGGGCTCGTCCAGGGCCTGGCGATCGTCGTCGGCTCCGCGGCCGTCGCGGCACTCGCCGTGGCGCCGAACGCAGCCGCAGCAGCGGCCGTCGCCGTCGTCATCGGCCTGCTGACCGGCCTGAACGGGGTGCTGTGCAACGCGCTGCTCCAGACGCAGAGCGACCCGGCCCATCTCGGCCGGGTCACCTCCGTGGCCACACTCCTCAGCCTGGGCCTGGCGCCGCTGAGCTTCCCCGTCACGGGTGCGGCCATCGCGCTGTGGGGGACCGTTCCCGTCTTCGCCGTCAGCGCGGCGATCTGCGCGGCGGGAGGCGTATACGGGCTGCTGCGCACACCCCTGCGCAGGGCGGACCTGCCGCGCTGACGCCCGCGTCTGCCGTCGGCACGGTGGGCGGAGCGGTGGGATGGGCCGTGTCCGTAACCGGGGGCTCCGCCCCCGGATCCCCGGCACGGCCTGAAGGCCGTGTCCTCGAACGCCGGACGGGCCTGTTGAGCCCGCCTGCGTTTGAGGCGTCGGGTCCGGGGGGCGGAGCCCCGGGGAAGCTAGAAGCCCAGCTTCGCCTCACGCACCCGCTCGATCGCCTCCTTGTCGCCCTCCAGATCCACCCGCGCCACATCCTGGCGCCCGTACATGAACATGATCAGCTCGCCGGGCTCTCCGGTGACCGTGACCACCGGCGTGCCGCGGTGCGCGACCGCCGTCTGGCCGTCCGGGCGGCGCAGAACCAGGCCGACCGGGGCACGGCGGCCCAGCAGTCGCGCCGCCTTCTCCAGCCGCGACCACAGGGCGTTCTCGAAGACCGCGTCCAGCTCGCGCGGGGTCCACTCGGGCTGCGCCCGGCGCACGTCCTCGGCGTGGACGTAGAACTCGACCGTGTTCGCAGCCTCGTCGATCTGCTTGATCCCGTACGGGGACATCCGCGGCGGCCCCGTACGGATCAGCTGGATCAGCTCCTCGTACGGCTTCGCGGCGAACTCCGAATGAACCCGGTCCATACGCTCCTTGAGCGCACCCACCACGATCCCGGCGGCCGCGTCCGGCCGCCGCTCCCGGAGCACTATGTGGGCGGCCAGATCACGGGTGGTCCAGCCCTCGCACAGGGTCGTGGCCTCGGGGCCCGCCGCCTCCAACAGGTCGGCGAACAACAGCCGTTCACGCTTCGCATGGGTCGACATGCCCGCCAGGGTACGGCGGCGGCCCCCTGTCCGCCCAGTGGACGCACCGCCGGACGGCCACCTGAGGCGCGGCACAATGTCCCCATGACCAGCAATCTCGCCCCGGACATCGCCGCCCGTCTCAAGCGCAGCCCCGACGGGCTGATTCCGGCCATCGCCCAGCAGTACGACACCGGCGAGGTGCTGATGCTGGGGTGGATGGACGACGAGGCCCTGCACCGCACCCTGACCACCGGACGCTGCACCTACTACAGCCGCAGCCGCCAGGAATACTGGGTCAAGGGCGACACCTCCGGCCATGTCCAGCACGTCAAGTCCGTCGCGCTCGACTGCGACGCGGACACGGTTCTGGTCAAGGTCGACCAGGTGGGCGCGGCCTGCCACACCGGGGCGCGCACCTGCTTCGACGCCGATGTGCTCCCCCTGGGCAAGTAGGGTCACTCGCCATGGACCTCGAGACCTTCCGCAAGCTCGCCGCCGACCGGCGCGTCATCCCCGTCAGCCGCAGGCTCCTGGCGGACGGCGACACCCCCGTCGCGCTCTACCGGAAACTCGCCGCCGAACGCCCCGGCACCTTCCTGCTGGAATCGGCGGAGAACGGCCGCTCCTGGTCCCGGTACTCCTTCATCGGCGTACGGTCCGCCGCGACCCTCACCGAGCGGGACGGGCAGGCCCGCTGGCTGGGCCGCCCCCCGGTCGGCGTTCCCGCCGACGGCGACCCCCTCACGGCGCTGCGCGCCACGGTCGAGGCCCTGCACACGCCCCGCGACCTGGTCTCCGGCATGCCGCCCTTCACCGGAGGCATGGTCGGCTATCTGGGCTATGACATCGTGCGCCGGCTGGAGAAGATCGGCCCGGGTGAGCGCGACGACCTCAGGCTGCCCGAGCTGACCATGATGCTCACCTCCGACCTGGCCGTCCTCGACCACTGGGACGGCACCGTCCTGCTGATCGCCAACGCCATAAACCACAACGACCTCGACAGCGGCGTCGACGAGGCGTACGCGGACGCGGTCGCCCGCCTCGACGCCATGGAGGCCGACCTCACCCGGCCGCTGGCCTCCCGCCCCGCCGCCCTGCCGCCCTCCGAACTCCCGCCGTACACCGCCCTGTGGGGCGGACCCGCCTTCCAGGAGGCCGTCGAGGACGTCAAGGAGCGCATCCGGGCCGGCGAGGCCTTCCAGGTCGTGCCGTCGCAGCGGTTCGAGACCCCGTGCACCGCGGGTGCGCTGGACGTCTACCGGGTGCTGCGGGCCACCAACCCCAGCCCCTATATGTACCTCTTCCGCTTCGAGGGCTTCGACGTCGTCGGCTCCAGCCCGGAGGCACTGGTCAAGGTCGAGGACGGGCACGCGATGCTCCACCCGATCGCCGGGACCCGCCCGCGCGGAGCCACCCCGCAGGAGGACCACGACCTCGCCGAGGAACTGCTGGCCGACCCCAAGGAGCGCGCCGAGCATCTGATGCTCGTCGACCTGGGCCGCAACGACCTCGGGCGGGTGTGCGAGCCCGGCACGGTCGAAGTCGTCGACTTCATGTCCATCGAGCGGTACTCACATGTGATGCACATCGTCTCGACGGTGACCGGCAAGGTCGCCGCCGGCCGCACCGCCTTCGACGTGCTGACCGCGTGCTTCCCGGCGGGCACCCTCTCCGGGGCGCCGAAGCCGCGCGCGATGCAGATCATCGACGAACTGGAGCCGTCCCGGCGCGGCATCTACGGCGGCTGCGTCGGCTATCTCGACTTCGCCGGGGACTCCGACACCGCCATCGCCATCCGGACCGCGCTGCTGCGGGACGGCACGGCGTATGTGCAGGCCGGGGCGGGCATCGTGGCGGACTCCGACCCGGTGGCCGAGGACACGGAGTGCCGCAACAAGGCGGCTGCCGTGCTGCGCGCCGTCCACACCGCGAACCGGCTGGACGAAGCCGGCTGAACGCGGCCGTGAAGGCCACCGGCCGAGCGGGCGATCCGAGGCGTAAGGGATAGTGGGGTATGTGAGCGCAGCGTCCGTACCCCACACCGGCCCCCACACCGGCCCCCACGCCGACCCCGACAGCGCGGCCCCCGACAGCGCGGCCCCCGGCGCCGCTCCCGCGGGCAGCCGCCGCAGCCTTGCCGCGGCCCTGTTCCTCGGCTCGGTCGGCGCGGCCGTCGTGCTGCTCGCCTCCGGCCAGGTCTGGGCCGAGGGACGGGCCCCCGTCGGCGGCGGGGCCCTGCCCCTCCAGGCCGAGGGCGGCGATGTCACCGGGCTGCCCACGGCACTGGCCGTCGTCGGCCTGGCGGCTCTCGTCGCCGTCTTCGCGGTACGCGGCGCGGGCCGGCTGCTGGTCGCCGCGCTGCTCGCACTCAGCGGCGCGGGCGCGGCCGTCGCCGCCGCACTGGGGGCCGCCGACCGGTCCGCCCTGGACGAGGAGGCCGCCCGCACCACCGGCGACACGGCCGCCACGGTGCAGGCGCTCACCCACACCGGCTGGCCGTACGTCACCGCGGCGGGCGGTGCGCTGATCCTGCTCGCGGGCCTCCTCGCCCTGCGGTACGGAAGGCACTGGCCCGCCATGTCCGGCCGCTACGAGCGCGACGCAGGCCCGCGGGCCCGCGGCGCGGCGGCCATCGACCCGGACCGCCCCGAGGACCTGTGGAAGGCCCTGGACCGCGGCGAGGACCCCACCCGGGACCGGTGAGCGCGGCGCTCCAGCCCCCGGCTCACATGCCACTCCCGGCGTACGGGACAATGTCTGATGAGCACCCGGCTCAGCTGACGACAGCCTCACAACAGATCTCTGGCCTTTAGCAACGAGGAGCAACTCATGGCGGGCAGCAGCCACGGACACACCCCGGCCGCCTGGACCGGTGTCACCATCGCCTTCATCGGTTTCTGCATCGCGGGCGTCTTCATGGTCGCGGCCAACCCGCTCGGCTTCTGGGCCGGCATGGGCGTGGTGATCCTCGGCGGCGTCGTCGGCACCGCGATGAAGGCGGCGGGCATGGGCCAGCCGAAGGAGTCACCCGTCCGCGTCCAGCCGCGCGAGACCGCCGCCGCGGTGCCGGCGGAGTCCGTGGCCTCCTGAAGCGCGACGCGCACATAGGGCGCAGCCCCGGCCTGCCGGGCTGCGCCCTCGGCATATGAACGGGGAGAATCACCGCGTGGACGCCAAGCCTGCACCCCCCGCCGTGCCCGGAGCACATCCGACGCCCCAGGAGGCCACCGCCCGGCCTGCGCCGGCGGAGGCCGACGGCGCCGCCGGGCCCTGGGACGGGGCCGGCAACGCTCTTGCCGGTCCGTCGGGCGCGGGTGCGGGCGCCGACGGTCCCGCGCCCGGCCCGCCGGGTCCGCAGGGCGGTGGCCGACCGGGCTGGGGGGCGAACCAGGGGGCCCGGGGCCCGCACCGGGAGGGGGCCTGGGGGACGCATGTCCCCCGGCCGCCCGCGTCGCTCGCGCGGCGGATCGCCGCGCCCGCCGCGGCCCTGGCCTCCGTCGCCGCCGCGTTCGCCTATGTCGGCTCCGTCGACCCCAACGAACCCGGCCACTACCCGGCCTGCCCGCTGCTGACGTACACGGGGCTGCTGTGCCCCGGCTGCGGCGGGCTGCGCAGCGCCCACGCCTTCATCCACGGCGACCTGCCCACCGCACTCGGCGCGAACGCCGCCGCGGTCGTCGGCTACGGCGTCTTCGCCGTCGTCTGGACGCTGTGGCTCATCCGGTCCGTGCAGGGCCGTGAGCTGCGCGTCTCGCTCGCTCCCGGATGGTGGTGGACACTGGGAGGTGTTCTGCTGGTGTTCAGCGTGGTCCGCAACCTCCCCTTCGGAACCGCTCTCGCACCCTGAAGTCCCAGGTAGTGGGACAGGCGTCAACCGGATGCGAACCCTGCGTCCCCGTACGGATACCATCGACGTGGCTGATCCTGTTCCATCATCACCGTCCCGGAAGGGGGCCGCTCGCGTGAGTGTGCTCGACGAGATCATCGAAGGCGTGCGCGCCGACCTCGCAGAGCGGCAGGCGCGGGTGAGCCTCGACGAGCTCAAGGAGCGCGCCGCACAGGCGCCCCAGGCGCGTGACGGCGTCGCCGCGCTCCGCGGCGAAGGCGTCCAGGTCATCTGCGAGGTCAAGCGCTCCAGCCCGTCCAAGGGCGCGCTCGCCGCCATCGCCGACCCCGCCGGACTGGCCGCCGACTACGAGGCGGGCGGCGCGGCCGTCATCTCCGTGCTGACAGAGGAGCGCCGGTTTGGCGGTTCGCTCGCCGATCTGGAGGCCGTCCGCGCCCGGGTCGACATCCCTGTCCTGCGCAAGGACTTCATCGTCACCTCGTACCAGCTCTGGGAGGCCCGGGCCTACGGCGCCGACCTGGCGCTGCTGATCGTGGCCGCCCTTGAGCAGGAGGCCCTGGTCTCGCTGATCGAGCGTGCCGAGTCGATCGGTCTGACCCCGCTCGTCGAGGTGCACGACGAGGAAGAGGTCGAGCGTGCCGTCGACGCCGGAGCGAAGATCATCGGGGTGAACGCCCGCGATCTGAAGACCCTCAAGGTCGACCGCTCCACCTTTGAGCGCGTGGCCCCCGAGGTCCCCGCCGGGATCGTCAAGGTCGCCGAGTCGGGCGTCCGCGGCCCGCATGATCTGATCGCCTATGCCAACGCCGGCGCCGACGCCGTGCTCGTCGGAGAGTCCCTGGTCACCGGCCGGGACCCGAAGTCCGCCGTCGCCGATCTGGTCGCCGCCGGGGCCCACCCCGCTCTGCGGCACGGCAGGAGCTGACCGCCCGCCCATGACCGCCGCCGTGACGCCCGCCCCCGTGACGCCTGCATCCGCGGCGACTCCTGCCGTGACGCCTGCTCCCGCGGCGACTCCTGCCGTGACGCCCGCCCCCGTGACGCCTGCATCCGCGGCGACTCCTGCCGTGACGCCTGCTCCCGCGGCGACTCCTGCCGTGAGGCCCGTCGGTGTGACGACCGCAGCCGTCGCCGGGTGCGGCAGCCGCGCGCGGCGTCACACCCGGCCGGGCCTGCGCTCCGCCGGAGTCCCGGCGCGACTGCCGCACGCCCCGCTGGCGCGCGGCTGCCGGCCCAGGGGCTGTCGCGCGCCCGCCCGGCGGGTCCACGGCCGCCGCGTCCGCTATGTCATCGGCGATGAGCCGGGCCAGGTCAACGGCATGCGATGGCGTGCCCGCGCCGCCCTGTGACCTCCGCCGGCCCCAGTGTGACTCGGGGCCGGGCGCACTCTGCCCTTCGCGGGGCCCGAGCGGCACGGGGCATACGGTGAAACCAGCCCGTAGCTTCTTCAGGAGTACGTCGGATGCCTTCTGACTTCTTCATTCCGGATCCCGAGGGCCAGGTGCCCAGCGCCGAGGGGTACTTCGGCGCCTTCGGCGGCAAGTTCATCCCCGAGGCGCTGGTCGCCGCGGTCGACGAGGTCGCCGTCGAGTACGACAAGGCGAAGGCGGACCCCGCCTTCGCCGCCGAACTGGGCGATCTGCTGGCCAACTACACGGGACGCCCCAGCGCGCTCACCGAAGTGCCCCGGTTCGCCGAGCACGCGGGCGGCGCGCGGATCTTCCTCAAGCGGGAGGACCTCAACCACACCGGCTCACACAAGATCAACAACGTGCTGGGCCAGGCGCTGCTCACCCGCCGCATGGGCAAGACCCGGGTCATCGCCGAGACCGGCGCGGGCCAGCACGGAGTGGCGACCGCCACCGCCTGCGCCCTGTTCGGCCTTGACTGCACCATCTACATGGGTGAGATCGACACCCAGCGGCAGGCTCTCAACGTGGCCCGGATGCGCATGCTGGGCGCCGAGGTCATCGCCGTGAAGTCCGGCAGCCGCACCCTCAAGGACGCCATCAACGAGGCGTTCCGAGACTGGGTCGCCAACGTCGAGCACACGCACTATCTGTTCGGCACGGTGGCCGGGCCGCATCCCTTCCCCGCCATGGTCCGCGACTTCCACCGCGTCATCGGGGTGGAGGCCAAGCGGCAGATCACCGCACGGGCGGGACGGCTCCCGGACGCCGCGATCGCCTGCGTCGGCGGCGGCTCCAACGCCATCGGGCTGTTCCACGCCTTCATCCCGGACACCGGGGTGCGGCTGATCGGGTGCGAGCCCGCCGGCCACGGCATCGAGTCGGGGGAGCACGCGGCCACGCTCACCGCGGGCGAACCGGGCATCCTGCACGGCTCGCGCTCGTACGTCCTCCAGGACGAGGAGGGCCAGATCACCGAGCCGTACTCGATCTCCGCCGGGCTTGACTACCCGGGCATCGGGCCGGAGCACTCGTATCTCAAGGACGTCGGGCGCGGCGAGTACATCGCGGTCACCGACGACGACGCGATGCAGGCGCTGCGGCTGCTCTCCCGCACGGAGGGCATCATTCCGGCCATCGAGTCGGCGCACGCCCTGGCCGGGGCGCTCCGGGTCGGCCGGGAACTGGGCGAGGACGGGCTGCTCCTGGTCAACCTCTCCGGCCGCGGCGACAAGGACATGGACACGGCGGCCCGCTACTTCGGCCTGTACGACTCCCCGAAGGGTGATGCCCAGTGAGCGAGAACACCGGAAGCAGCGGCAACATCGAACTGCTGAACGCCGCCCTCGCCACAGCCAAGGCGGAGAACCGGGCCGCTCTGATCGCCTACCTCCCGGCCGGGTTCCCGACCGTCGAGGGCGGGATCGAGGCCGTCAAGGCCGCCCTGGACGGCGGCGCGGACGTGGTCGAGGTCGGGCTCCCGCACAGTGACCCTGTGCTCGACGGGCCGGTCATCCAGACCGCCGACGACATCGCCCTGCGCGGCGGCGTCAGGATCGCCGATGTGCTGCGCACGGTCCGCGAGGCCCACGCGGCCACCGGGAAGCCGGTCCTCGTGATGACGTACTGGAACCCCATCGACCGCTACGGCGTCGAGCGGTTCACCGCGGAGCTCGCCGAGGCGGGCGGCGCGGGCTGCATCCTGCCCGACCTTCCGGTCGAGGAGTCCGGACTGTGGCGCGAGCACGCCGAGAAGCACGGCCTCGCCACGGTCTTCGTCGTCGCGCCCAGCAGTCGGGACGCACGTCTGGCGAAGATCACCGAGGCGGGCTCCGGCTTCGTCTACGCCGCCTCGCTGATGGGTGTCACCGGCACCCGTGAGTCGGTCGGCGCGCAGGCCCAGGACCTGGTACGCCGCACCCGGGACACCCCCGCGGCCCGCCGCGGGCTCCCCGTCTGCGTGGGGCTGGGCGTCTCCAACCCCGAGCAGGCTGCCGAAGTCGCCTCCTTCGCCGACGGAGTGATCGTCGGCTCGGCCTTCGTCAAGCGGCTCCTGGACGCCCCCGACCAGACCGCCGGGCTCGCCGCGGTACGTGAACTGGCCGGGGAACTGGCCAGGGGCGTGCGCTCACGCGCGTAAGCACAGCGCCGCCCATCACTCGAAGGGGTGGAACTGCGACCGGGGAGGCATGTTCGTGCCTCCCCGGTTCGTTTGCGGGTTGTGAGCGAGAACAATCAAGATCGAAGGCGGGCCGCTCGGGAGCGGCTCCAGCGGGAGCGCGAGCTGGAGAAGCGGCGCGAGAAGCGGCGGCGGACGCTGATCGTCGCCTCGGCGGTGGTCGGCGTCCTGGGCCTCGCCGCGGTCGTGGGCCTGATCGCCGCCAATGCCGGAAAGGACGGCGGCGGCACGGACGCGGGCCCCGTGGTCGCGCCCGCCGGCGCGGAGGGCGAGGAGCAGCTCGCGATCCCGGTCGGCGCGCCCGACGCCCCCTCCACGCTCACCGTGTGGGAGGACTTCCGCTGCCCCGCCTGCGCCGCGTTCGAGAACACCCTGCGGGACACCATCCACGACATGACGGAGCAGGGGCAGCTCAAGGTCGAGTACCGTCTCGCCACGATCATCGACGGCAATCTCGGCGGAAACGGCTCCAAGCGCGCGGCGAACGCCGCGGCCTGCGCCCAGGACGCCGGGCACTTCGCCGCCTACCACGATGTGCTGTTCGAGGACCAGCCGCCGGAGATCGACGACGCCTACGCCGACAACGACAAGCTGATCGAGCTCGCGGGCAAGGTCGAGGGCCTGGACACGCCCGCGTTCCGCCGGTGCGTGCAGGACGGCACGTACAGCGCCTGGGTGAACGAGTCGAACCAGGCCTTCCAGGACGGCGGCTTCCGCGGCACCCCGACCGTCCTGCTCAACGGAGAATCGATCTTCCCGCAGAAGGGCGACGAGCAGATCAGCGTCGAGAACTTCAAGAAATGGGTCGCGGAGGCCAACGAAGGCAAGCAGCCGGGCACCGAGGCGCCCGCGTCCCCCACTCGCTCTCCCTCGCCCGCAGACACCGGGTCCCCCGCCCCGACGGGGTCCTGACGCCCCTCCGAGGCCGGGGCCCGTTACCCATACGTTGCCGGGCGGGTTGCCGCTCGTCCCACCCGGCAAGGTAGCGTCGGTCCTGCCATGGACCTTGCCTACATTCCCAGCCCGTCGACCGGAGTGATCCACCTCGGACCCATTCCGCTGCGCGGCTACGCCTTCTGCATCATCATCGGTGTCTTCGTCGCCGTCTGGTACGGCAACAAGCGCTGGGTCGCTCGGGGCGGCAAAGCCGGCACCGTCGCCGACGTCGCCGTCTGGGCGGTTCCCTTCGGCCTGGTCGGCGGTCGGCTCTACCACGTGGTCACCGACTACCAGCTGTACTTCAGCGAGGGTGAGAACTGGGTCGACGCCTTCAAGATCTGGGAAGGCGGCCTGGGCATCTGGGGCGCGATCGCGTTCGGCGCGGTGGGCGCCTGGATCGGCTGCCGCCGCCGCGGCATCCCGCTGCCCGCCTGGGCCGACGCCCTCGCCCCCGCCCTCGCCTTCGCCCAGGCGATCGGCCGCTGGGGCAACTGGTTCAACCAGGAGCTGTACGGCAGGCCCACCGATCTGCCGTGGGCCCTGAGGATCACCGAGGGCGTCAACCGGGAGGCGGGGCTCTACCACCCGACCTTCCTCTACGAGTCCCTGTGGTGCATCGGAGTCGCCCTGCTGGTGATCTGGGCGGACCGCCGCTTCCGGCTGGGCCACGGCCGGGCTTTCGCCCTCTATGTCGCCGCGTACTGCGCCGGCCGCGGCTGGATCGAGTACATGCGGGTCGACGAGGCGCACCATGTGCTGGGTCTGCGCCTCAACGTCTGGACCTCGATCATCGTCTTCCTGCTCGCCGTCACCTACATCGTGCTCTCGGCGCGGCTGCGCCCCGGCCGCGAGGAGATCGTGGAGCCGGCGGCCGCCGACCGGGCGAAGCAGGCCGGGATCACGACCGCGGACGGCGACGACGGCGGAGATGCAGAGGCCGGAGATGCAGAGGCCGACGATGCAGAGGGCGGCGATGCAGAGGGCGGCGAGGCGCAGGGCGGCAAGGCCGGCCGCGATGCCAAGAGCGCGGGAACGGAGTCGGCCCAGACGGGCTGACCTGCCGCTCAGGCTCCCCCGAAGCCGCCGGAACCACGGGTTCCGGCGGCTTCGCCGTCACCCTGGACGCGAGGGGTCTGGGGGTGAGCCTCGCGGGGGAGCCCCGCGGTCAGCCGGGGACCTCCCGGCGTGCCAGCGCCAGCGTCCGCTCCGCCGCCGCGACCACCGCCCCGTCCACGAAGCGCCCGTCCGGCAGCGCCACCGCGCCCTCGTCGTCCGCCGCCGCCTTCACGATCTCCTCCGCTTCCTCCACTTCCCGCGGGGTCGGCAGGAACGCCCGCAAGATGACCGGCAGCTGGCGCGGGTGGAGGGCCGCCCGGCCGAGCATGCCCAGGTCCCGGCCGTGTGCGCAGGACGCGGCGAGCCCGTCGAGATCGTAGACGTCGGGGTAGACGGACTGGGCGGGCGGCAGCAGCCCGGCCGCCCGCGCGGCGAACACGGTGCGGGCCCGCGGCCAGTCGAGGGCGGCGTCGCCGCGCATCCCCAGCTCCGCCTGCAGGTCGGCCTCGCCGAGCCCGATGCCGCGCACCGCCTCGTGGGCGGTGGCGATCGCGTACGCGTGCTCCACGGCCAGCGCCGATTCCAGCAGGGGGTAGAGGGGGACGCCCGGCGCCCGCGCCGCGATGCGCCGGATGTCAGTGGCGTGTGCGACCTTGGGAACACGTACGGCGGACAGGCCCGGCAGCCCTGCCAGGGCCTCGACGGCACGGGGGGTGTCGATGCGCACATGCACGGGAAGCGGCTGCGCGGAGGAGAGGAGTTCGACGGTGGCGTCCAGGGCGTACCGCCGTCGGCCGGGGGCGACCGCGTCCTCCAGGTCGACGATCACGACGTCGGCGCCGGAGGTGAGCGCCTTGTGCACGACCACGGGCCGGTCTCCGGGCGCGTACAGCCAGGTGAGGGGGAGGGTCATAGCGCTCCTTGGGAGCGGAGTGCGGTGATGTCGGCGGGCGAGAGGCCTAGTTCGGCGAGGACGGCGTCCGTGTCCGCGCCATGGGGCCGTCCCGTCCAGCGGATCGCGCCGGGGGTCTCGGAGAGCCGGAAGAGGACGTTCTGCATCCGCAGCACGCCGAGTTCCGGGTCGGGAACCTCGGTGACGGTGTCCAGCGCGCGGTACTGGGGATCGTCCATGACGTCGCGGATGTCGTAGACCGGTGCGATCGCCGCTTCGGCCTTCTCGAACGCCGCCAGCGCCTCGGCGCGGCTGCGGCGGGCGATCCAGCCGCCGACCGCCTCGTCGAGCACATCGGCGTGGTCGGCGCGCCCGCTGCCGGTGGCGAACCAGGGCTCGTGGATCAGATCCGGACGGCCGACCAGCCGCATCACGCGTTCCGCGACGGACTGGGCGGAGGTGGACACGGCCACCCAGCAGCCGTCGGCGGTGCGGTAGACGTTGCGGGGCGCGTTGTTGCGGGAGCGGTTGCCGCTGCGAGGCTGGACATAGCCCAGCTGGTCGTACCAGAGGGGCTGCGGGCCGAGCACGGTGAGGATCGGCTCGATGATCGCCATGTCGACCACCTGTCCCCGGCCGGTCGCCGCGCGGGCGGCAAGCGCGGTCATCACGGCATAGGCGGTGGCCAGGGCGGCGATGGAGTCGGCGAGTCCGAAAGGAGGGAGCGTCGGCGGGGCGTCGGGTTCGCCGGTGACGGCGGCGAAGCCGCTCATCGCCTCGGCGAGCGTGCCGAAGCCGGGCCGATGGGCGTAGGGGCCGAACTGGCCGAAGCCGGTGACACGGGCGAGGACGAGCCGGGGGTTGGCGGTGCTCAGCTCCTCCCAGCCCAGGCGCCACTTCTCCAAGGTGCCGGGGCGGAAGTTCTCGATGACGACATCGCTGGAGGCGGCCAGCCGCAGCAGTGTCTCCCGGCCTCCCGGCGCCGACAGATCCAGGGTGACGGCGCGCTTGTTGCGGCCGAGCAGCTTCCACCACAGGCCGATCCCGTCCTTCGCCGGGCCGTGGGTGCGGGAGGGGTCGGGCCGGGAGGGGTGCTCGACCTTGATGACGTCCGCGCCGAAGTCGCCCAGCAGGGTGGCGGCGAGCGGGCCCGCGAAGAGGGTCGCCAGATCGAGGACGCGGAGCCCGTGGAGCGGCATCGCCGCCGCTGTCATGAGCGAGGTCCGGCGGTGTGCGATGCGTACGCGGCGTCGATCTCCGGCCGGTACGGCATGGACGGGGAGGCGCCCGGGCGCTGGACGCACAGGGCCGCGGCGGCCGACGCCCAGGCGAGCGCCTCCCGCATCGGACGGCCCTCGCCGAGGGCGACCGCGAGCGCGCCGACGAAGGCGTCCCCTGCGGCGGTCGTGTCCACCGCGGTCACCCGCGGGGCGGGCACCGTGAGGGGAGGAGTGTCACGGGCGGCGTACAGGCAGCCCGCGGAGCCGAGGGTGATCACCACCTCGGGGACCTGGCGCAGCAGTTCCTGGGCCGCCGCGGGCGGGTCGAAGACCCCGGCGAGGGCGGCTGCCTCGTGCTCATTGGGGATCAGCAGATCGACGGCGGCCAGCAGTTCGGGGGGGAGGGGCTGGGCGGGGGCGGGGGTGAGCACGGTGCGGACGCCGTGGCGGCGGGCGGCCTCGGCGCCGTCGAGCACCGCGCTGAGGGGGAGTTCCAGTTGCAGCAGCAGTGTGTCCACGGAGGCGATGAGGGTTTCATCGCCCGGAGCGAGGGAGGTGACATGGCCGTTGGCGCCGGGGACCACGACGATCGAGTTGCCGCCTTCGTCGTCCACGACGATATGCGCGGTGCCGGAAGGACCTTCCGCGGTGCGCAGCAGGTCGGTGTCGACGCCGGAGGATTCCAGGGTGCGGCGGAGCAGACTGCCGAAGTCATCGGCGCCGACCGCGCCGATCATGGAGACGTCGCCGCCGGCCCGTGCGGCGGCGACGGCCTGGTTGGCGCCTTTGCCGCCGGGGATCGTGTGGAAATCGCGCCCGGTGACGGTCTCCCCTCGCTTCGGCGCGCGGGCGACATAGGCGACGAGGTCCATATTGGTGCTGCCGAGCACCGCGATGCCGGTCATGGGCTGAGTGCCTCCTGGTGGGTGAGCTGGCAGGTGAGTTGGGCGAGGGTGTCGAAGCCGATGCCGTCGAAGCCCGGGACGGAGGTGGCCAGACGGTTCTTGAGCGGAGCGGTCCAGTGCTCCGGGAGGGCGTCCGGGCCCCCGGCGAGCAGACCGGCGAGCGACCCGGCGGCCGCCCCGATGGAATCGGTGTCCAGGCCCGCGGAGACGGCGCGGCAGATCGAGGCGCTGAAGTCGCCGTCGGCGTGGGTGAGAGCGGCGGTCAGCAGGGCGGCGTTGGGGACGACGTGCACCCAGTGGTACGTGCCGTAGGCGGAGTGCAGCCGGTCGACGACGGTGTCGAAGTCCCGGTGCGCGGACGCGGTTTCGACGCCGGTGCGGACGGCTTCGGCCAGCCGGGACGACGGCGGCACCACCCGCAGCCCGGTGCGCAGGCACTGGTGTACATCGGCCGTGCCCGTGCCCGCCTCGGCGAGGGCGGCCGCGAGGAACATCGCGCCGTACACCCCGTTGGCGGTGTGGGTCAGGGCGGCGTCGCGGTGCGCCTGCGCGGCGGCGGCCGCGGGGTCGCCGGGGTGGGTCCAGCCATGTGCATCGGCGCGGATCAGAGCCCCGATCCACTCCCGGAAGGGGTTGTGGTGCACGGCGGTGAGCGGGGGCTCGAGTCCGCAGAGCAGGTTGCGGTAGGCGACGCGCTCGGCGGTGAAGGCGCGCCCGGCGGGCAGCTGTTCCAGCCAGAGCCGGCCCACGTCGGCGGTGCGGAAGCCGCAGCCGTGCCGCTGAAGCAGCAGCAGATGGAGGAGGGGGTAGTTGAGATCGTCGTCCTCGGGCATGCCGTCGATGTTCTCGGCGAGTGAACCGTCCGCGCCGCGCCGGTTCCACGGGTGTGCCGCGGCCAGTTCGGCAGGCACGCCCCGGGCGGTGAACCAGGTCGTCAGCGGCCAGTTTCCGGTTGCCCGGGCCAGCGCGCGGATGCCGTCGAGCGGGAGCTTCTCCACGGGCCTGCCGAGCAGACAGCCCGCGGCGCGGCCGAGCCAGGCGGCGTGCAGCGCGGCTGCGATGTCCCCGTGGGAGCGGCCGGGGGCGGATGTCGGGCGGGGCGGTTCGGCGAGTGCGCGGCCGGGCGCATGCTGCTGCGCCCCGCAGCTCTCGCCGCACCTTGGGACGTCAGGCTTTGGGACGTCCGGGCTTGGGACGTCCGGGCCGGCGCGGGCTGTCCCAGGGGGGCGCACCGCAGCGCCGGCGCGGGCATCCGGTTCGGAGCTCCGGCCGCTTGGACCGGGTGCGCCCGGGCGCGGGCGTGCCGGCGGGGCCGGCCAGTCGGGGCAGGCCGCCATGATCGAGGGGAGGTCGGTCGGTTCGGCCGCGGCCAGAGGGGAGGGGAGCTGGGCGAGTTCGTCCAGGAGTTCGGCGGCGAGCGTGCGCAGCCGCGGGGGCGCGGGGTGCGGGGAGGCTCCGGAGCGCGCCGGGGGCGGGGCGCCGCCCGCGTTCAGCCAGCGGCGGCGTACAGCGCGGGCATCGCGGCCGTCCTCCTCGGCCTGACGCAGCTCATGGCCGACCAGGTCCTCCGGCTGCACCCAGGTCAGGCGCAAGTTCACCTACCTCACCAGCCTCACTAGTCTCACCGACCTCACCGGCCGTGCCGGTCTTCCGCCAGCCGGGCGAAGGCGGTCTCGTGGGCGCGGCGGCGCTCCGAGTCGCGGGCGAAGATCTCGTACGCCACCTCGGTCAGCTCCCGCGCCGGGGTGTGCAGATCGAGCCGGCTGGCCTCGGCGACGGTCTTCGCCCATGTGTCGGGTACCGGGCCCTCGCCGTGGAGCGCGCCCGCCATCGCCCCCGCCATGGTGGCGATGGAGTCGCAGTCGCGGCCGTAGTTGACCGCGCCCAGCACCGTGCGCCGGAAATCGCCCCCGCCGACGAGCAGCATCCCCAGGGCGATGGGGAGTTCCTCCACCGCGTGCAGCCGGGAGGGGCGGCGGGCGGCCAGGGACGGGGCGCGGTAGTCGGGGCCCACGGTGTCGAAGGGCGCGACGGCCTCGCGGAGCGGGCCCAGCGCGCTCTCCGTGTCGCTGTGCCGCGCGGCCGTTTCGCACACCGCCTCGATCGCGGCGCGCGTGCCGTCCTTGGCGAGCGCGAGCGAGGCGT
Organism: Streptomyces chengmaiensis; assembly: GCF_029846775.1. NCBI lineage: Bacteria > Bacillati > Actinomycetota > Actinomycetes > Kitasatosporales > Streptomycetaceae > Streptomyces > Streptomyces chengmaiensis. The sequence continues at coordinate 57,934 of NZ_JARWBG010000014.1, forward strand.
CGACCACTGATTCGGGGGTGGCGTCCGGGGCGCAGGCTGCGGCCACGGCCGCGGCGAGCACGCCCGCAGCCTCACGGCCGTAAGAGGACTGGTGCGCGCCCGCGATGTCGAGCGCCTCCCTGTACGCGGCGGCGGGGTCGGCCGCGTTGACCAGGCCCACCGGGGCCGTGTACATGGCGGCGCCACAGTTGACGATGTTGCCCGCGCCGGCTTCGCGCGGGTCCGCGTGACCGTAGTGGAGCCGGGCGACCAGCCATTTCTCGGCGAGGAAGAGACGCTGGACGGGCAGTGCCTCGGCTTCGAGTTCGGGAATCCACCGGGGGTGGGAAATGAGGTCGGGGACGAGGTGGTCGGCTACGGCGTAGGCGTCCAGGTGGTCCCGCACCGTCGTGTAGACGCGAACCAGGGCATGGGTCATCAGGGTGTCGTCGGTGACATGGCCATCGCCCTTGTGGTACGGGGCGATCGGGCGGGCGGTGCGCCAGCCGTCGCCGTGCCAGGGGCCGACGAAGCCGGTGATGCGGCCTCCGTGCCGCTGGACGATCTGCTCCGGGGTGTAGCCCTCGACCGGGCCGCCGAGGGCGTCGCCGACCGCCGCGCCGACGAGGCTGCCGACGATCCGGTCATCGAGTGATGTCATGCCGGAATTGTCCCCCCGCAGCGGTCAGTTCCGTGTGTGCCAGCAGTCCGGCGAGTTCCACGAGATCCGTGCCGGCGAGCCGGGGGAGCGCACAGCCCGCGAGGGCACGGCATGCGTCGCGCCAGGTGTCCGGGATGCCGCTCGCGCCGCCGACGACTCCGGTCAGCGCGCCGGCCAGGGCGGGGGCGGAGTCGGCGACGCGGGACAGGCAGGCGGCCGCGGGGACGGCTTCGGCGACCCGGCCGCGGGCGGCGGACGCCAGGGCGAGGGCGACGGGGACGGTCTCGGCGGCGGCGATGCCGTAGCTGTAGACGTGGTCGACGATCTGGTGCTCGAGGAGCGGGACGAGCTCGAACGCGCCCCGGGTGTTCCGGGCGAGCTTGACGGCGTGGCGGGCGTTGCGCCCGATCTCGGTGGCGCCGGGGAGCTGGGCGAGGGCGGCGTCCACGGCGGCCGCGACGTCCGCGCCGCCGAGCGCGGCGGCGACGGCGGCGGCCAGTGCGCGTGCGCCGTGCACCCCGTCGCCGTCCTGGGTGTAACGGGCGTCGAACTCCGCGAGCGCGGCGGCCGCGTCCGGATCTCCGGGGTGCACCACGGCGAGGACAGCGGCGCGCACGCAGGCCGCGTCGTCGAAGTAGTGCGGATTGTCGTGCCCGGTGGCGGGCGGGCGCAGCCCGGTGGCGAGATTGCCCAGCCCGGCGCGTACGGAGATGCGGGCGCGCAGCGGCGGCACGGCGGACTCCACCTCGGGGGCGCGGGCCGCCGCGGCGGCGATCTCGCCGGCGAGGGAGTTCCAGGCGAGGTCGACGGCGGTGCGGACGCGCGCGGCGGGGGTGAGGCCGTCGAAGACGTCGCTGCCGGCGGCGAGGACGGTCTCGGCCGCGAAGGCGGCCCACTCGGAGTCGTCCGACGGACCGAGGCGGAGGGGTTCGGGGGGCTGGTTCAGAGCGAGGGGCACCGGGAGGGTGGTGGTGGCGTTCTGCTCGGCGAAGGTGTCCAGCTCACGGGTGAGGCGGCGGGTCCACTCGGGCATGCGGGCGGCGCGATGCCTCGCCGCGGGCCAGCCGGCGGCGTCGCCTGCGGCGAGTCCGAGGAGGAGGCCCTCGATCCGGCTTCCCCTGGGGTCCGGTCCGGTGGTTTCCCCCGCCCCGCCCCCGCCCGGAACCGGGGCAATGCCCCCGGTCCCCCGCCGCCCGCGTAGCGGTCCGCCTTTGCGGTACGGCCCCACTCCTAGCCCTTCGCGCAGACGTGCAGGGGTCTCCGTCTCCCAGGCGCGGGCCGATGTCCCGCGCCGGTCCTTCTCCCGCCGCTGGGCAGCGGCGTCCCCCGGCCGACGGCGTTCGCCGTCTGCTTGCTCGCGGGCTGCTCCGTGCGGACGGGGGCAGGTCCGCGGCTCGGGCCGGCGCTCCTCGGTCGGCGGTCCGCTCAGTTCCCCGCGCCGGGTCCTCCGGGGAGCTTCGGGCGGCTCGTCCGCCGCGCCCGGGGCCTCGTCCGCGGCCTCGTCCGGGGCCCGGCGGCGGGCCACGCCCGGAAGCGCGGACTCTCGCGGACCGGCCGGGGTCTGCGGGCTTGGCGCTTCGGGGCGTGGGGTCGGGGCCTGACGTTCTGGTGGGACCTGACGCCCTGGCCGGGCCTGACGTTCCGGCCGGGTCGGACGCCCTGGCTGGTCGGCGCCGCCGACGGGCCGACGGCCGTCATCGGCTCCGGGCGGGGTCATGACGGGACCGCCGCGAGGTCGGGGCCGGGGGTGAGCAGCGACGCCACGTCCAGGACGTGGTAGCCGCGCATCGAGGGCAGGCAGGCGCCGCGGACCGGGCCGATCGCCGAGGACCACTCCGGGGGGATCGCCGTGGCCCCCGCGAGCGCACCGGCGAGCGCGCCCGCCACCGCCGCCGTGGTGTCCGCGTCGCGGCCCATGTTGACCGCGGTCAGCACCGACGTACGGAAGTCGCCGCGGGCCGCGGCGAACGCGCCGAACGCCAGGCCTGCCGCCTCGGGGGCCAGATCCGTCCACGGATAGCCGCCGACCACCACAGCGGATCGGACTCCGCGCTCCATGGACAGCCGGTCCGGGTACCGGCGGCCCGCCGCCGCGACGGCGCGCCGCAGTGAGCGCGCCGTCCAGGAGTCCGTCGGGATCACGGACAGCGCCGCGCCGACGACTCCCGCCGGGTCCGCGCCCGCCATCGCCGCCGCGACCCCCGCCGCCACCGCCTGCCCGCCGTAGATCCCCTCGCCGTCGTGGCTGACCGCCCCGTCGATCGCGACCAGCCGCGCCGCCTCCGCGGGCCGCCCGGCCGCGAACACCCCGAACGGCGCCGCCCGCATCGCCAGCCCGTCGCTCCACGCATGCCGGTGCTGGGCGGAGATGGGCGCGGCCAGCCCGCGCCGCAGGTTCTCCAGCGTGCCGCGCTCGCTGAACCCCGCCCCTCGGAACGGCCCTTCGTCGAGGTCGGCGATCCAGCGGTGCCAGGCGCGCTCCACATGGGCGACGGACAGCGCGGAGCCGTGCCGGGCCAGCAACAGGCCTGAGAAGACGGCGTACTCCGTGTCGTCCGTCCCCGCCGGGTCGTCGCTGACGAACCCTTCGATCCGCCCCCAGCGGCGGCGGATCTCGGACGGCCGGAGATTCTCCGCGGGCGCCCCCAGCGCGTCGCCCACCGCCAGCCCCAGCAGCGCCCCCCGCGCCCGTTCCGGGAGCGTCGCCGTCGGCGGATTGCATGCAATCAACTCCATGGGCGGGTCTCTTCCGTGGGAGGCGCGGACCGTTCCCGGATATGTGCCACGCGGGACGCGCCGACGCGCTTGCCGGGGCCCGGCGTCACCCGCCTGACGCCAGGTAAGTATGCCCTGCCTTGCTGGCGCGCCCCTTACATCGCGCGTATTTTCGAGGTGTTGAGGGGGAGCGGGTCCACCCGCCCGGACCCGACGCATCGCAGAGCGACGCATTCCAAGGCAAGGGGAGAGCTGTGTCCATCATCGAGACCGAGGCGGCGCTGCACGCGGCCCACCGTGACAACCACACCCACCGCGACGTCAACGGCGGCTGGCTGCGCCCCGCGGTGTTCGGCGCGATGGACGGTCTCGTCTCCAACTTCGCCCTGATGGCAGGCGTGGCGGGCGGCGCCGTCTCCCAGCAGACCGTCGTGATCACCGGACTCGCCGGGCTCGCGGCGGGCGCGTTCTCCATGGCCGCGGGCGAGTACACCTCGGTCGCCTCGCAGCGCGATCTGGTCCAGGCGGAACTGGACGTCGAGCGGGTGCAGTTGCGCAAGCACCCGGTGGACGAGATGGAGGAGCTGGCCGCGCTGTACGTGTCACGCGGCGTCGAGCCCGCGCTCGCCCGCGAGGTGGCTCTGCAGCTCTCCGCAGACCCGGAGCAGGCGCTGGAGATCCACGCCCGTGAGGAGCTCGGCATCGATCCGGACGATCTGCCGTCGCCGCTCGTGGCCGCGGTGTCGTCGTTCGGTTCCTTCGCGCTGGGCGCCCTGCTGCCGGTGCTGCCGTATCTGCTCGGGGCGAGCAGTCTGTGGCCTGCCGTGCTGCTGGCGCTCGCCGGGCTGTTCGGCTGCGGTGCGCTGGTGGCCCGTGTCACCGCCCGCAGCTGGTGGTACAGCGGTCTGCGGCAGCTGGCGCTCGGCGGCGCGGCCGCCGCGGTGACGTACGGGCTGGGGAGCCTGTTCGGCGCGGCGCTCTGACGCGCCGCAGAGGGCCGTCTCCGGCCCCGGTCGGCGGAATATTCGCCTCCGCGGGGTTGCGTCATCGCCCGCTCCCGCTCATCCTGGGGCAACCGGGGCGCAGGGGCCCCGGTTGCCGTCTGTCACGCATGTCGACGATCTCGACGGGCAGCGGTCCGACGGGCATCGGCCGTGCAAACGGCACACACCAGCGGTGCACGTCTGTGAGGAAGGTCCCCCTCGGAGCCTCCTTCGAGGTGAGACACTATGCGGGAAGCCACATAAATTATCGTTACTTCCCGGTTTCAGGTCCTTGAGCACGGGGCATGAGCCGAAAGCGCGCCGGCAATGAAGCCTGCGCTGCGCCGGTCCGGCGGATGCGATCCCGCCCGACCTCCATCAATTCCGCCGCCGCTGCGGTGTCCGCAGTGTCCGCATGCTGGAATGCGCTATCCACTTCGCGAGAAGCGCTCCATCATGTAACCTGCACGAAATTTCGCGGAGGGCCAACGTCGTCCCTCGGCACGGAAACATGCCACGACGACGACGGGAGAGCCGATGCGTTCCGACGCCTGGTCGCCCATGGACGGTCGCCCCGCCCCGCAGGGGATGTACGACCCCCGTAACGAACACGACGCCTGCGGCGTCGGGTTCGTGGCCACCCTCACCGGTGTTGCCAGCCATGAGCTGGTCGAGCAGGCGCTGACCGTACTGCGCAACCTGGAGCACCGCGGCGCCACCGGCTCCGAGCCCGACTCGGGCGACGGCGCGGGCATCCTGCTCCAGGTCCCGGACGCCTTCCTGCGCGAAGCCGTGGACTTCGAGCTCCCCCGTGCCGGCGCCTACGCCGTGGGCATCGCCTTCCTGCCCGCCGAGGACAACGCCGACGCCGTCTCGCAGATCGAGACGATCGCCGGCGAGGAGGGCCTGACCGTCCTTGGCTGGCGCGAGGTCCCCGTCGCCCCCGACCTCCTCGGCGCCTCCGCCCGCGCCACCATGCCGGCCTTCCGCCAGCTCTTCGTCGCCGGGGGCGCCTCCGGGGCCGAAGGCTCCGGAGGAGGCGAGATCAGCGGCATCGCGCTGGACCGCAAGGCGTTCGTGCTGCGCAAGCGCGCGGAGCGCGAGGCCGGGGTGTACTTCCCGTCGCTCTCCGCCCGCACGATCGTCTACAAGGGCATGCTGACCACCGGCCAGCTGGAGCCCTTCTTCCCCGACCTGTCCGACCGGCGTCTCGCCACCGCGGTCGCCCTGGTCCATTCGCGGTTCTCCACGAACACCTTCCCGAGCTGGCCGCTGGCCCACCCGTACCGGTTCGTCGCCCACAACGGCGAGATCAACACGGTCAAGGGCAATCGCAACTGGATGCGCGCCCGCGAGTCGCAGCTCGTCTCGGACCTCTTCGGGGACCGGGACCGCCTGGAGCGGATCTTCCCGGTCTGCACCCCCGACGCCTCCGACTCCGCCTCCTTCGACGAGGTCCTGGAGCTGCTCCACCTCGGCGGCCGCTCGCTGCCGCACAGCGTGCTGATGATGGTCCCCGAGGCGTGGGAGAACCACGACTCGATGGACCCGGCGCGGCGCGCCTTCTACCAGTACCACTCCACGATGATGGAGCCCTGGGACGGCCCCGCGTGCGTCACCTTCACCGACGGCGTCCAGGTCGGCGCGGTGCTCGACCGCAACGGCCTGCGCCCCGGCCGCTACTGGGTCACCGACGACGGCCTCGTCGTGCTCTCCTCCGAGGTCGGCGTCCTCGACATCGACCCCGCCAAGGTGGTCCGCAAGGGCCGGCTGCAGCCCGGCAGGATGTTCCTCGTCGACACCGCCGAGCACCGGATCATCGAGGACGACGAGATCAAGGCGTCCCTCGCCGCGGAGCACCCGTACGAGGAGTGGCTGGAGAGCGGGATCATCGAGCTCGGCGACCTGCCCGAGCGCGAGCACATCGTCCACACCCACGCCTCGGTCACCCGCCGCCAGCAGACCTTCGGCTACACCGAGGAGGAGCTGCGCGTCCTGCTGGCCCCGATGGCACGCAGCGGCGCCGAGCCGATCGGCTCCATGGGCACCGACTCGCCCATCGCCGCGCTCTCCGAGCGCCCCCGGCTGCTGTTCGACTACTTCACCCAGCTGTTCGCGCAGGTCACCAACCCGCCGCTGGACGCCATCCGCGAGGAGCTGGTCACCTCGCTGCACTCCTCGCTGGGCCCGCAGGGCAATCTGCTGGAGCCGACCGCCGCGTCGTGCCGCAGCGTCACCCTGCCCTTCCCGGTGATCGACAACGATGAGCTGGCCAAGCTGATCCATGTCAACGCGGACGGCGACATGCCCGGCATGACCGCCGCCACCCTCTCGGGCCTGTACCGGGTCAGCGGCGGCGGCGAGGCGCTGGCCGCCCGCATCGAGGAGATCTGCGCGGAGGCCGACGCCGCGATCGAGGGCGGCGCCCGGCTGATCGTGCTCTCCGACCGCCACTCGGACGCCGAGCACGCCCCGATCCCGTCGCTGCTGCTCACCTCCGCCGTCCACCACCACCTCATCCGCACCAAGCAGCGCACCCAGGTGGGGCTGCTGGTCGAGGCCGGCGACGTCCGGGAGGTGCACCATGTCGCGCTGCTGATCGGCTACGGCGCGGCCGCCGTCAACCCCTACCTGGCGATGGAGTCCGTCGAGGACCTCGTCCGGGCCGGCGCCTTCATCGACGGCATCGAGCCCGAGAAGGCCATCCGCAACCTGATCCACGCCCTCGGCAAGGGCGTGCTGAAGGTCATGTCCAAGATGGGCATCTCGACCGTCGCCTCCTACCGCGGCGCGCAGGTCTTCGAGGCCGTAGGCCTGGACGACGCCTTCGTCGCCGAGTACTTCGACGGCACCGCCACCAAGATCGGCGGTGCGGGCCTGGACGTCATCGCGCAGGAGGTCGCCGCCCGCCACGCCAAGGCGTACCCGGCCAGCGGCATCGCCCCCGCCCACCGTGCCCTGGAGATCGGCGGCGAGTACCAGTGGCGGCGGGAGGGCGAGCCCCACCTGTTCGACCCGGAGACGGTCTTCCGCCTCCAGCACGCCACGCGCACCAAGCGCTACGACATCTTCAAGAAGTACACGGACCGGGTGAACGAGCAGTCCGAGCGGCTGATGACGCTCCGCGGCCTGTTCGCCTTCACCTCCGACCGTCCCTCGATCCCGGTCGAGGAGGTCGAGCCCGCCTCGGAGATCGTCAAGCGCTTCTCCACCGGCGCGATGTCGTACGGCTCCATCTCCAAGGAGGCGCACGAGACGCTCGCCATCGCCATGAACCAGCTGGGCGGCAAGTCCAACACCGGCGAGGGCGGGGAGGACCCGGAGCGCCTGTACGACCCGGCGCGCCGCTCCTCCATCAAGCAGGTCGCCTCCGGCCGCTTCGGCGTCACCTCCGAGTACCTGGTCAACGCCGACGACATCCAGATCAAGATGGCGCAGGGCGCCAAGCCCGGCGAGGGCGGCCAGTTGCCCGGCCACAAGGTGTACCCGTGGGTGGCCAAGACCCGGCACTCCACGCCCGGCGTGGGCCTGATCTCCCCGCCGCCGCACCACGACATCTACTCCATCGAGGATCTCGCCCAGCTGATCCACGACCTCAAGAACGCCAACCCGGCCGCCCGCATCCATGTGAAGCTGGTCTCCGAGGTCGGCGTCGGCACGGTCGCCGCGGGCGTCTCCAAGGCGCACGCGGACGTCGTCCTGATCTCCGGCCACGACGGCGGCACCGGAGCCTCCCCGCTCACCTCGCTCAAGCACGCGGGCGGCCCCTGGGAGCTCGGCCTGGCCGAGACCCAGCAGACGCTGCTGCTCAACGGGCTGCGCGACCGGATCGTGGTGCAGACCGACGGACAGCTCAAGACCGGCCGCGACGTCGTCATCGCCGCGCTGCTCGGCGCGGAGGAGTTCGGCTTCGCCACCGCCCCGCTCGTCGTCTCCGGCTGCGTCATGATGCGCGTCTGCCACCTGGACACCTGCCCGGTCGGCATCGCCACCCAGAACCCGACGCTGCGGGACCGTTTCTCCGGCAAGCCCGAGTTCGTCGTCAACTTCTTCGAGTTCATCGCCGAGGAGGTCCGCGAGCTGCTGGCCGAGCTGGGCTTCCGCACGCTGGACGAGGCCGTCGGCCACGCCGAGCTGCTGGACACCACCCGCGCGGTGAACCACTGGAAGGCACAGGGTCTGGACCTCGCGCCCCTGTTCCACGTCCCCGAACTGCCCGAAGGCGCGGTCCGCCACCAGCTGATCGAGCAGGACCACGGACTGGAGAAGGCCCTCGACAACGAGCTGATCAAGCTGGCCGCGGACGCGCTGGGCGCGGCCACGGCCGAGGACGCCCAGCCGGTGCGCGCCCAGATCGCCGTCCGCAACATCAACCGGACCGTCGGCACCATGCTGGGCCACGAGGTGACCAAGAGGTTCGGCGGCGCGGGCCTGCCCGACGACACCATCGACATCACCTTCACCGGCTCGGCGGGCCAGTCCTTCGGCGCGTTCGTGCCGCGCGGCGTCACCCTGCGCCTGGAAGGCGACGCCAACGACTACGTCGGCAAGGGGCTGTCCGGCGGCCGGATCGTGGTCCGTCCCGACCGCGGGGCCGACCACCTCGCCGAGTACTCGACCATCGCAGGCAACACCATCGCCTACGGCGCGACCGGCGGCGAGGTCTTCCTGCGCGGCCGCACCGGCGAGCGGTTCTGCGTCCGCAACTCCGGCGCGACGGTCGTCGCCGAAGGCGTGGGAGACCACGGCTGCGAGTACATGACCGGCGGCCACGCCGTCGTCCTCGGCGCGACCGGACGCAACTTCGCGGCCGGCATGTCCGGCGGCATCGCCTATGTGGTCGACCTCGACCGGGACAACGTCAACCCCGGCAACCTGCAGGCGATCGAGCCGCTGACGGACGCCGACAAGCAGTGGCTGCACGACGTCGTGCGCCGCCACCTCGAGGAGACCGGCTCCACCGTCGCCGAGAAGCTGCTGGCCGACTGGGACGCCTCCGCGGACCGCTTCAGCAAGATCATTCCGACCACGTACAAGGCAGTGCTCGCCGCCAAGGACGCCGCCGAGCGGGCCGGGCTCTCCGAGTCCGAGACCACCGAGAAGATGATGGAGGCGGCGATCAATGGCTGACCCCAAGGGCTTCCTGACCACCGGGCGCGAAGTCGCCCAGACCCGCCCCGCCCAGGAGCGCGTCAAGGACTGGAACGAGGTCTACGTCCCCGGCTCGCTGCTGCCGGTCATCAGCAAGCAGGCGGGACGCTGCATGGACTGCGGCATCCCCTTCTGCCACAACGGCTGTCCGCTGGGGAACCTGATCCCCGAGTGGAACGACTACGCCTACCGCGAGGACTGGGCGGCCGCCGGCGAGCGGCTGCACGCCACCAACAACTTCCCTGAGTTCACCGGGCGGCTGTGCCCCGCACCCTGCGAAGCCGCGTGCGTCCTCGGCATCAACCAGCCGGCCGTCACCATCAAGAACGTCGAAGTCTCCATCATCGACAAGGCGTGGGACGCCAACGACGTCAAGCCGCAGCCGCCGGAGCGGCTCTCCGGCAAGACCGTGGCCGTCATCGGCTCCGGCCCGGCGGGCCTGGCCGCCGCCCAGCAGCTCACCCGCGCGGGCCACACCGTGGCCGTGTACGAGCGGGCCGACCGCGTCGGCGGGCTGCTGCGCTACGGCATCCCCGAGTTCAAGATGGAGAAGCGGCACATCAACCGCCGCATCGAGCAGATGCGCGCGGAGGGCACCAAGTTCCGCACCGGCGTCGAGATCGGCCGCGACGTCGACGCCGCGCAGCTGCGGCGCCGCTATGACGCGGTCGTCATCGCCGCGGGCGCGACCGTCTCCCGCGATCTGCCCGTTCCCGGCCGGGACCTCAAGGGCATCCACTTCGCGATGGAGTACCTGCCCCTCGCCAACAAGGTCCAGGAGGGCGACTACGTCGCCCCGCCGATCACCGCCGAGGGCAAGCACGTCGTCGTCATCGGCGGCGGCGACACCGGCGCGGACTGCGTGGGCACCGCCCACCGGCAGGGGGCGGCCTCCGTCACCCAACTGGAGATCATGCCCAGGCCGGGCGAGGAGCGGAACGCGAACCAGCCGTGGCCGACCTTCCCCATGCTGTACAAGGTCACCTCGGCGCACGAAGAGGGCGGCGAGCGGGTCTACTCCGTGTCCACGACCCACTTCGAGGGCGACGAGGACGGCAACGTCCAGTACCTGCACCTGGTCGAGGTGGAGTTCAAGGACGGCAAGCTGGAGCAGAAGGCCGGCACCGAGCGGAGGATCCCCGCTCAGCTGGTCACCCTGGCCATGGGCTTCACCGGCACCGACCGGTCCAACGGCCTGGTCGAGCAGTTCGGCCTGGAACTGGACGAGCGCGGCAACGTCGCGCGCGACGCCGACTTCGCCACCAATGTCGACGGCGTGTTCGTCGCGGGAGACGCCGGACGCGGCCAGTCCCTGATCGTCTGGGCCATCGCCGAAGGCCGCTCCGCCGCACGCGGCGTGGACCACTACCTCACGGGCGCGAGCGAGCTCCCGGCCCCCATCCGCCCCACCGACCGCGCGCTCACGGTCTGACCGCCGAAGCACCGCGGAAACGCCCCATAGACGTCCCGTACAACGGCGTACGGAACTGATCGCGGCGCCTGCCTCGTCCCCGACCGGACCACGGCAGGCGCCGCGGTGTTTGCCGCGGCCGTCTGCCGCGGGGGGTTTTCCACAACCCGCTGACACACCCCGCCCGGACTTCTAGAGTGCTGAGCCTGAAGCTGTTCCGGGGGGTGCCATGGAACGGATGATCGGCCTGGGGAAGCCGGTGCGGGGGAGAGTCGCGCTGTTATGCGCGGGCCTGCTGCTGCTGGGCAGCCCCTGGGCGCGTGAGCCGCTGCGCGGGCTGCAAGCGGACAACGCCGTCCAGTCGCTGCTGTACCGCGCGCTGTACGTCCCCGGGTGGGACCCCTCGCCGGGCCCCGACCGCTTCTCGGCCGCGATCGGCTGGAGCGGGAACGCCTCGGCGGCCGTGCTGCTCCTCGGCGTCCTCGTCCTGGCACCCCGGGTGATGGCCCGGGCCCCTGCCGCGGGCGGTGTCCGCTGGACCGCTGCGCTCGGCGTCGGCGTCCTCGTCTCCGCCGTCGCCGCGGTCCCCGCATGGGCCGTCATCATGAGCAGGGGCCCCGGCGCCGTCACCCTCTTCGGCCGGGACGGCGCCGAGGTGTTCGCCTACTTCCTCGTCGACGGACTGGTCTTCGGCGTGCTGCTGGGCCTGGCCGTCGCCGCCGTCTTCGCCGGATCCGCCGGACCGGGCAGACCGGGCAGAGCAGGCGGATCAAGCGGATCCTTCAGCGTTTCGTCAGCCCGTGGCCGCGAACGGAGAAGAGCCATGGCCGCCACCTCCTCCCAGGACGTCGTCGACGCCGTCGCCACCGGCAGCGCGCCGGGCGACGTCACCCGCTATCTGTGCGCCGCCGCCTACACCGATCCGGCCTTCTCCCGCCGAGTGGTCGAGGACGTGCTGGGGGACGAACTGGGCGCGGTCGCCACCTCGCCCGGCGTCGACCTGGTGCCGGTCGCCCGGCACTGCCTTGCCGCCCGCCAACTGCACCGGGAGCGGGATCTGCGGCTGACGCTGGTCTGCTGCGTCGTCGCCGTGTTCAGCCCCTTGTGGCTGGTGTTCGCCCTCGGAGGGCTCAGAGCACTGAGCTCCGCCGCCCGCATCCCCCGGCGCTCCCTGCGCGGCCGCGAACTGCCGGACCCGGCGGCCGCTGTCTGGCGGCTCGCCCTCACCTCGGCCGCCCTGCTCATCGCCGGACTGCTGCTGGGCCGGACCCTGTCCGCGATGTCCCTGCCGGGGCCGCTCGCCTGGCTGGCCGGCGGCTATCTGCTCGGCATTCCACCGCTGCTCGCCTCGGTCGCGGCGGGCGCCCTGGCGTTCCGTACACTCGCGGACGAGGAACTCGACATCGACGCCCGGCTGCGCGAGACGCTGCGCCGTGATGTGTTCGACCCGGGCGCGCTGCCGCAGCCGGGGCCCGTCGAGCCGTGGGCCGCCGACCGGATCGACGACGTGGCCGAGGCGCAGCGCGGCAATGTCACCGTCTACAGCGGGTACTCGCCGTTCCTCGGTTACGCCCGGCGGGAGTCGAAGTGGTCGCTGTCGCTGCCCCTGCTGCCCGCCGAGCACCCGTCGGACGCCGGAGGCGACGCCCCCGCGGTCGTGGACTTCGACGCATGGGAGGTCGTCGAGCGCCTGCGCGCCCGGCTCAGGGACGCGGCGGAACGGCACGCCGCCGCCGTGCCGGCCCAGGCCGGCGTCGCGCCGCCCGGCGGGCTTCCCGCCGGCGGGGCGAGCCTCGCCGGTCTCCTCATCGAGGACCGGGTGTTCGTCAGCGGCACGGCCATCGCGTCGGACGGCAGACTGCTGCCCGAACCGCTCTGCGCGCCGGTAACCTCGCTGCCCGACGAGGAGGTACGGCGGATCGCACTGAGCCCACAGGGCCCGGCGAGGCACTGTCTCGCCGCCCATCTGCCCATGTGGGGCGGCGATGTGGTGCCCAGCCAGTTCCTGCACGTGGCCGTGGTCGGCAGGTCGCTCCATCTGCACTGCGAGCGGCATGTCCTCGGGCCCGTGCTGCGCGAACTGCACACCGTGGACCTGCTGCCCGCCGCGCTCACCGCGGAGCGCCACCGCGCACTCCTGCTGAACGCGCTGCGGCGGACAGGCGGGGCGCTGTCCGCCGCACCGGGCTCCTCCTTCCGCTACGCGCGCGCCGAGACTCGCAGAAACCGCCGGCTGCTCCGCGAGGTGCAGGCCGCCCAGGACGACCCCGCCTTTGACCGCGGTGCACGGCTGAGCATCCGCGAGGAGGTCCTCAGCCCGCAGTACCTCAACCACTTCCAGGTGGTGGACGCCGAGCGCACGCTCGCCGCGCTGGACCGGCACACCCTCGCGGCCGTACGGGACTTCCTGGACGAGCACGGCGTCGACACGGCAGACTTCCGCAGCCAGACCCAGACCATCCTCAACCACGGTGTCCTGCAGACCGGCGGGGTGAGCGTCGTGGGCAACCAGGCGGTCGGCCAGGGCGCCCAGGCCACCGCCCGGACCGCCACGGCCGGGGCGGCCGGAGCCTCCGCGGCCGCGGTGGAGCGTTAGGAGGACCCGATGACCCATCAGTCCCGCCCGTCGTCGCCGGAAGGCCTGCCGCAGGGGGACAACCTCGGCGTGCAGCAGTACGGAGGGCACAGCCAGGTCGGCAACCAGGCCGTGGGCTCCGGCGCCCAGGCCATCGCCGGCCAGGTTTTCGTCCAGGCCCCCACCGCCGATCAGCGCACACAGATCCGCGATCTGCTCGCCCTGGTCGAGCGCCTGCTGGAGGAGCACCGCGCCGCCCTGCCGGACCAGGAGGCCCCCCGGGCGGAACTGCGCAGACTCCGCGAGGAACTCGACGACGAGGACCCCCAGCCCGGGGTGGTCCGCCGCGCCCTCGACCGGCTGACGGCCTTCGCCCAGCCGGTGGCCCCCCTGGCGGCGGCGGTCGGCGAGCTCTCCCAGGCCGTGCAGTCGTTCTGACCGCTGCTGCCGAGGGGGCCGCGCAGTCATGGCCCGAGTCGTCCCGCAGCGAACGGTCCATGTGCAAGTGCAGGGCCCTGGCCGACCGGGCTCGGCGAGTGCCCGCAGTGGCTCGCCGCCGCTGCCGCACATGGGATCACCGCTCGACCCGCGGTCCTGCGTCGGGTGCGGCCGCGTCGGGCGTCGACAGCACATCCGCGCGGCACCGCGCCGGCGTCCCCCAGGCGTCCCGCAGCGGGCGGGCCTTGCGCAGCCACAGCGAGAGGTCCAGCTCGTCGGTGTAGCCGATCGCGCCGTGCAGTTGGAGGGCGGTGCGGGCGGCGGCGTACGCGGCCTCGCCCGCCGCGGCCTTGGCGGCGGAGACATCCGCCCGGGTCATGGTGACGGCCGCCCCGTACACCAGTGGCCGGGCGAACTCCAGGGCGATCAGGGTGTCGGACAGCCGGTGCTTGACCGCCTGGAACGACCCGATCGCAGCGCCGAACTGGGTGCGCTGTTTGACGTAGGCGACCGTGCGGTCCAGCAGAGCGAGGCCGACGCCGAGGCACTGCGCGGCGGCGGCGAGCCGTGCCCAGTCGACTGCCCGCCGTGCCGCCTCCGCCACCTGCGGACCGGTCGCCAGCACCGGCCCGCCGGGCCCGGCGGCGCCGAGCCGCCGCGCGGGGTCGGCCGACGCCTGCGGTGATTCCCGCCCGGCGGGCGCGAGACGCACCGTGGCCGCCCCGCCCGAGCCGACGGGCCCGACGGCGAGGACGCAGTCCGCCGCGTCCGCGTCGAGGGCGTACGGGCCCGCACCGTGCAGGGTGAGGGTCGGCATCAGCGAGCCCGCGGCGACCGGCGGCAGCAGGCGCTTCGCCGGCGCCGGATCGCCCAGTTCCGCCAGCGCGGACAGCAGCGCCGCCGCACCGGCCGTCTCGACGTACGGGCCCGGCGCCGCGTGGCGGCCCAGTTCCACGAAGGCGACGGCCAGATCGACGGGCCGCGGCCCCAGCCCCTCGTACGCCTCGGGCACGGCCAGCGCGAAGACGCCCGCCTCGGCCAGCCGGGACCACAGCATGCGCCCGGCGGCGAAGTCCCCGGCCGCCCACGCCCGCACCGTCCCCGGCGTGTCCGCCGCCGTGAGCATCGCGTCCAGCGAGCGGGCGAACGCGGTCTGTTCCCCGGTGAGCAGAAAACGCATCAGCGGCGGCCCTTCTCCAGCCCGAGCAGCCGCTCGGCGATGATGTCGCGCTGGATCTCGTTCGTGCCGGCGTAGACGGGACCCGCGAGCGCGAAGACATACCCCTCCGCCCAGTCGCCGTCCGTCCGCTCCGCCTGGTCGCCGAGCAGATCGAGCGCCGTCTCGTGCAGGGCGAGGTCGTACTCCGACCAGAACACCTTGTTGAGACTGGACTCCGCCCCCAGGGCCGCGCCCGCGGCGGAGCGCGAGGCGGCGGCGCACGCGAACAGCTGGTAGGCCCGTGCGCCGATCACCGCGTCCGCCACCCGGTCGCGCGCCCCCTCCGGCTCCCCCCGCTCGCGCCACAGCCGCACCAGCCGGTCCGCGGCGGCCAGGAACCGGCCCGGGGAGCGCAGCGTCAGCCCCCGCTCGTCGCCCGTGGCCGACATGGCGATCCGCCAGCCCTGCCCGGGCTCCCCGATCACGTCCGCGTCCGGCACGAAAACCCCGTCCAGGAGGAGTTCGGCGAAGGCGGGCTTGCCGTCCAGCCGCCCGACGGGCCGCACCGCGACCCCCGGCGCCCGCAGGTCGAACATCAGATACGTCAGCCCTTGATGGGGCCTGGCCGCCCCCGGGTCCGTACGGAACAGTCCGAACGCCCGGTCCGCGAAGGCCGCCCGCGAGGACCAGGCCTTCCGGCCCGACAGCAGCCAGCCGCCGTCCGTGGGCACCGCCCGGGACGTCAGCGCGGCCAGATCCGATCCCGCCTCCGGCTCCGACCAGGCCTGCGCCCAGATCTCCGCGCCGGCGGCCATCGCGGGCAGCACCCGCGCCCGCTGCTCGGCCGTGCCGTGGTCGAAGAGCGTGGGGGCGAGCAGATGGATGCCGTTCTGCGAGACCCGGCCGGGAGCGCCCGCCGCGTAGTACTCCTCCTCGAAGGCCAGCCACCGGAAGACGTCCGCGCCCCGGCCGCCGTACTCCCGCGGCCAGGAGAGTGCCGACCAGCGGTCCGCGTACAGCACGGCCTCCCAGGCGCGATGGGCCGCGAAGCCCTCGCGCGTCTCCAGGGAGGGAAGCGGCTCGGCGGGCACATGCGCGGCGAGCCAGGCGCGGGCCTCGGCGCGGAAGGCGTCGTCGCCGGGGGAGCTGTCCAGGTCCATGCGGTTGCCAACCTTCCCTAACAAGTGTTTGGTAGGTTAACGTGCCGCCGTGACGGACAACAAGGCGCAGTACGTTCCGGGGCACGGCCTGCTCACCGGCCGCACCGCCGTCGTCACGGCCGCGGCCGGCGCGGGGATCGGCGGCGCGACCGCCCGCAGACTCCTCGAGGAGGGTGCGCGCGTCCTCCTCGGCGACCGGCACGCCCGTCGGCTGAAGGAGGCGGAGGCGGCGCTCGCCGAGGAGTTCGGCGTCGGCGCGGTCGCCGCACTGCCCTGCGACGTCACCCGGGAGCGCCAGGTCCAGGCGCTGTTCGACACCGCGGTGCGGCTGCACGGCCGACTGGACATCGTCGTCAACAACGCCGGGCTCGGCGGATCCGCGCCCCTCGCCGAGATGGCCGACGAGCAGTGGTCCGCGGTCCTCGACACCACCCTGACCGGCACCTTCCGCTGCACCCGCGCCGCCCTGCGCCGCTTCCGGGACACCCCTGAGCGCCGCCCCGGCGGCTGCGTCGTCAACAACGCCTCCGTCCTCGGCTGGCGGGCCCAGTCCGGCCAGGCCCACTACGCCGCCGCCAAGGCGGGCGTCATGGCCCTGACCCGGTGCGCCGCCATCGAGGCCGCTCAGTACGGAGTGCGGGTCAACGCGGTCGCGCCGAGCCTGGCCATGCACCCGCATCTGGCCAGGGTCACCTCACCCGAGCTGCTCGACGAGCTGACCGCGCGGGAGGCCTTCGGGCGCTGCGCCGAACCCTGGGAGGTCGCCAACGTGATCGTCTTCCTGGCCAGCGGCTATTCCTCGTATATGACCGGCGAGGTCGTCGCCGTGAGCAGCCAGCGTGCCTAGGTCCGCCGCCCGGGGACGACAATGGTCATGTGCCCAAGATGAAGAAGACACAGGTGGCCGCGGCCTCCGTGCCCGACCGACGCAGGGAACTACTCGACACGGCGGCCGAGGTGTTCGCCGCGCACGGCTACAACGCCACCACCGTCCGGCGGATCGCGGACACGGCCGGGATGCTCGCGGGCAGCCTCTACTACCACTTCGACTCCAAGGAGTCGATGGTCGATGAGATCCTTTCCACCTTCCTCGACGAGCTGTGGCAGGGGTACGACGCCGTCCTCGGCGCCGGACTCGGCCCGCGGGAGACCATCGAGGCCCTGGTCACCGAGTCCTTCCGGGAGATCGACCGGCACCGCGCGGCCGTCGCCATCTACCAGAAGGAGTCCCGCCACCTGGCCGCCCAGCCGCGCTTCGCCTATCTCACCGAGTCCCAGCGGAAGTTCGAGCAGGCATGGCTCGGCACGCTTCAGCGCGGGGTGGCCGAGAAGGCGTTCCGCGCCGATCTGGACGTCCGGCTCGCCTACCGGTTCCTGCGCGACACCGTGTGGGTCGCCGCCTCCTGGTACCGGCCGGGCGGACAGCACAGCCCCGAGGAGATCGCCCGCCAGTACCTGTCGATGGTGCTGGACGGCATCGCCGTACGGGACACCTGACACCCAGCACCCAGCACCTGGCAGCGAAGGAGCGTCAGCCATGGCCGAGGCATACATCGTCGAAGCGGTACGCACCCCGGTGGGGCGGCGCAGGGGCGGCCTCGCCGCGGTCCACCCCGCCGACCTCGGCGCCCATGTGCTGACCGCGCTGGTCGAACGCTCCTCCATCGACCCCGCCGCCGTGGAGGACGTGGTCTTCGGCTGCCTGGACACGGTCGGCCCGCAGGCCGGCGACATCGCCCGCACCTGCTGGCTGGCGGCCGGGCTGCCCGAGGAGGTGCCGGGCGTCACCGTCGACCGGCAGTGCGGCTCCTCGCAGCAGGCCGTGCACTTCGCCGCGCAGGGCGTGCTCTCCGGCACTCAGGACCTCGTCGTCGCGGGCGGCGTGCAGAACATGTCCCAGGTGCCGATCGCCTTCGCCTCCCGGCAGGCCGCCGAGCCGCTCGGGCTCACCGAGGGCCCCTTCGCGGGCAGCTCGGGCTGGCGGGCGCGCTACGGCCGGGCCCCGGTCAGCCAGTTCCACGGTGCGGAGCTGATCGCCCGCAAATGGGGCATCTCGCGGCGTGCCATGGAGGAGTTCGCCCTCACCTCCCACCGTCGCGCGGTCCGGGCGGCCGACGAGGGCCGTTTTGAGAAGGAGATCGTGCCGTACGGGGACATGACGGCGGACGAGGGCCCGCGCCGTGACACCACCTTGGAGCTGATGGCGGCCCTGAAGCCGGTCCTCGACGGCGGAACGATCACCGCGGCGTGCTCCTCCCAGGTCTCGGACGGCGCGGCGGCGCTGCTGCTGGCAAGCGAACGGGCGGTCCGCGACCACGGCCTGACGCCCCGCGCCCGCGTGCATCATCTGTCGGTGCGCGGCGAGGACCCGATCCGCATGCTGACCGCACCCATCCCGGCCACCGCCCACGCGCTGAAGAAGACCGGCATGTCCATTGACGACATGGACCTGGTCGAGATCAACGAGGCGTTCGCCCCGGTCGTGCTCGCCTGGCTGCAGGAGACGGGCGCGGACCCGGAACGGGTGAACGCCAACGGCGGCGCGATCGCCCTGGGCCATCCGCTGGGCGCGACCGGCGCACGGCTGATGACGACGCTGCTGCACGAACTGGAACGGACGGGCGGCCGGTTCGGCCTCCAGACGATGTGCGAGGGCGGCGGCCAGGCGAACGTCACGGTCATCGAACGCCTGTAGGCCTCACCGAGCGCCGCCGGGCTCAGCGGCTGCCCCGGCCGGCCCGGCCGAGGGACCCCAGCCCGTCGAGCACCTCCTCCGCCTCCCGCATCACCCGCTCCACCAGCTCCGCGCAGCTCGGCAGGTCCTCGATCACACCCGCGACCTGACCGGACGACATCACCCCCAGGTCCGTACGGCCGTCGACCATGGCGGCCTTCAGCAGCATGGGTGTGTTCGCGGCGAGCAGCACCTGGCTGAGGGACAGCTCCCTGCCGTGCTTCAGCGCACGGCCGTCGTGGACCAGCGCGGCCCAGGACAGCCCCGAGATCCGGCGGAAGCGGGCGGCGCTGCGCAGCGCGTGCAGCAGCGCCCTGAGACGTCCGGCGCGCTCCAGCGCGTCGACCAGATCCGTGCGGAGCACCCGGTGCGGCAGCCCGTCGACCGCCGTGGTCACCGTGACGTCCCGCACGGACGCCGCCAGATAGCGCGCCTTGACGGCGTCCGGCACCGTCGAGTCCGACGTGAGCAGAAAGCGGGTCCCCATGGCGACGCCCGCCGCGCCGTACGCCAGCGCCGCCACCAGCCCGCGCCCGTCCCGGAAGCCGCCGGCCGCGACCACCGGCACCGACACCGCGTCGACGACCTGCGGCAGCAGCACGCCGGTCGCCACCTCGCCGGTGTGCCCGCCGCCCTCGCCGCCCTGCACGATCACCGCGTCCGCGCCCCACGCCGCGACCTTCTCCGCATGCCGCCGCGCACCCACCGAAGGGATCACGACCACGCCCGCGTCCCTCAACTCGGCGATCAGCTCGCGCGAGGGCGCGAGCGCGAACGACGCCACTCTCACGCCCTCCTCGACGATGATCCGGACCCGCTCGCGGGCGTCGGGGGCGTCGGCCCGCAGATTGACCCCGAAGGGGGCGTCCGTGCGGGCGGCCACCTCCCGTACCGCGGCGCGCAGCCCGCCGGGCGTCATGGTCGCGGACGCGAGGATGCCCAGCGCCCCGGCGTTAGCGGCGGCGGAGACCAGCCGTGGCCCGGCCACCCACCCCATCCCGGTCTGCACGACCGGATGCCGAACTCCGACAAGCTCGGTGAGCGGAGTCTTCATCGGCCCGCCGCCCCGACCTCGTGCTCGCGGCGTCCCGCCGGGTCGATGACCTCGCGGATCAGCCGCAGTTCGGCCGCCGTCGGCTCACGGGTGTACGGAACCTCCCCGGCCCCGGCCCCGGCCCCGGCTCCGGCTCCGGCTCCGGCTCCGGCCCCGGGCACGGCCAGGTCAAAGCCGGTCGCCTCCCTGACCCGGTCGAGCGCGACCCCCGGATGCAGGGATGCCAGGCGCATCGTCCGGTCGGGGGTCTCGAAATCGAACACGCCCAGGTCGGAGACGACCCGCGGGATGCGGTGGAACCGGCTCGCCGACGGGCCCGCTCCCGCCGCCCGCGCGTAGCCGACTCCGCACACCATGTCGACCCGCTCGACGAACACCCTCCGCGTATGCCGGGGCACCCAGTAGCTGACCGGGTGGTTGAGGGTGTTCGCCGGCGCGCCGCGCACGCCCAGCAGCTGGCGGTCGGGCCGGCGCCAGTCGCCGATGCAGGAGATGTTCTGGTTGCCGTGCCGGTCGAGCTGGCTCGCGCCCATCATGACGTGCCGCCTGCCCCCGGTGACCAGCGCCAGATGCTGCCGGTACGGCAGCCAGCCCTCCACCGTCCCGTCGAGGCCGACCAGCATCGCCTCCCCGTCGGTGAGCAGCAGATCGGGGGAGAAGGTGTGCTTGGCGAGGCGCGCGCCGAGGGACGGGATCAGGCCCATCGGACTGGCCAGGACCTCCCCGTCGCCGCGCCATGCCTCGGCGCAGGCGACCACGCAGTACTCGGCCCGGCTGACCGTGTCCGTCATCGCTCTGCCTCCCGCTCGCCCGTCTGCTCCTCGTGCCAGGTCCGCACCGCCGACTGATAGGCCCCCTCGTCGGAGCCCGCGAGGAAGCGGTCCGCGAACTCGGGCCAGCCGGTGGCGGCGTACAGCTTCTGGAAGTTCTCGTCGCGGTCGTAGTCGGGGGCGCACGAGGTGAAGTGCGCGCCGTTCGGAGCCTCGACGACACCGGTGACGGCATGGCGCTTGAGCAGCAGGGTCTGCGGCGCGGCCTCCTTGGCGAGGTCTGCCGTCCCGACGAGTCGTTCGCAGGAGACATACGCGGCGTCGGCGGCCTCGCAGAACAGATCGTCGAAGTACGGGTCCGGGCCCAGGTACTGGCCGTTGCCCGACCGGTCCGCGCGGTTCATGTGCACCAGCGCGGCGTCCAGGCGCAGCGCGGGCGCGGCGACGAACTCCTCGCCGTCGCCGTACGGCGAGACCACCGTGCGCAGACCGGGGTTGACCCGCATGACGTCGGAGCCCAGCGCGGTGCGCACAGGCAGGAACGGCAGGCGGTGGGCGGCCGCGGTGAGCCCCCACATGAACATCGCCTCGTCGAGCTCCGTCAGTTCGAAGGCGGCGCACTGGCGGGCGGCGCGGAAGTGCGGTTCGAGCGGGATCGAGTCAAGGGTGGCGAAGGGGGCGACAAGCCGGCGGACACGGCCCGCCGCAGCGAGCAGCCCCACGTCGGGGCCCCCGTACGACACCACGGTGAGATCCGTGAGGCCGGCCCTGAGCACCGCCCTGACCAGCGCCATCGGCTTGCGGCGCGAGCCCCAGCCGCCGATGCCGAGCGTCATCCCGCTGCGCAGCCTGTCGACGACGTCCTCGGGCGTCATGGTCTTGTCGGTCACCGCCCGGCCTCCTCGGCCGGGGCGGCGCCGAAGGCGCCGCGGACGCGGTCGGCGAGTCCGCTGAGCCCCGCCTCGAAGGTGAAGCCCTGCTCGAAGCGGTAGCTGCGGTGTACGTCGACCGGATCGATCCCGTTGATCGCGGCCTTGGCCAGCCGCAGCAGTTCGCCGTCCTTCGCCGCGACCTCCCGGGCCAGCTCCAGCGCGGCCTCGCGCAGCCGGTCGCGCGGGGTGACGCGCCACACCGCGCCGTGGGCGTGCAGTTCCCGGGCGGTGACGGTCCGTGAGGTGAAGTACAGCGTGCGCATCAGATGCTGGGGGACCAGCCGGGCGAGGTGGGTGGCCGCGCCCAGGGCCCCCCGGTCCAGCTCCGGGAGGCCGAAGCGGGCGTCGTCGGAGGCGACGAGCGCGTCCGCGTTGCCCGCCAGGCCGACGCCGCCGCCCAGGCAGTGGCCCTGCACCGCCGCGACGACGGGGACCTCGCACCCGTACACGGCGGCGAACGCCTCGGCGCAGGCGCGGTTGACGCCGATGAGCGCCGTGCGCGCCGCGTCGTCCCGCTGCAGTTCCTTCAGGTCGACGCCCGCGTTGAAGCCGCGGCCCTCGGCGGCCAGCACGACGCAGCGCACGGCCGGGTCACGGCCCGCGGCGCGCACCGCGTCCGCGAGGTCGTACCAGCCGCGCACGGGCAGGGCGTTGACGGGTGGGAAGTCGACCGTGACGAGACGGACGCCGTTTCCGGGACGTGCGGTGGAGACACCCATGGATGGATCAGCTACCTTTCCACCAAACGTTTGTTAGGTGAGGGAAGGTAGCAGCCCATGGAGTGGGAGGGGAGGGTCGCGGTCGTCACCGGCGGCACCCGGGGGGTGGGCGCGGGCATCGCCCGGGCCTTTCTGCGGGCCGGGGCCGAGGTCCTGGTCTGCGCCCGCCGACCGCCGGAGCGGCCGGTCGCGCACGGCGGCAGGCAGGCGCGCTTCCTGCCCGTCGATCTGCGCGACACGGCCGCGGTACGCCGCTTCTTCGACCAGGTGGCCGACCGGTGCGGACGGCTGGACACGCTCGTCAACAACGCCGGCGGAACCCCCCGCCGCCCGCTCGGCGAAGGCGGGCCCGAGCGCCACGCCCGGGTGGTGGAGCTCAACCTCCTCGCTCCGCTCACGGCCTCGCTCGCCGCGTACGAGCAACTGCGCGCGGCGCGCGGCTCGGTGGTGATGACCGGCAGCGTGAGCGGGACCCGCCCGTCGCCGGGCACGGCGGCCTACGGGGCGGCCAAGGCGGGCCTGGAGAGCCTGGCCCGGTCCATGGCGGTGGAGTGGGCCCCGGAGGTGCGGGTGAACACCCTCGTCCTCGGCATGGTCCGCACGGAGCTGTCCGCGCTGCACTACGGGGACGCGGACGGGGTGACGGCGGTGGAACGCACGGTGCCGCTGGGCCGGCTCGCGGAGCCGGACGAGATCGGCGACGCGGCGCTCTTCCTCGCCTCGGACCGCGCCACCTACATCAGCGGGGCGTCGCTGCTGGTGCACGGGGGCGGCGAGCGGCCCGCCTTCCTCGACGCTGCGACCGCCGGCCGGCGGCAGGAGACCGCCGGCGCGCCGGCCGTCCGCCGGAACGAGACCGCCGGCGCGCCGGCCGTCCGCCGGAACGAGACCGCCGGCGCGCCGGCCGTCCGCCGGAACGAGACCGTCAACCGTCAGGAGGGGAGCACCGGATGAGCGGCATCTGCGACGGGCGCGTCGTCATCGTCACCGGAGGAGGAAGAGGACTCGGCCGCGCCCATGCCCTGGCGCTGGCCGCCGAGGGCGCGCGCGTCGTCGTGAACGACCTCGGCGTCGGCCCCGACGGGCTCCCCGGCGAGCCCCCGGGCCCGGGCGGTCACGCACGGCAGGTCGTCGACGAGATCCGCGCGGCGGGCGGAGAGGCGCTGGCGCACGGCGGGGACGTGGCCGCACCCGAGGGCGCGCGGTCGCTGATCGCCGCCGCCGTCGACGGCTTCGGCCGGCTGGACGCCCTCGTCAACAACGCCGGCTTCCTGCGTGACCGGATGCTCGTCAACCTCGACGAGGAGGACTGGGACGCCGTCGTACGCGTCCACCTCAAGGGTCACTTCCTGCCGCTGAAGCACGCGGCGGCGTACTGGCGCGGCGAGGCGAAGGCGGGCCGGGAGACGGCCGCCAGGGTCGTCGGCACCACCTCCGGGGCGGGCCTGCTCGGCAGCGTCGGACAGGGCGGCTACTCCGCCGCCAAGGCCGGGATCGTCGCCCTGACACTGGTCGCCGCGGCGGAACTCGGGCGCTACGGAGTCCAGGTCAACGCAGTCGCCCCGGCCGCCCGCACCCGGATGACCGAGCGAGCCTTCCCCGAGGCGATGGCGGCCCCGGGGGCGCCGGGCGCGTTCGACGCGATGTCCCCGTCGAACGTCTCGCCGCTCGTCGTCTGGCTCTGCTCCGGCCCGCCCAGCGCGGGCGTCACCGGGCGGGTCTTCGAGGCGGAGGCGGGCCGCATCACCGTCATGGAGGGCTGGCGGCGCGGCCCCACCGCGGACAGGGCGGCGCGCTGGACCCCGGCGGAGGCGGGGGAGGCGGCCCGGGGGCTGCTGGCCGGGGCCGAGCCGCCCCTTCCGGTGTACGGGTCGGGGCCACCCCGACCCGTACACCGGAAGGGGTGATCCCGGCCGGGGCCGGCGCGCCCGCCGCCGTCGACGCTCATGCGCCGTCGACGCTCATGCGCCGTCGACGCTCAGGTGTCGCATTCGAGAACCGTGCGGCACAGGCCGCAGCGGGCCCGCACCCGCCCGCGGACCGGCAGCCGGATGCGCTGCCGGCAGGTGGGGCAGGGGAAGGAGACCTTCAGCCCGCCGTCGGGCCCGCCGCCCTCGAACGCGTACGGGGAGCCGTTTCCCGCTGCGGCCTGCGGATGCTCCTGGGCGCGCCGTCGCTCCTTGGCGTACCGGCGGCGGCCCGCCCACCCGGCCGCCGTCAGCGGCGGCTGCCGGCGGTCTTGCTGCGCCTGCGCCCTGCCTCTGGCGAACGCCGTGTACGCCTGCGGACTGGTGAACCACGGCGAGGGGTCCTCGCCGAACATCTCCGACCGCTTGGCCAGCACATAGCCGAACTCCTCCGGGGTGAGATAGCCCAGCTTCTGGCTGGAGAGCCGGTCCTCCCGGAACGCGTCGAGCAGCAGCCAGCCCGCCCCCAGATAGGTGGTCGCCGTGTCCGTGAGGATCTCGTTGTCCCGGGTCCCGGCGAACGACAGATCCAGCCGGTGCAGCAGCACATGCATGATCTCGTGGGCCAGGGCCGCCCCGATGTCCCGGCGGTGTCTGCGGAACCGGTCGTTCAGTTCGATGAAGTACTCCGGGCCCGCGGTCAGTTCGACGGAAGCGGCATGCTCCATCTCCCGGAAGCTCACGATCATCCTGGCGTCCGGCAGCCGCAGCTGCTGCACCAGGGCGCGGGCGACGCGCTGTGTGCCCAGATGCAGGTCGTCCTGGTCGGAGAAGGCCACGTCGGCGGGCAGCACGCTGGCGCCGTAGGAGAGGATCCCGTCCGGCGAGAGCCGCCGGTACAGGGCGGTGATCGCCTCCCGCACCGTGTCGAGGTGCGGAAAGCCGTGTACGACCTCGCTGCCGTTCACCACGTCCGTACCCCCATGCGCGACGGTCGGCCGGACTCAACTCTACGGGGCCCGCCATCGGGCTGCCCCGGTGGCCGAAAAGGCTGTCTTGTGAGGGCCGTGATCCACTCTCGATAATCCGAGCACGCTTGTCGGGCCCATGTCATGCATGTTCTGTGGGGTGCCGGACGGCGCTCCGAGGACTTCCCGAGGACTTCCCGGAGGACCGGCGGGCGTATCTCAACCCCCCACGAAAGGCAGTCCGTTGAAGCAGCTTCTGCGTGCAGCCAAAAGATGCGCCGCGGCAGGGGCGGTCGCCCTCGCCGTGATCAGCCTCCAGCCCGCCTCCGCCTCCGCTGCCCCCTCCGCCGCGCCGCCCGCTCGGCAGACCCCCACCGCTGAGCAGACCCCCACCGCCGTGCCGCCCGTCGTCGGCGGAACCCGCGCCGCCCAGGGCGAGTTCCCCTTCATGGTCCGGCTCTCCATGGGCTGCGGCGGATCGCTCTACGCCCCGGACATCGTGCTGACCGCCGCACACTGCGTGGACGGATCGGGCAACGACACCAGCATCACCGCCACCGCGGGCGTCGTCGATCTGCGCAGCCCCAGCGCGATCAAAGTCCGCTCCACCAAGGTCGTCCAAGCCCCCGGCTACAACGGCGACGGCAAGGACTGGGCGCTGATCAAGCTCTCCAAGCCCATCGACCTGCCCACCCTCAAGATCGCCGACACCACGGCGTACAACAACGGCGCCTTCACCGTCGCGGGCTGGGGCGCCGCCCGCGAAGGCGGACCGCAGCAGCGCTATCTGCTCAAGGCCCAGGTCCCGTATGTCTCCGACGCCGACTGCCGACAGGCGTACGGCAGCGCACTCATCCCGGCCGAGGAGATCTGCGCCGGATACAACCAGGGCGGCGTCGACACCTGCCAGGGCGACTCCGGCGGCCCGATGTTCCGCAAGGACGACTCCGGCTCCTGGATCCAGGTCGGCATCGTGAGCTGGGGTTACGGCTGCGCCCGTCCCGGCTACCCCGGCGTGTACGCCGAGGTCTCCACCTTCGCCTCGGCGATCAGGAGCGCGGCGGCGAATCTGTAGCCGCACACCCACCGGGCACACCGGTACCGCGGGACGCCGGGCGCACCGGTACCGCGGGCACATCGGCACCGGGGTAGAACCGGCACCGGGATAGAACCGGACAGCACAGGCGGCCGGCCGGCCCCCGGCCCCGGCCGGCCGCCACCTCCCGTCCCAGGGCCGTCAGCCGGAGCGAGGGCGTCGCATCCCAGACACTGAACACCCGCCGACCTTCCGACCACGGCGACGTAAGCTCCGGGACCATGACCACGAGGGACATCGACGAGTCCGTACAGGCCCAGCTCGAACGGCTCCGCGAGAGCATCGACAACATCGACGCGGCAGTCGTGCACATGCTCGCCGAACGCTTCAAATGCACCCAGCAGGTAGGGCACCTCAAGGCCCGGCACAACCTGCCGCCCGCCGACCCCGCCCGCGAAGCCCGCCAGATCGAACGCCTGCGCCAGCTCGCCGAGAGCGCCAAGCTGGATCCTGCCTTCGCCGAGAAGCTGCTGAACTTCATCATCGCTGAAGTGATCAGACACCACGAGCAGATCGCCGAAAAGCCCCTGACCAGCGACGGAGCATCGGGGGAGTGATCTTCGATGCTGCACAACTGATCACTTAGATGGGGATATTTTGGAGATTTAACTCTCCCAGACGCTCTGCCACCCCAGATTCGACATTGCCCGCTCGTACAGCCGCTGCAGGCCGTCGAGCCGCTCCTGCCGCATCGGCGGAGTCGGGTGCCGGTACGTGCCTTTGATCCCAGGGTACTTGTGCCCCATCTGCTCGTACCCCAGCACCGGGCGGACGCCGATCTCCTCCTGCCACATGTCGTGAGTGTGCCTGAGGTCCCGCATCGTCAACCCCGGCATGATCGGCTCCCACCCTTCCTCGACTGCCGTACCGCGCGCCTTCGGGCGCGCATCACGGCCGCCCGCCGCCGGTCGCAGCACCGTGTGCCAGTAGCTCCGCCACCACCACTTGCCCTTCAGGGTCGTGAACGCGAAGTCGTGCGGCCAGTCGGCAAGGTGCTTCTCCAGCAGCCCGGCCAGGAACGGCGGGACGTCGATGTCGCGGGCCACTTCTCGTTCTTCGGCGGCTCCTGCGCCCGGTGACAGCGACGCCCGCCTTCCTCGTCGCGCACGTAGTACTGGGCCAGCGCGCCCTCATCCTCATCCACCCGGATGACCGGGCACGTGAAGATTCCGCCGTCATGGCGCTGCCTGCGCTCCAGCAGCGCGTTGCGGCGATGCAGGCCCACGAGTTCCTCATAAGACGTCATCTCATTTGGTGAGTCTGTGTGACGATTCGTTGGCCAGTGGGACGCCATGAACGGGGAGCGAAGGTCGATGGAGTACGTCAATCCCGATGCGGAGGTCGGCAACGTGTCAGGGGTCCTGGGCCCGGCTCGCTACCTGAGCCACCTACCCTCGATTTCCGGTGATCTGCCGCCAGGAGCCTGGGCTTTCGCCACTGACACGGACCACTACGACTTCCGCAGCAGGCGATGTGTGAAGGATCTGACGCTCCGAGCCATCCGGGGTGCCGACGGTGAGGAGATGGAGGTCGAGTTCCAGCACAACTGCTGGAAGCACGACCAAGACCTGCTGATCCGCTACACAGGGGTGTCCGACTTCATCGTCGATCCCGTCGACGAGGGCCGGGGAACGAACCTCGGGACTGTGATTCTCGACGAGATCCTGCCGCACAGGGATGGCTGCAGCCACGAGATCGCCTGCTGGGACGGCACACTCACCCTCGTCTGCCGTGACCTCCAGGCGACCTGGAGTGAGACCATCTGCTCCAGCAAGGGTCGACCTCGCCGACGCGCAGCGACAGAGTAACCTGATGTCCTGGCTGGACTCGGCCGCCCGTCGCGACCTCATGCGCTCCCGACGTGAATACAGAGCCAGCAAACGAAGTCGGCCAGATGACCTACTGATCTTGGCGTGATCACTTCTAGGCGCACACCTCGAAAAATGATTCCCTTGTAACTCGTCTGCATTAGACGATACGGGAGGAAAATCGTGAGACTCATACGGCCCGTCGCGGCAGCAATCATGACCGCGGCCCTGGCTGTGACGACGGGGACTGTGGCGCACGCCAAGACGACTCAGACCAAGCTGACCAACGGTGTGCTGAAGTTCGAAGCGAACGACGGAGGGCACGTAAGCGGCAACTCCAGCCTGTTCTACTCGGCAACCACCTACACCAAGACAGGAGGCAGCCGCGTCGACGTCATATTGAAGCTGCAAACCTCCGAAATTGTTAAGGCGGGTCCCAAGAAGTCCGTTTCTAAGGGGCAGACGGTCGGACACTCATTCGGCGGACTGAGTAAAGCCAGGTACGCGCCGGACTGCCGTGCCTCCGGGCTGATGAACGCCAGCAACGGCGGCCCCTACTGGACTCCGTCGGTCAAGTTCTGCTGAAACGGTCCCGCACGTGATTGAAGCATCCATCGGCGCTGTCCCCGGGCTGCTGGCCGCCTTCGCTGTGCTGTGGGCGATGTCCGCTGCTGTGGTGGCACTCGTTTCCCGTAGCCGCGAACGGCCCGTACTCCTTCCTGTCCTCGCGGCTGGGGCAGTGTGCGGGATCGTCACCGTCACTTTGATGCCCGGTATGGCGGGGACGGCCGGCGAGTCGGTATGCGACGCGGGATGGTCCATGGCGCAGGCTGCTGGCTCGTCGTCTGCGTGGCTGAACGTTGCGCTGTTCATCCCCGCGCCGCTGCTGTTGACGATGCTGTTCAAGCGGCCGCTGACCGTCGCAGGATGCTCGGTCGCCGCGTGCGGGATGATCGAGATGGCCCAGGCCACGGTGGTCGCAGGACGGTCCTGCTCGGTCACCGATTCGGTGATGAACACGGCAGGCGCGCTGATCGGCACCGCGGCTGGCTGGGCTCTGGTCCGCACCTGGAGGCGGCCGGTGTGGAAGGACCTCGCCACATCGGCCGCCGTCCTCGGCGTCTCAGCCGTCGTGCTCACCATGTGGATCCGTTCAGCCGACCTGGGCTCCTATGACGAGCCAGCGCAACAAGCCCACCAAAGGGCTGTGGAAGCCCAAGCCGACAGTGCCGACGCATGGATCACGGAAGCGGCCCGCGAAACTTTCGGACCCAACGCCGAGTACGAAGGGTCCGAGTACAACAAGGCCGAGGGCCTCATCACTGCCACCACATCGCTGGGCGAGATCACGGGACGGTGGCCGGACGAGACGCTGATCTCCGCTGCGGTGAACGACAACGAAGCCGAACCGGGCGATCTCACGCACGGGCAGGCCGTTCAGGTCGGCAAGCGGTTCGCCGAGCGGTGGTTCCCCAAGCAGATTCAGGGGGCGAAGCTGACTACCGATGTCCTGGCCGCCGACGCGGGAAACCGCGCCATGCACCACCTTACCTACCGGCGTTACGTGGACGGCGTGATGATGCCGATGCGTCTCGACCTGACCGTGACCTCGGCCGGACGACTGCTCGGCTTCACGGCCGACCCAGTGGCAGACCCCGAAATGCCTCGCCCGAAAATCACGAAGGCCGGCCTGGGGGACGTCGTCCGCAAAGAGACAGGCAGCGCCCCGGTTGCCTCCGTGCTCCTTGCCCAGAAGGTCAGTGGCCAGTGGCGCCCGGTATGGATGGTCGGTGTGCAAGGCGCAGACGAGTCTGACGTGTTCATTGACGCCGTCACCGGGGACCTGGTCGCGCCTGACGCGTAGGACTGACAAACGCCTCGAGTAGACCGCCACCAAGCTGCGCTGGGGCCTGACCGTGGACACGAACTCGAGCAAGAAAGACTCGCCCCGCTCGCCGACGCCTGCCCCGGAGCCACCGTCGCTGCCGAGCCTGCCCCATAGCGCCGAGGTCGAAGAGTTTCCGCCACACCTCTACCGTGCTGGCCGAACGTGTGTGCATGCTGTGCGCGGTGGTGGTCTGGCCCCCTCCAGGCGGACCCTCCCCATTGGGCCCTGCCGTGTCTGCGGCGGGGCCCCGCGCGTCCCTCCCGACCCTCCCCACGGGAGGGTCGTCACGCTGCCTCGTACTCATGCGCCCCGCCCACCTTGCCATTCGACCCACTGGGGATCGTCGAGTAGCTGCTCGGCATCCGTGAGACCAGTACTACAGCCGGAGATCTTGTGACTGACTCCGAGACTTCGGCATCCTCCACCCGCGCACCACACCCGGCCGCTACCGAATCCACCCGCTGCTCGCCGCGTACACCTCCCTCGCACACATGGTCAACGTCATCAACGACCCGTCCACGGAACTGTGGGGCCTCAACTACAAGGCCGACCGTTACAGCGTCCTGGCGGCGAGGGTGAGTGTGCATGCTCCGAGGACCAGGAGCGGGACGGCGAGGCAGGCGGGCACGGGTCGGCCGGTGCGTTTGCGGCGCAGGAGCAACCAGGCCGCGCACACCGCGGTCAAGAGTGTGAGTGCGCGGGTGAGGGCGCCGTTGTGGTAGGTGGCCAGCAGGGTTGCGTGGTCGGTGGCCAGGACGAGGAGCGCGGCGAGGAGGATCGCTGCGATCGCGCACGCAGTTTCCAGCAGACGCAACAAGACCTAGCCCCCACTCAAGTGCCTGTCTTCGCCTTCTCGGCCGTGTAGTCCGTCAGTTCGCGGGTGGTACGGACGGCTTGATCTCGACCTTCTCAACCATCCGGCCATCCTCGTCTATTTCGTTGGAGCGGCGTTCCCCGGACCTGAGGCCCGGCGCGGGGGCCAAAGAAGGTCCGGACGGCTTGATGAAGTCGCGTGTCTTAACCATGAGCGGCTTGCCGTCCGCGTTCTTGACGATCTTGCCGTCAGGGCCGATGAGCGGCATTTCCTCGGGCATCTTGCTCTCGTCCACCGTGCCGTCGGGGTTGACCCACTCGGGAGTGGGCGGTGCTGACCGCCGGTCGGTCGTGGGGGTCTGGTCGGACTTCGCGGACGCGTTTACCGAGGCGGTGCCGATCAGAAGCGCTCCTGTTGCAGCAGAGGGCTGCTGATAAGGCGAGGAAGGCGCTGACCGGGTTCGGTATTCCACGTTTCGCCGGTGGTGTGGTTGCTGCGTAGAGGCGTGCTGTGCGAGATCTGACTGTCACTAACGGTCCTCTCGCGGCCACTTGATGATGTTCTTCTGGCTGTGTGCGGTCAAGCTATGTAGGCGTTGTGATGCTTCGCAAGGAGTACGGCGGGCGAGGCGTGTCGGTCGTGTCCCTTGGCGTGCAACACCGTTGCGTTATGCCGTTCGGCGTCTTGCCAAGTTCCTGAACGAGAGGACGGGACCCCTGGTAGATGAAGCTTCCCCAAGGCCGGGTAGTTAGCGTGACCTGCGGAAACGCTAACTACCCGGCCTTGGGGAAACTTCAGCATGGCAATACGATGCACCCATGATTCGAGCCGTGGTCTTCGACGTCGGCGAGTGCCTGGTAGACGAGACTCGCGAGTACGGCACCTGGGCCGACTGGCTGGGGGTCCCCCGGCACACCTTCGCCGCCATGTTCGGGGCCGTGATCGCCCAGGGCCGCGACTACCGCGACATCTTCCAGGAGTTCCGCCCTGGGTTCGACCTCTACGCCGAGCGCGACAAGCGAGCCGAAGCAGGCCAACCGGAACACTTCGGTGAAGAAGATCTCTACTCCGACGTGCGGCCCACCCTCGCCCGCCTCCGAGCAGATGGGCTGTGGCTCGGCATCGCTGGCAACCAGACTGTCCGGGCCGGCCGAATTCTGCGCGATCTGTTCACGAAGGATGTCGACCTCATCGGCACGTCAGATGACTGGGGTGCCAGCAAGCCCGACCCCGAGTTCTTCGTCAAGGTCGCCGCCGCCGTCCCGTTTCGCATCGACGAGATCCTCTATGTCGGCGACCGCGTCGACAACGACATCAAGCCCGCCCTCTCCGCAGGCATGCACGCGGCGCTCATCCACCGCGGCCCCTGGGCCACGATCCAATGGCGCAGCGACGAAGCGCAGAAGCTGCCGACGATGAGGGTCGACAGCCTCATGGATCTCCCCGAGCAGATCTCCAACCTCAACGTGTCAGTGCGCTGACGGTCGTAGACCACCCGTACAAGCGGTCATCCAGGTCGCGCACACAGCGCTCGTGCTGCCACGGCGTGAGCGCCCTGCGCACCTCCCGCACCCGACACCTTCAGGCTCCGCCGCCGCCCCCGGCTGCAGCCCGCCCCGGCTGCCGGCAACCAGGACGCCCCCGCCCGCGCCCCCGTCCCGGGGCACGGGCCCCGCCATGTGCGCCCCCGCCTCCGGCAACCCGCTTCCGCGTGCGCTCTCAGCGCAACGGGAACCCCGTGTGCCGGGCCCGGCCGATCGGGCAGCATGTCACCCATGTCCGTACTGACGCGCGACGAAGCGCAGACCCGAGCCCAGCTCCTCGACGTCCACCGGTACACCGTCGAGCTCGACCTCACCACAGGCGAGGACACCTTCGACTCCCGCACGGTCATCCACTTCACCGCGCGCGCTGCCGGAGACACCTTCGTCGAAGTGAAGCCCGCGGTCCTGCGCTCCGCCACCCTCGACGGCCGGCCCCTCGACCCCGAGACGCTCCAGGAGAACCGGCTTCCCCTTACCGGCCTCACCCCGGGCGGGCACGAACTGCGCATCGACGCGGACATGCGCTACTCACGCACCGGCGAAGGCATGCACCGGTTCACCGACCCCAGCGACGGCGAGGTGTACGTCTACACCCAGCTCTTCCTCGACGACGTCCAGCGCGTCTTCGCCGCCTTCGACCAGCCCGACCTCAAAGCCGTCTTCGAAGTGGCCGTCACCGCCCCCGAAGACTGGACCGTCCTCGGCAACGGCATCGCCACGCACACCGGAGGCGGCCGCTGGCACTGCGCCCCCACCCCGCCGCTCGCCACCTACTTCGTCGCCGTCGCCGCAGGCCCCTGGCACTCCGTACGCACCGAACACGCCGGACAGCCCTTCGGCCTGCACTGCCGCCGCTCCCTCGCCCCCCATCTCGACGCGGACGCCGAGGAACTCTTCGAGATCACCCGGCAGTGCTACGACCGCTACCACGAGAAGTTCGAGGAGCCCTACCCCTTCGACTCCTACGACCAGGCCTTCGTACCGGAGTTCAACTCCGGAGCCATGGAGAACCCCGGACTGGTCACCTTCCGCGACGAGTTCGTCTACCGCTCCGCGGTCACCGACACCCAGCGCCAGACCCGCGCCATGGTCATCGCCCACGAGATGGCCCATATGTGGTTCGGCGACCTCGTCACCCTCGCCTGGTGGGACGACATCTGGCTGAACGAGTCCTTCGCGGAGTACATGGGCTACCAGACGCTCACCGAGGCCACCCGCTTCACCGACACCTGGGTCGACTTCGGCATCACCCGCAAGGCCTGGGGCTACGACGCAGACCAGCGGCCCTCCACCCATCCCGTGGCCCCCGCCCCGGAAGCCGTCCCCGACACCGCCTCCGCGCTGCTCAACTTCGACGGCATCTCCTACGCCAAGGGCGCCTCCGCACTGCGCCAGCTGGTCGCCTGGCTCGGGGAGAAGGACTTCCTCGCCGGGATCAACCTCCACTTCACCCGCCACAAGTTCGCCAACGCCACCCTCGCCGACTTCATCGACTCCCTCTCCCAGACCACCGACCGCGATGTGCACGCCTGGGCAGAGCGATGGCTGGGCACCACTGGAGTGGACACCCTCACCCCGCAGACCGCCGAGGCCGGCGGCGGCTGGTCGCTGACCGTGGCCCGCGAAGGCAGCAGGCCCCACCGCGTCGCCGTAGCCGCCTACGACCAGGACCCGGTGGAGACCGGCCGTCTCGTACTGCGCGAACGGTTCGAACTCGACGTCCCGCAACGCGAGACCCGTACCGCCGCCGGCCGCCGCCCCGCCCTCGTCGTCCTCAACGACGGCGACCTCAGCTACGCCAAGGTCCGCCTCGACGCCGCCTCCTGGGACACCGCGCTGCGCTCCCTCTCCGGCATCCCCGACCCGCTCACCCGCGCCGTCGTGTGGAACGCCGCACGCGACATGGTCCGCGACGGCGAACTCGCCCCCGCCGCCTACCTCGACGCGGCCCGCGCCCACCTGCCCCGC
This sequence comes from Streptomyces chengmaiensis, assembly GCF_029846775.1. Classification (NCBI taxonomy): domain Bacteria; kingdom Bacillati; phylum Actinomycetota; class Actinomycetes; order Kitasatosporales; family Streptomycetaceae; genus Streptomyces; species Streptomyces chengmaiensis. Next base: position 92,368 of record NZ_JARWBG010000014.1, read on the forward strand.
GAAAGCGACCTGGCCGTCGTCCAGGGCGTCCTCGCCTTCGCCTCCGGGCAGCTCGCCGACTGCTACCTCCCGCCCGGCCGCCGCCCCGCCGCGCTGTCCTCCGTCACCGCCGTCTGCCGCGACCTGATGCGGCACACCGAGGACGGCCGCGACCCCGGACTCCGCCTCACCGCCGTACGCCACTTCATCGACGCGGCCGCCCGGCCCGAGAACCTCCAGGAGTGGATCAACGACGGCAGCGTGCCCGGCGGTCCCGAACTCGACCCGGAACTGCGCTGGCGCGTCCTGTGCCGCCTCTCCGTCCTCGGCGCCACCGACGAGGCTGCCATCGCCGCCGAACTCGACCGCGACCCCAGCGCCGCCGGCCAGGAAGGCGCCGCCCGCTGCCGCGCAGCCCTGCCCGACCCGGAGAGCAAGGAGGCCGCCTGGGAGCGGATGTTCCGCTCCGACAGCCTCTCCAACTATCTCTTCATCGCCACCGCGCAGGGCTTCTGGCAGCCCGAACAGGCCGGTCTCGTACGCGACTACGTCCACCGCTACTACCCCGACTCCGTCGCCCTCGCCGCCCGCCGGGGCCCCGCCATGGCCGAAGCGGCCGGACGGCACGCCTTCCCCGCCCACCACGTCGACGCCGAGGCGCTGCGACTGGGCGAGAAGTGCCTGCGCGACGACGAGATGACCCCCGCCCTGCACCGCAAGCTCGCCGACCAGATCGACGACCTGCGCCGCGCCCTGGCCGTGCAAGAGGCCGACCGGGAGAACGGTCCCGACCGCAAGAACTGACCGTTCCTAAAGACTGAGCATGAGTTGCACGTGCTCAGCCGAACTCCCCGAACGGTCTTGGGTGTTCTGGTCCACCGCGTTCCTGCCGCGTCCGGTCCCTTCGCCTTGCAGGCGTGGTCCGGGTACGCGGGGGCGGTTTCCCTCGCGCCCCCGGTCGCCGGGTCGGGCCTGGGCGGTCCGATGCCCGCCAGCATCGCTCTGGTGCTGGCGGGGCGGTGCCGTCCGTCGCCTGATCCGGTGACCGAGGGAACGCCGTCCGATCGCCACCGCTGCGGCGTAGTGCCGTGTTGCGGGGCGTCGCTTGGTGGTAAGCGGCTTCTGCCAATGCTCCGCGCCCCACATCGAGGTATAGGCGGGATCGACAGCGATCACGCTGATACCGGACTCCGCGCACATCGACAGGAGGCGTGCGCGGAGTCTGCTGGTGGGGATACCGGAGATGAGCTGCCGGAACTTCTTCTTCCGGCCGTGCTTCTCGCGGGTCTTGGAGTCGGTGAAGTCGAGGTCTTCGATCGCGATGGCCTGCACGCCCGTAGCCTTGGCCCAGTGCAGGAGGCGGGTGAGGGCGTGGCGGAGTTGTGCGTCACGGTGTCCGGCCGAACCGCTGAGGTCGTAGTCGAAGCGGCGCGGTGTGCCGATCGGGTTGCCGTATTCATCCAGCAGCCACGCGGCCAGGTGGTCCGCGTTGGTGTCCACGCCGATCACGCCACCGGCCCGCAGGGCGTCCAGCGGGATCACGGGCAGGTCTTTGCGGGTCCAGGACGCATCGAGGTACCAGCGGCCACGGGTCACGTCGAGGTGGATGCGGTAGGCCACGGCCCGGTTCGCGGCGACGCGGTCCCGCCACTCGTCACCCCGGTGAGGGAAACTCACCTTCGAGGCCAGGACGTACCGGCCGTGCTTGGCGTTGGCCAGGTACGCGAGCGGAGCGGGCAACTTGAGGGAGACCTCGCCGTCGGGGGTGACGCGGATCGTCTCGTTGCCGAAGCGCTTGGCGGACTCGCCATCAGCGGTCAGGAACCAGCGGGCTGCCTCCCACTCCGCACGCCACTGCTCGGGCGTCTTCTCGGCGGCAGTGAGGTTGTGCCGCTGGTGGAGCAGGCGACGGCCACCGCGTACGACGGAGACCTTGCCGGTCTCCCGCTCAGCGCGCACGTGCGCGTACCGCTCTTCGAGGATTGCCAGACGCCGAGTCTTCTGGAACCACTCGCCCTTACTGCGGTAGCCACCGGGCTTGCCCCGGCTGCCTTTCTCCCCGATCGGCAGGGACAGGCGGTGCCTCAGCGTGCGGATACCAGCTTCCAGAGACTGGAGGTGCTGGTGCTGGGCGCGACGGGAAAGGCCCCACTGGTCGTGGGTGCTGGAGGTGACCGACCCGGCCCACCGCGACGACGAAGCGGCCGTCAGGTCCCGCTTACGGGCGGCCCACGTGCCGGTGGAGTGCTCCAGACCGTCACGGCAACGCCGGACCAGATCAGCGGAGGCGAGTCGGCCCATGTGCTCGCCCACGGCGCGCAGGACTTTCTCGTCCTCTGGAGTGACGCCCTTGAGCCGGTCGCGTACCGACACACCCGTCGGCCCGTCGGCGACGAACGGGCGGGAGATCTTCCGGAGCGGTTTCCTGGTCGGCTCAGCCATGCTTGGCGGCCTCCAGCGCCTTGTGGGCACGGTTCTTCGCCGACTGTCGGCCGTACAGGCGGGTACAGAACGAGGTGAGCACCTCCACCACATCGCGCACCAGGTCGTCTTCGACCTCACCGTCGTCCAGGACGACGAGACGGCGACCGTGTGCGGACAGGGCGGCCTCAACGAGTTCGACGTTCATCCGGCCGAGACGGTCTTTGTGCTCCACCACCACGGTGGTCACCTGCGGGTCGGCCAGCAGTCGCTTTGCCTTCGACCGGCATCCGTTCATGCCGGACGCGATCTCCGCCTCTACGCGGACGACGCGGTGACCGGCCTTGGCCGCCCACTCCGACAACCGGGCAATCTGGCGTTCCAGGTCGGCCTTCTGATCGTGGGAGGAGACGCGGGCATACAGGCCCAGACCGCCGATTGTCTCAGAAGTCGCGGCAGCGTCGATGTTCACCAGGATCGTGCGCGGCCCAACCCGCTGAGCAGGCACGGGAAGCGTCCCGTTCTTAAACCATCGGTACGCGGTGTGGGGACTCACCCCCTGCGCTCGTGCCCACTCAGTCAGATTCACGCCACGATCATAGCGCAACTAAAGGCAGGCCATGCACGCTTATACACACTCAGTCGAGGACAGTTCCCTACCCCTCCGTCTAGGGCCCCGGAGCACCGCTCCGGGGCCCTTTGCCATCACCTGGGGCCCCGCCCCCCGCCCCCACCCCGGCCCTCGTTCTCCGCCCCCGCCCCGTCCGCCGTGCCCACCGGGCCTGCCCCTTACCAGGCGGCCCACCCCGAACGCCCCCGCATCGCACGGCAGTACCCCTTTCGGGTTGAGATCAACCGCCTCTCCGGCCAACGCCGTCGGCCGACGTCCACCCTGGTGGGAGACCCGCGCTTCGAGAAGGACGAGAAGGACCCGAGGACCCCCATGAGCACGCCGCCCCTCGCCGGAGGCATCAACGGACCCGACGCCCTGCGGCCGCTGCTCGCCACCGTGCTCGACGCGCTCCGCAACGGCGCCGTGGCCCGCGGCGGACCGCTCCCGGCAGGCGGCCCCGACGCAGTCGCCACCCGAGTCCGCCGGGCCGCGCACCCCGTCCTCCCGGACCGCGGCGTCGGAGCGCCGGAAGCCCTCCACGACCTCGTCCAAGCCGTCGCCCACGGCGCCGCCGACCCCGCCGACCCGCTGTGTGCGGCACATCTGCACACCCCGCCGCTCGCCCTCGCCGTCGCCGCCGACCTCGCCGCCTCCGCGCTCAACCCCTCCCTGGACTCCTGGGACCAGGCGCCCGCCGCATCGGAACTCGAAGCCGCGGTCGCCCGCACACTCGCCGCCGAGGTGTACCCCGCCGGTCAGAGTCCCGACGCCCTGGTCACCACCGGCAGCACCGAGGCCAACCAGCTCGCCCTGCTCCTCGCCCGGGAACGCCACGGCCCGGTCCGCGTCATCTGCGGCCCCGACGCCCACCACTCCGTCCACCGCGCGGCCTGGCTCCTCGGCCTGCCCCGGCCCGTCACCGTCCCCGCAACCTCCGCCGGCCTCCTCGACCCGGCGGCGCTCGACACCGTCCTGACCTCGCTGCCCGGCCCCCATCTCGTCACAGCCACCGCCGGCGCCACCGACACCGGCCGCATCGACCCCCTCTGCGACATCGCCGACATCTGCGCCGGACACGGCGCACAACTCCACATCGACGCCGCCTACGGCGGCGCGCTGCTCTTCAGCGAACAGCGCCGCAGCCGCCTCCATGGACTCGAACGCGCCCACACCGTCGCCCTCGACCTGCACAAGCTGGGCTGGCAGCCGGTCGCCGCCGGGCTGCTCGCCGTACCCGACGCAGAGCAGCTCACCCCTCTCGCCCACACCGCCGACTACCTCAACGCCGAGGACGACACCAACGCCGGTCTCCCCGATCTCCTCGGCCGGTCGCTGCGCACCACCCGCCGGCCCGACGTCCTCAAAGTCGCCGTCACCCTCAGGGCACTCGGCCGCACCGGCCTCGGCGACCTCGTCGACCGGACCTGCGCCGCAGCCGCACACCTCGCCGACCTCGTCGAGAAGAGCACGCTGCTGGAGCTCTACGAGCGGCCCGCCATCTCCACCGTGCTCTTCCGCCCCATCGCGGCCGACGACGGCCAGACCGCAGCCATCCGCCGCTCCCTCCTCACCGAGGGCCGCGCCGTCCTCGGACGCGCCCGGGCGTCAGGACGCCTCTGGCTCAAGGCGACACTCCTGAACCCCCATGTCACCGCCCGCGATCTGGAAACCCTTATCGAACTCGTGGAAGGCAGCACCCCCCGATGACCGGCACCCCCGCAAGCGAACCCTCCGACCACACCCCCGGCGCGGGCGGGGACACCCAGCCCCACGACCTCGTGGGCATCGGCATCGGCCCCTTCAACCTCTCCCTGGCGGCCCTGGCCCACGGCGTCCCCGGCGGCCTCGCCACAGCCTTCTACGAACAACGGCCCTCCTTCCACTGGCATCCCGGGCTGCTGATCGACGGCACCACGCTCCAAGTGCCCTTCCTCGCCGACCTGGTGACCCTCGCCGACCCGACGAGCCCCTGGACCTTCCTGAACTACCTCCGCTCCCTCGACCGCCTCTTCCCCTTCTATTTCGCCGAGCGCTTCCCCATGCAGCGCGCCGAGTACGACGCGTACTGCCGCTGGGTCAGCGGCCACCTCCCCGGACTCCACTTCGGCCACCAGATCGACGCCGTGCGCTGGAACCCCGAACGCGCCCTTTTCGAAGTCGACTACACCCAGCTCGACACCCAGGGGGAAGCCGAAGCCCTCGGCCGCACCTACACCCGCAACATCGCGCTCGGCGTCGGCACCGAGCCGTTCGTACCCGAACCCCTCAAGCTGCTCGCCGAGTCGCCCGCCGTCCCCGTCCTCCACTCCGCCGACTATCTCGACCACCGTCAAAAGCTCCTCTCCGCCGAACACGTCACCGTCATCGGCTCGGGACAGTCAGGCGCCGAGGTCTTCCTCGATCTGCTCCGCTCCCGTCCCGTCGGCGCGGAGAAGATGCACTGGCTCGCCCGCACCGACGCCTTCGCCCCCATGGAGTACTCCAAGCTCGGCCTGGAACACTTCACCCCCGACTACAGCCGCTATTTCCACGCCCTCCCCGAACAGGTCCGCGACGACCTCGTGCCCCGCCAGTGGCAGCTCCACAAGGGCATCGACGCCGGCACCGTCGCGGCCATCCACGACGAGCTCTACCGCCGATCCCTGCACGGCGGCTGGCCCGACGCCGTCCTCACCCCCGGCGTCACCGTCCGCACCGCGGGCCGCGTCGCCACCACCAAGGTCGAACTGCACCTCGAGCACCTCCAGCAGGGCGTCCGCTCCCGCCTCACCACCGACGCAGTCGTCCTCGCCACCGGATACCGCGAACGGCCCCTCGACCGCATGCTCGCCGGCGTCGACTCCTATATGCGCCGCGACGCCTCCGGACGCCCCCGCATCGACGACCAGTACCGCCTCGTCCTCGACCCGTCCGTCAGCGGCTCGATCTATGTGCAGAACGCCGAACGCCACACCCATGGCGTCGGCGCACCGGACCTCGGTCTCGCCGCCTGGCGCAGCGCCAGCATCCTCAACTCCCTCACCGGCAAGGAGCCCTATCCGCTGCCCCGGCGCACCGCCTTCACCACCTTCGGTCTCCAACAGCAGCAGACGGCGACCGTCCCCGGACAGAAGACCCCGCTCACCCCTCTGGACCGGCACTAGTCGCGGCACTGGCCAGCGGCGCATCAGGCGACCTTCGCCCCGCAGCGGGTTCCCCGAGGAGATCCCCGCTGTGCCGACCGGCGGAACCGCCACGCCGCCGAGGAGCGACAGGCAGCGCGGTCGACCGGGCGAGCATCGCCTGATGCGTCACCAGAGCTCGTGCTCGCGTAGATTCTGACGCAGGCGGCAAGAGCTGCGTAAGGCTTGTGGACAACTGCCGCCCACGGCACGGACCAGGCCAGCGCAGACCACGGGAGCCCCGCCCATGACCAGCCACGACACACCGTCATCCGAGTCCGCGACCGCAGCCGGCGCAGGGCGGCCGGGCGGTCCCGCGCCCGCGCCGTACGGAACGCCCGAAGCGCCACGCGTCTCCGTGCGCGGGGAGGCCCGACTGGAGTTCGATCCGGAGATCGCCCGGCTCGCCGTCACCGTCAAAGCCCGCGGGAGGGACCGCCGCACCGCCCTGGAAGACCTCACCCGCCGCAACGCCGCCGCCCTTGAGTTGATCAAGAGCTATGGCGAGGCCGTCGAGAAACTGGAGACCGGGGCCTTCAGCGTCACCCCCGAACTCACCCGGCACGGTCGCGAGGACCGTGTACGCGCCTACCTCGGCCGAGTTCACATCACCGCCGAGCTCCGCGACCTCACCGTCGTCGGCGAGCTGGCCACCCGGCTCGCCGATCTCGAACTCACCCATGTCGACGGCCCCTGGTGGGCGCTGCGCCCCGACTCGCCCGCTCATGGGGAAGCGCGCCGCCAGGCCGTCCGGGAAGCCGTGCAGCGCGCCCGCGAGTACGCCGACGCGCTCGGTGCGCGACTCGCGGCGCTCGTCGAGCTCGCCGATCTCGGCGCGGAGAACGCGGCGCCGTACGGGGAGTCTCCGGCGTTCGGCGGCGCCTTCCGGTCCGCGCCCGTCGCCGCGGCGGCGGAGGCTGCGCCCGCCCTCGATCTCGAACCGCAGCGCCAGACCGTCTACGCCCAGGTCAATGCCCGCTTCACCATGACCCCGCCGCAGCTGTGAGCCGAAGGCCCGGCGCAGCGGTACGGGGGGGTGTGCATGCTCATCAGAGCACCCCCATGCACAATTCAACACTTGTCAATAACGTTTCATGTAAAGGTTGTTGAGTCGTCATGCACGGCCAATTCGCTACCGGTTGGTAAGCCATAGGCTCGAGATATGCGCCGAGCAAAGATCGTTTGTACTCTGGGACCGGCCACTGACACATACGACCAGATCAAGGCACTGGTCGAAGCCGGAATGGATGTCGCCCGCCTTAACCTCAGCCACGGTGTCCACGCCGACCACGAGGAGCGCTACCGGCACGTGCGCAAGGCGGCGGAGGAGGCGGGCCGCAGTGTCGGGGTCCTTGCGGACCTTCAAGGCCCGAAGATCCGACTGGGACGATTCCGCGAAGGGCCCGTACTGCTTGAACGCGGCGATGAATTTACGATCACCGTCGAGGAGACGGAGGGCGACCGTCACGGCTGCGGCACCACCTACGCGGGGCTCGCCGCCGACGTCACCCGCGGCGAGCGCATCCTCGTGGACGACGGCAAGGTCGCCCTCGACGTGGTCGAGGTCGACGGCCCCCGCGTCCGCACCGTCGTCGTCGAAGGCGGCATGGTCTCCGACCACAAGGGACTCAATCTTCCCGGGGTCGCCGTCTCCGTCCCCGCCCTGTCCGACAAGGACATCGAGGACCTCCGGTGGGCCCTGCGCACGGGCGTGGACGTCGTTGCGCTCTCCTTCGTCCGCTCCGGCCGCGATGTGGAGGACGTCCACCGGATCATGGCGGAGGAAGGCCGTCGGCTTCCCGTGATCGCCAAGGTCGAGAAGCCGCAGGCGGTCGAGGACATCGACGGCATCGTCGCCGCCTTCGACGGGATCATGGTCGCGCGCGGCGACCTCGGGGTGGAGCTGCCCCTCGAGCAGGTTCCGATGGTCCAGAAGCGCGCCGTCAAGCTTGCCAAGCGGAACGCCAAGCCGGTCATCGTCGCCACGCAGATGCTGGACTCGATGATCGACAGCTCCCGGCCCACCCGGGCCGAGGCCTCCGACGTCGCCAACGCGGTCATCGACGGCACCGACGCGGTGATGCTCTCCGGGGAGACGAGCGTCGGCAAGTACCCCGTCGAAACCGTCCGCACCATGGGCCGTATCGTCGCGGCCGCGGAGGAGGACATCCTCGCCAAGGGGCTCCCGCCGCTGACCGAACGGAACAAGCCCCGCACCCAGGGCGGCGCGGTGGCACGGGCGGCCGCGGAGATGGGCGACTTCCTGGGCGCGAAGTTCCTGGTGGCGTTCACCCAGTCCGGAGACACCGTCAAGCGGCTCTCCCGCTATCGCTCGCCCATCCCTCTCCTCGCCTTCACCCCGGACGCGGCCACCCGCGCCCAGCTGAGCCTCACCTGGGGTGTCGAGGCGTTCCTCGGCCCGCGGGTGGACTCCACGGACGCGATGGTCGCCCAGGTGGACGAGGAGCTGCTGAGGATCGGCCGATGTGAGAGGGGCGACATCGTCGTGATCACCGCGGGCTCCCCGCCGGGTGTCCCGGGCTCCACCAACCTGGTCCGCGTCCACCGCATCGGCGAGGCCGTGTGACCTCCCGCCGGTGTGCGGGCGGATGAGCCGCCTGCGCCAGGCGTTCGACCCGCCGGCCCGGGTGTTCGACCTGCCGTCCGCCCGGGTGTTCGACCTGCGGAGACTGGGCGAACGACAGAAGGCCACGCTCTAAAGCGTGACCTTGGAAATACAGAGAACGTACCCCGGGTGGGATTCGAACCCACGCTGGATGGTGTTTGAGACCATTGCCTCTACCGCTGGGCTACCGGGGCCCCTTAGAAACGAAGGGAGGCGGTGACCCTTCGTGACCTAACCATACAGGAGCTGGGTAGGCTCATGGGGAGCAGTACCAGCCCCGCACCGAGGAGCCCTGAGTGACCGCCCCCGAGTCGCCCCAGCCCGTCGACGACGACAAGGCGCACATTCCGCCGTTGACGACCCGCGTCGTGATCGCCGAGGACGAGGCCCTCATCCGGCTCGACCTGAAGGAGATGCTGGAGGAGGAGGGGTATGCGGTCGTCGGCGAGGCCGGCGACGGGCAGCGGGCCGTGGAGCTGGCCCGGGAGCACCGCCCCGACCTGGTCATCCTCGATGTGAAGATGCCCGTGCTGGACGGCATCTCGGCCGCTGAGAAGATCGCCGAGGAGGCGATCGCCCCGGTGCTGATGCTGACCGCCTTCTCGCAGCGCGACCTGGTGGAGCGGGCGAGGGACGCCGGAGCGATGGCCTATCTCGTCAAGCCGTTCAGCAAGAGCGACGTCGTGCCCGCGATCGAGATGGCGGTGTCCCGGTTCGCCGAGCTCAAGGCCCTGGAGAAGGAGGTCGCGGACCTCTCCCAGCGGCTGGAGACCCGCAAGCTGGTGGACCGGGCCAAGAGCATCCTGCAGACGCAGTACGGCCTGACGGAGCCGGCCGCCTTCCGCTGGATCCAGAAGACGTCGATGGACCGCCGTCTGTCGATGCAGCAGGTCGCCGAGGCGGTCATCGAGGACGCCGAGGAGAAGAAGGCGGCAGAGAAGAGGAAGGCCGACGGGCAGTGACTCCGTAGCTTTTCGCGTCTCGACTGCCGGACTCGCCTCCGGCTCGGCGTGACCCAGGAGCCCCCGGTCGTTGACCGGGGGCTCTCCCATGTGTCGGCGAACCCCCTGACCTGGTCTTTCGGCTGTCGCCGCACATCAGGACGCGGTCGCGCGCACGTTGTCTGGATCTTGTCGGTCAGAGCCCGGATGTCCGCTCGCCGGTAAGGACTGTTCTGTTACCGGCGCATGACTCAGGTCACAGGGCGATCACACATCAGCTGGCCGTCTATCCGAGCAACCGAACAGACGATTACATTCCCCGCACACCGCACGGACAAGCGGTGTCCTGTGAGGAAGTCTCCCAACTTCCCACACACACAAGATCGTTCGGGCGGCTCCAGGGAGTACGTTGTGCTGAACAAAACCATCGTCAAGCTGGCAATTCCGCTGGCCGTGGGCGCGCTGGCGCTGACCGGATGCGGTGGCGGCTCGGGCAGTGACGGCGACACGCTGAAGATCGCTTTCCAGGGCCCGCTCTCCGGTGACAACGTCGCCCTCGGCGAGAACATGCAGAACGGCGTGAAACTGGCCATCGACCAGGCGAACGCCAAGGGCGAGCTGGACGTCAAGCTCGAGTACGTCGCGGGCGACGACCAGGGTCTGCCGGACAAGGCGACCGCCGCCGCCCAGAAGCTGATCGACGACCCGGGCATCGTCGCGGTCGTCGGCCCCGCCTTCTCCGGCGCCACCAACACCGCGTCGCCGCTGTACGCGGAGTCCGGGCTGGTCACGGTCTCCCCGTCGGCCACCAACCCGACGCTGACCGACCCCAAGAACAAGTTCACCAGCCTGCTGCGCGGCGTCCCCAACGACAACCAGCAGGGCGCGGCCATGGCGACGTACTTCGCCAAGAAGCTCAACGCCAAGAAGGTCTATCTGCTCGACGACAAGACCGACTACGGCGCGGGCCTGGCCGGTGTCGCCGAGGAGGGCCTGAAGGCCGCCGGCATCGAGGTCGTCAAGAAGTCCGTCCCCCAGAAGACCCCGGACTACAGCGCGACCGCCAAGGACGTCGTCAACTCCAAGGCCGACGCCCTGATCTACGCCGGCTACTACCAGGACGCCGCGCCGCTCGCCAAGAAGCTCAAGGAAGCCGGCTACAAGGGCGCGGCCATCTCCGGCGACGGCGTCAACGACGCGAAGTTCATCGAGCTGTCCGGTGACGCGTCCGAGAACTGGCTCCTGACCTGCCCGTGCACCGACGCCACGGTCGAGGCCGGCACCAAGGCCTTCTCCGCCGATTACCAGAAGGCGTTCAACCGGGCGCCCGGCACGTACTCCGCCGAGGCCTACGACATCACCAACATGATCATCGAGCAGATCAAGACGATGAAGGGCGACGTCCAGCGCGAGGCGCTGCGCGACGCACTGGCGAAGGCCTCGTACAAGGGCCTGACGAAGACCTTCTCCTTCGATGAGAACGGTGAGTTCAAGGGCACGGACGTGTACCTGTACCAGGTCAAGGGCGGCAAGATCGCCTACCAGGGCAACGTCAACGAGCTGGTCGGCTAAGAGCCGAGGCCGAAGAGGCGCCAGCGGCTGACAGCCGTCGAGCGGGGGTCGGGAGGCAGCGGTGCTCCCGGCCCCCGTCTTCGGCCCATGGCCGTCAACCGCTACTGATCCGCAGGTTCCGCGGGTTCCATGAGTGCCAGGGGGCGATGCGCCCCACGGGTTCCGCGGATTCCCCCGGCCCCGCTTGTTCCGCCGCGGGTCGCCCTCGTCACCACGAGCACCTGCGACTCGCCCTGCTCCCACAAGGAAGTCTGTTCCATGTCCCTTCAGGAATTCTGGGACTATCTCGTCCTGGGGGTGATGCTCGGCTCTCTGTACGCCGTCATCGCCATCGGCTACACCCTTGTCTACGGCGTTCTCCAGCTCCTCAACTTCGCGCACAGCGAGGTGTTCATGCTGGGCGCCTACGGCAGTCTCATCGTCCTCCAGCTCGTCAGCCCGGCGGACAACCCCTCGGCTCTCGCGTCGATCGGATACGTCGCACTGGCGATGGCCGGCTCGGCGCTGTTCGGCGGAGTGACGGCCTACGGCCTGGAGAAGGTCGCGTACCGGCCGCTGCGCAGACGCGGCGCGCCACGGCTGATCTTCCTGATCACCGCGATCGGCGCCTCGTTCTTCCTCTACAACCTCGCGGGGAAGCTGTTCGGCCGCGACCCGATGACGCTGCCCGAGATGTACGACAACCACAACGTGCTCACGATCTTCGGCGCGGGTGTGAACGTCACTCAGCTGCTGCAGTTCGCCACGGCCGTGGTGATGATGATCTGCCTCGACCTGCTGGTGAACCGTACGAAGCTCGGCAAGGGCATCCGTGCGGTGGCCCAGGACGCCGAGGTGGCCAGCCTGATGGGCGTGGACATCGACAGGGTGATCTCCCGGACGTTCGTCATCGGCGGCGTCATGGGCGGAGTGGCGGGCTTCCTGTTCGCCAACCTCAACCAGGCGTCGTACACGATGGGCTTCATTCCCGGCATCACCGCCTTCGCCGCGGCCGTGGTCGGCGGCATCGGCAACATCCGCGGCGCGATGGCCGGCGGCATTCTGATCGGCATCGTCGAGACGATGACGGTGCCGCTGCTCGGCGACGAGTGGCGAAGCGTTTCCGCAATGGTGGTCCTGATTCTGGTGCTGATGTTCCGTCCGATGGGCATCCTCGGTGAGCGAGTGGGGAGGGCGGCATGAGCGTGGTGGAGTCCTCCAAGGACACGGGCAAGGACGCGGGCGAGAACATCGCCTCCGCAGCGAGCAGGCTGCGTCGTACGGCCTGGTATCAGCAGCCGCGGTTCACCCGGCTGTGGGCGATGGTGGCGCTCGGCGTGCTGCTCGCCCTGGTGACCGGGGAACAGGGCACGACACGGGACATCTTCTTCTCGGTCAAAGGCTCCCTGACCGGCCTCAACCTGTGGATCTGCCTGGCCGTCACCATCGGCATCTGGGCGCTGCGGGAGTTCGCGGCCGAGCCGATCAAGAGCAGCGTGGCCGCGGTGAAGTCGAGTGTGAGCGGCCCGGCGGGGACGGTGCAGGACCGGCTGCGGGCCGATGCCCGGCTGCGCTGGGGTCTGATCGTCGGCGGTCTGGTGCTTGCGCTGTGGCTCCCGTCGACCCTCGCCCGCACCTGGCAGACGGTGCTGGTGGACCAGATCGCGATCTTCGCGCTGCTGGCCATCGGCCTCAATGTGGTGATCGGCTGGGCGGGTCTGCTGGACCTCGGCTTCTTCGCCTTCTTCGCCGTCGGCGCGTACTCGACGGCGTACTGGACGGGCCGGCTGCCGGTCGAGCCCCCGGTCGTGCTGAACAACTTCTGGGTGATCCCGATCGCGGTGGTGACCTGCCTGATCACCGGAGTGCTGCTGGGCGCGCCGACGCTGCGGCTGCGCGGCGACTATCTGGCGATCGTCACCCTCGGCTTCCACGAGATCATCTATCTGGTCGCCAAGAACGCGGACGGACTGACCGGCGGCCCCCAGGGCGCCCGGCTCATCCCGGATTTCTCGTTCAGCTTCGGCGGGATCGAGTACGAGTGGTCGATCGACCCGCTGCCGTACTGGTATCTGCTGGTCTTCTTCATCGTCCTGGTGATCGTGCTGTTCTCCCGCCTTGAGCACTCGCGGGTCGGCCGGGCCTGGACCGCGATCCGGGAAGACGAGATCGCCGCCGCCGCCAACGGCGTGGACACCGTGAAGTTCAAGCTGATGGCCTTTGCCATCGGAGCCTCCACCTCCGGCGTCGCGGGCGTGATCTTCACCAGCAAGTACGGGTACATCAACCCCGAGGTCTTCCCGCTGCTCCAGTCGATCCTGATCCTCGCCTATGTGATCTTCGGCGGCATGGGGTCGATCCCGGGCGTGCTGATGGGCGCGGCCCTGCTGGTGTGGCTGCCGGAGGCGCTCAAGGACTATGTGGACCCGGCCGACCGGTATATGTACCTGGGCGCGCTGCTTGTGATCATGATGATTTACCGGCCCCAGGGCATCTGGCCTTCCCGCCGCAGGCAGCGAGAGCTGACGATGGCGGGGGAGGGCGTCGGCGACGCAGACGCCATGTCCGAGCCGGCGGGAGGCAAGGCGTGATGACTGCCGAAGTGACGACCGACGCGACCGCGGCCGCAGAGCCCGCGGCGAACGGCGCAGAACTGGTGCTGCGGGCCACCGATGTGACGCTGAGGTTCGGCGGCCTGACCTGTCTGGACGCGGTGAACCTGTCGATGCGCCGCGGGGAGATCCTCGCGGTGATCGGCCCCAACGGGGCCGGAAAGACATCGCTGTTCAACTCCCTCACCGGCGCGTACACCCCGCAGGAGGGCCGGATCGTCTTCCTGCCCAGAGAGGGTGGGGAGAAGTCCCTGCTGGGCAGCAAGCCGCACCTCGTGAACCGGCTCGGTCTGGCGCGTACGTTCCAGAACATCCGGCTCTTCTCCGCGCTGACCGCGCTGGAGAATGTCAAGATCGCGGCGGAGACCCGGCAGAAGGCCGGTCCGGTATCGATCATGCTGGGGCTGCCGAAGGCGCGCCGCGCGGAGCGGGCGAGCGACGAGCAGGCCCACAGGCTGCTGAAGTTCGTCGGCCTGGAGGACAAGCTCAACGAGATCGCGGGCAGCCTCAGCTACGGCGACCAGCGCAGTCTGGAGATCGCACGGGCGCTGGCCACCGATCCTCAGGTGCTGCTGCTCGACGAGCCGGCCGCCGGCACCAACCCGACGGAGAAGCTGGAACTTGAGCAGCTGATCCGCCGCATCAACGATGAACTGGGCGTCAGCGTGCTGCTCATCGAGCACGACATGCGACTGGTGATGTCGGTGGCGCACCGGGTGATGGTGCTGAACTTTGGCAAGAAGATCGCCGAGGGGACGCCGAGCGAGGTCCAGCAGCATCCCGCTGTGATCGAGGCGTATCTGGGGGCGTCGGCGGAGGACGCGGAGGCGGTGCGCAGCGCGATCGCCGAACACGACCATGCGCAGGACGCGGTGGCGGCTCCGGATGCGGGCGAGCCCCGCGGTGCCGATGCCTCTCCGGACCCGGCCGCTGCCGCGGACCCGGACCCGGACCCGGCTTCGGACGCCGACCCGGACCCGACCTCGGACGCGGCCCCGGGCCCGGCCGCTGCCGTGGACCCGGACTCGGACCCGGACGCGGCCTCGGGTGACGACCGGGATCAGGAACCTGCTGCGGACCCGGACCCGGACCCGGCCGCGGGTCAGGATCAGGAACCGGCCTCGGGGCGGGACCCGGTCACGGAGCCGGACTCCGAGGACACGGCCGAGCCTGCTCCGGAGCCGGACGGATCCGGCGACGGGGACACAGCGGCGGCGGCCGACTCAGTGCCGGACGGCCCGGGTCCCGACGCCGCCGAGTCGACCGACGCCGAGACCGGCGAGGGGACGAAGGGCGACGCCGCGCGTGACGCGGTGCGCGACAGCAAGGAGAGCGGCGAGTGAGCGCGACGACACAGCTGCGCAAGGACTCCGACGCGGCCGGAGCCCCGGAGCCGGGCGAGACCCTGCTCGAACTGAAGGGCATGCGGGTGTTCTACGGCGCCATCGAGGCGCTGAAGGGCATCGATCTGACCGTGGCCAAGGGCGAGATCGTGGCACTGCTCGGCGGCAACGGCGCGGGCAAGACCACGACGCTCCGCACGGTCTCCGGCATGCTGCAGCCGCGCCACGGCCAGGTCCTGCTGCGCGGTGAGCGCATCGACGGCATCAAGTCGCATGAGCTGGTGCGCTTTGGGATCGGGCATGTGCCGGAAGGCCGACGGGTGTTCGCGACGATGTCGGTGCGCGAGAACCTGGAGATGGGTGCGTACAAGTTCAGCGCGGTGGATTCAGCCGACGTCGACCGGGTGTTCACCCTCTTCCCCCGGCTGGCCGAGCGGCGCTCGCAGCTCGCGGGAACACTCTCGGGCGGTGAACAGCAGATGCTGGCCATCGGCCGGGCGCTGATGGGCAGGCCGGAACTGCTGTTGCTCGACGAGCCGTCGATGGGTCTCGCCCCGCTGATCGTGCAGCAGATCTTCGAGATCGTTCAGGAGATCAACGAGCAGGGCACGACGGTTCTGCTGGTCGAGCAGAACGCCACCCAGGCGCTTGCTCTCGCCGACCGCGGCTATGTGCTGGAGACCGGTTCGGTGGCGATGTCCGGCGTGGCCGGCGAACTGCTCGCCGACAGCCGCATCCGCGCCGCCTACCTCGGCGAGGGTGCGGGCTGACCCACCCCGCGAGAACCGCACACTGCACGGACGTCGGATGCCCCTCCGCACTCGTACGGAGGGGCATCCGGCTGCCGTGGCAAGTGTCCGCCGGGTCAGGCTGCCAGCCGTCGAACCGCGATGACCGTGTCGGTGACGGTGGCGGTCTGCCCGTCGGGGCCTGTGGCCTCGCGCCTGGGGGTGTCGAGGCGTTCGGGTCGCCAGACGGCGCAGTCGAGGTCGAGCGCTTCGAAGATCTCCTCCGGGGTGGGGAAGTGCGTGTTCGGGTCGGGGTCCCAGGCCCAGGGCCGCACGGATCCGTGGTCGACGATGAGGAGGAGTCCGCCGGGGACCAGTGCATGCGCGGCCTGGCGGAAGACGCGGGCCCGCGGCAGGGCGAACGGAGTCTGCATGTACTGCGCATTGACGAGGTCGAACGCGCCGGCGGGGAAGGTGCGGGCGAGATCGTGCCGCTCGACGGTCAGCCGCCGCGCGACGGCGCTCCCGGCGGCGGCCGCGTGCGCGGTGGCTCGGGACAGGGCGGTCGTGGAGATGTCGACGGCGGTGACCTGCCAGCCCTGGGCGGCGAGCCACACGGAGTCCCCGCCCTCGCCGCAGCCCAGGTCGAGTGCGGTGCCGGGCGGCATGGTCCGTGCGGTCTCGGCCAGGATCGGATTGGGGCGGCCCGACCAGACTCGGTCTCCCCGGCGGGCGTAGACGTCCTCCCAGAAGTGTGCGGCCTCGTCGGCGGTCCGGTCGAGGTCGGCATGGCTGTCGGTCATGGATCTGCTGCCCCTTCTGGAGGTCACGGCTTGAAGCGGGTGGCCCGGCGCCGGCGTCACCGGGGGGCGATCGCGATCCGAGCCATGCGGGCACCATCGCCCGGCGCCTCTCCCACCGCAAGGAAACTTGCAGTTTCGGCAATAAGTCCGCGTGTGCGTCAGATGGGTGTGCGTCAGTTGTTCCCGGGGTGCACTGTGAGCAGATCGGCGAGTCCGACGCGGGTGAGGAACTCCCGCCGGATGCGGTAGGCGACGTTCGAGACCTCTCCGGAACCGTCGTCGACCGGGTGGACGGTGACGCGGTGCGGACGCCGGCCGGCGGGCAGCCCGACGATGTCGTCGATGATTCGCGGGTGCCGGTCTCCGCCACGGCCCATGGAAAACGCTCGGCTGGGAAGTCCCGGCCGAGCGTCCGTGTGAACTGCTCGCGGTCCGATCGGCGCGACCGCGTGGTGCGCCCTCCGCTGCCCTCAGGCCCTCGCCGGCCCCTGCGGCGCGTCCCGGAGCAGACATGTCAGCCGGGCCGTGCAGACCCGCTTGTCCTCGTCGTCGGTGATGACGATCTCGTACGTGGCGGTCGAGCGCCCGCGGTGAACGGGCGTGGCCACACCGGTGACCTGGCCGGAGCGCACACCGCGGTGATGTGTGCAGTTGAGGTCGACGCCCACGGCGATCCTGGAGCTGCCGCCGTGGAGCATCGAGCCCACGGAGCCCAGCGTCTCGGCGAGGACGGCCGACGCGCCGCCGTGCAGCAGACCGTACGGCTGGGTGTTGCCCTCGACGGGCATCGTGCCGACGACCCGCTCGGCGGAGGCCTCGAGGATCTGGACGCCCATGCGCGTGCCGAGCGTCCCGGCGGAGAACAGCGAGGGCAGGTCGATGCCCAGCGCGGCGTACTCGTCGATGACCTCTTGCGGGAACTTCACGGTGGTCTGCTCGCCCATGGGGTCCGGCTCCGATCGTCGTACCGTCCAGAAGGAAAATGCCAGTGACGTGCCTGCGCCTGAGCAGTCGCTTAGGCGGAGGCTGATTGTTCCAGACGGATCACCACGGACTTGCTGGCGGGGGTGTTGCTGGTGTCCGCCGTGGAGTCCAGGGGCACCAGCACATTCGTCTCCGGATAGTACGCGGCGGCGCAGCCGCGCGCCGTCGGGTAGTGCACCACCCGGAAGCCCGGAGCGCGCCGCTCCGTGCCGTCGCGCCACTCGCTGACCAGGTCGGCGTACGCTCCGTCGGCCAGCCCTCTCTCACGCGCGTCCTCAGGGTGGACCAGGACGACCCTGCGGCCGCTTCTGATGCCCCGGTAGCGGTCGTCCAGGCCGTAGACCGTGGTGTTGTACTGGTCGTGCGAGCGCAGCGTCTGGAGCAGCAGCCGTCCCTCGGGCACCTGCGGACACTCGACGGGCGCGGCCGTGAAGTTGGCCTTGCCGGTCGTCGTGGGGAAGCGCCGCTCGTCGCGCGGCGCATGGGGGAGGGTGAAGCCCCCGGGGCGGGCGATCCTGGCGTTGAAGTCCTCGAAGCCGGGCACGACCCGGGAGATCCGGTCCCGGATCACGGCGTAGTCGTTCTCGAACTCCTCCCACGGGGTGGCCGAGGACTCGCCGAGCACGGCGCGCGCCATCCTGGCGACGATGGCCGGCTCGGAGAGCAGATGCGGGCTCGCGGGGGTGAGATTGCCCCGGGAGGCGTGCACCATCCCCATCGAGTCCTCGACCGTCACGAACTGCCGCCCGGCCGCCTGCACGTCCTTGTCGGTTCGCCCCAGCGTCGGCAGGATCAGCGCCCGTGCCCCGGTGACGGCATGCGAGCGGTTCAGTTTGGTCGACACCTGGACGGTCAGCCGGGCCCGGCGCATCGCGGCCTCGGTGACCTCGGTGTCCGGGGTGGCCGCGACGAAGTTGCCGCCCATCGCGAAGAACACCTTCGCCTCGCCGTCGCGCAGGGCCCGGATGGACCGTACGACGTCGAGGCCGTGATGCCGGGGCGGAGCGAAGCCGAACTCCTTCTCCAGGGCGTCCAGGAACGCCGGGGCGGGCCGCTCGAAGATGCCCATGGTGCGGTCGCCCTGCACGTTCGAGTGTCCGCGGACCGGGCAGACTCCCGCTCCGGGGCGCCCGATCGCCCCGCGCAGCAGCAGCAGGTTGACCACTTCGCGGATGGTCGCCACCGCGTGCTTGTGCTGCGTCAGCCCCATCGCCCAGCAGACCACGGTCCGCCGTGACGCGAGGATCATCTCCAGCGCCCGCTCGATCCCGGAGCGGTCCAGGCCGGTCGCGGCGAGGGTCTCGGCCCAGTCCGCGGCCCCTGCGGCCGCCGCAAACGCCTCGAAGCCGTGAGTGTGCTCCTGTACGAAGGCCTCGTCGACGGCCCCCGGCGTTTCGAGGACAAGCTTGTTCAGCATCCGGAACAGGGCCTGGTCGCCCCCGATGCGGATCTGCAGGAAGAGGTCGTTGAGCGCGGCGCCCTTCACCAGACCGCGCGCGGTCTGCGGGTTCTTGAACCGCTCCAGACCCGCCTCGGGCAGCGGATTCACTGAAACGATCTTTGCGCCCGCGGCCTTGGCCCGTTCCAGGGCGGACAGCATCCGCGGGTGGTTCGTGCCCGGATTCTGGCCGGCGACGATGATCAGATCGGCCTGGTGCAGATCCTCCAGAGAGACGCTGCCCTTGCCGACGCCGAGCGTCTGGGTCAGCGCGGAGCCGGACGACTCGTGACACATGTTGGAGCAGTCGGGGAGGTTGTTGGTGCCGAACTCCCGCGCGAAGAGCTGGAGCAGGAACGCCGCCTCGTTGCTGGTACGGCCCGAGGTGTAGAAGACCGCCTCGTCGGGGGAGTCCAGCGCCCGGAGTTCCTCGGCGATGATCCCGAAGGCGCGCTCCCAGCTCACCGGCTCGTACCGGGCCTCTCCGGCCGCGGCATCGCCCTTGTCCAGGAGCATGGGCTGGGTGATCCGGCCCTGCTGCCCCAGCCAGTACCCGCTGCGGGACGCCAGGTCGGCCGGCGGGTGGGCCGCGAAGAACGCCGGCGTCACCCGGCGCAGGGTCGCCTCCTCGGCGACCGCCTTCGCACCGTTCTCGCAGAACTCCGCCACATGGCGCTTGTCGCCCTCCGGCCAGGCGCAGCCCGGACAGTCGAAGCCGTCCTTCTGGTTGACCTTGAGCAGCGTCCGGGCGGTGCGGCGCACCCCCATCTGCCGCTGGGCGGCCCTGAGCGTGTGCCCGATCGCGGGCAGCCCGGCGGCGGCGTGCTGAGGTGCACTGACCTGCGGCGCGTCCTGGACCGGGTCGCCTTGGGGCGGCTTGCTGGCCATCGTGCTCCCCTCTGAGCGCGGAAAAGACGCCGGTGCGCGGTGTCGCTTCGCGGCGCCGGTGTGTGAGGCCGGTGAGTGTTGTACATACGATCCTGTCACGCACTGCCGACAGCGGCGGCGGCCCGGCTGCCGCGGGCGGGATTGTCAGTGGTCCGTGGCAGGATCGGGGACGTGGCTGAGACAGCATCGAAGAAGACCCCTGACGACAACCGTCCGCGCCTGCTCCTCATGGACGGGCACTCCCTGGCGTACCGGGCGTTCTTCGCGCTGCCCGCGGAGAACTTCACCACCGCGAGCGGCCAGACGACCAACGCCATCTACGGCTTCGCGTCGATGCTGGCGAACACCCTGCGCGACGAAGCGCCCACGCATTTCGCCGTGGCCTTCGACGTGTCCCGCAAGACCTGGCGCTCGCAGGACTTCCCGGAGTACAAGGCGAACCGCTCCTCGACCCCCGACGAGTTCAAGGGCCAGGTCGAGCTGATCGGCGAGCTGCTGGACACCATGAACGCGGTGCGGTTCGCGGTGGACGGCTTCGAGGCGGACGACGTGATCGCCACCCTCGCCACCCAGGCGGAGGCCGCCGGCTTCGAGGTCCTGATCGTCACCGGCGACCGGGACTCCTTCCAGCTGGTCTCCGACCATGTGACCGTGCTGTACCCCACCAAGGGCGTCTCCGAGCTGACCCGCTTCACCCCGGAGAAGGTCGAGGAGAAGTACGGGCTGACCCCCTCGCAGTACCCGGACTTCGCCGCCCTGCGCGGCGACCCGTCCGACAACCTGCCCGGCATTCCGGGGGTCGGCGAGAAGACCGCCACCAAGTGGATCAACCAGTTCGGTTCGTTCGCAGAGCTGGTCGAGCGCGCCGACGAGGTCAAGGGCAAGGTCGGCCAGGCGCTGCGCGACCACCTGGAGGCCGTCAAGCTCAACCGCCACCTCACGGAGCTGGTGCGCGACGTGGAGCTGCCCAAGGCCGTCGCCGACCTGGAGCGCGCACCGTACGACAGGACGGCGCTGAAGGGCTTCCTGGAGGTCCTCGAGATCCGCAATCCGAGCCTGCGCGAGCGGCTGCTCGCCGTCGACCCGGGCGCGGAGGAGGCCGAGCCGCCCGCCCCGGAGGCCGGCGTCGAGATCGACGGCAGCGTTCTGGGCGCGGGCGAGCTGGTCTCCTGGCTGGAGCAGCACGGCGGCCGGCCGCTCGGCGTGGCCACGGTCTCCACCTGGGCCCTGGGGGTCGGCAGCGTCAGTGAGATCGCCCTGGCGGCGGCAGACGGCAAGGCGGCGTGGTTCGACACCACCCAGCTCGACGAGGCCGACGAGCGGGTCTTCGCCGCCTGGCTCGCCGACCCGGCCCGCCCCAAGGTCCTGCACAATGCCAAGGAGGCCCTGCGGGTCTTCCCCGAGCACGGCTGGGACATCGCGGGTATCGCCATGGACACCGCTCTGGCCGCCTATCTGGTCAAGCCGGGGCGGCGTTCCTTCGCGCTGGACGCGCTGTCCGTGGAGTACCTCCACCGCGAGCTCGCCCCGGCCGCAGCCGAGGGCCAGCTGGCCTTCGGCGCCGACGAGCAGGCCGAGGCCGATGCCCTGATGGCGCAGGCCCGGGCCGTGCTCGATCTGGGCGAGGCGTTCGGCGGGAGGCTCAAGGATGTCGGCGCGGCCGAGCTGCTGCACGACGTGGAGCTTCCCGTGTCCGCTCTGCTGGCCCGGATGGAGCGGCACGGCATTCCCGCGGACCGCGCCCATCTCGAGGCGATGGAGCAGCAGTTCGCCGGCGCCGTGCAGCAGGCGGTGAAGGAGGCGCACGCATCGGTGGGCCACGAGTTCAACCTCGGCTCGCCCAAGCAGCTCCAGGAGGTGTTCTTCGGCGAGTTGAACCTCCCCAAGACGAAGAAGACCAAGACCGGCTACACGACGGACGCGGACGCGCTGGCCTGGCTGGCCGCGCAGACCGAGCACGAGCTGCCGGTGATCATGCTGCGCCACCGTGAACAGGCTCGGCTGCGCTCCACCGTCGAGGGCCTGATCAAGACGATCGCCCCGGACGGCCGGATCCACACCACCTTCAGCCAGACCGTCGCGGCGACGGGCCGGCTGTCCTCGACCGATCCGAATCTGCAGAATGTGCCGGTGCGGACGGACGAGGGCCGCGCCATCCGCCGGGGCTTCGTCGTCGGCGAGGGCTTCGAATCCCTGATGACCGCCGACTACAGCCAGATCGAGCTGCGGGTGATGGCCCATCTGTCGGAGGACGAGGGTCTGATCGAGGCGTTCACCTCCGGGGAGGACCTGCACACCACCGTCGCCTCCCAGGTCTTCGGCGTCGAGCGGTCCGCGGTCGACGCGGAGATGCGCCGCAAGATCAAGGCGATGTCGTACGGACTGGCCTACGGTCTGTCGGCGTTCGGGCTGTCCCAGCAGCTGAACATCGAGCCGGCCGAGGCCCGGGTGCTCATGGACACCTACTTCGAGCGCTTCGGCGGGGTCCGCGACTATCTGCGGCGCGTCGTGGACGAGGCGAGGTCCACCGGCTACACGGCGACCATGCTGGGCCGCCGCCGCTATCTCCCGGACCTCAACAGCGACAACCGGCAGCGCCGCGAGGCCGCCGAGCGGATGGCGCTCAACGCCCCGATCCAGGGCACGGCTGCGGACATCGTCAAAATGGCGATGCTGAGGGTGGACGACGCACTGCGCGAGGCGCGGCTCCACTCCCGGCTGCTGCTGCAGGTCCACGATGAAATCGTGCTGGAGATCTCCCCGGGCGAGCGTGAACAGGTCGAGGCCCTGGTCCGCAGGGAGATGTCCTCGGCCGTCTCGCTGCGCGCACCGCTGGACGTGTCGGTCGGCGTCGGCACGGACTGGGAGTCCGCGGCTCACTGACCGAGGGAAGCGGCCGATACGCCAGGAGGCCGGTCGTCAGCCGGCCTCCTGAAGGGAGAGATCCGGGCGGGGGCCGCCGCGGTGCATGCGGCGGCGCCGCGGGGGCAGGGCTGACCGTGAAGGACATGGCCGGGGCTCCCCGGGGGCTTGCGGAATCGACCGTTATGATCAGCGACGCGCAACGGCGCTCAGCATGCATCAGGTTCCATCCCCGGGATGAGGGGAAGTCGCAGATGGCGAATTGGTGAAAACCGGTCAGGAGCCGATGTGTCGTGGTGTGAGTTGTCGTAGGGTCGCGGGAGATCTCGCGGTGGGGAGCGCGATACGCGCCGACGGGGAGGGAATCGACGTGATGGCACCGCTGTTCGGCCGCCGTATGCGCAAGGGGGCGACCACGACCGCCGTGGCAGCGGCTGCCGTGGCGGCACTCTCCGCTTCGCAGGCCCCCTCGGTGACGCCGGCTCCGTCGGGCGGCAGCCAGGAGGCGGCCGACGCCGACCTGCCGCCCGGTACACCGGTCTCCGGCAACTCCCCGTACTACACGGACCTGCCGCCGCTGAACACTTCGGGCAAACCGGTCGATCCGTCCCATGGCCGCCCCGCTGCGGGGGAGACGGAAGCGGGTATACCGGCGACCGTCCTCGCCGCGTACAAGCAGGCCGAGCAGACCATCGCGGCCTCGGACCCCGGCTGCCACGTGCCCTGGCAGCTTCTCGCCGCCATCGGCAAGGTGGAGTCGGGGCAGGCGCGCGGCGGCAAGGTGGACGCCGAAGGCACCACCTTCACCCCGATCCTCGGCCCCGTGCTCAACGGCGTCGGCTTCGCCAACATCTCCGACACGGACAACGGCGCGTACGACGGCGACACCACCCACGACCGAGCCGTCGGGCCGATGCAGTTCATCCCGTCCACGTGGGAGACATGGGGCCAGGACGCCAACGGCGACGGGCGCAAGGACCCCAACAACATCTACGACGCCGCGCTCGCCGCCGGCCGCTACCTGTGCGCGGGTGAGCGGGACCTGTCCGGCGGGGAAGACCTCGAGAAGGCCATCCTCGGCTACAACCACTCGCGGGCGTACCTGCGCACGGTGCTGTCCTGGTTCGAGTACTACAAGCGCGGCACGCACGAGGTCCCCGACGGCACGGGCGTGCTGCCCGTCGAGGACAAGCCCGACAGCGGCCCCGTCGTCCCGCCGACGCCCCTCACCACCCCCATCCCCAAGCCGACCGCGCCGTCCAAGCCCAAGCCCGAGCCCGAGCCGGCCCCCTCGGAGTCCGGCGGCACCCCCGGTCCCAAGCCCACCCCGGATCCGAAGCCGACCCCCACGCCGACCCCCACGCCGACCCCCAAGCCCACTCCGCCCGTCGCCCCCGAGGTGCAGCCCACACCCAAGCCGACGCCGACGCCGACGCCGACCCCGACACCGGCGCCGGTCGCCCGGATCGAGGACGCGGGCACCGGCGAACTCACGGCCATGGCCGGGCGCGCCTTCGCCGCGCGGCCGACGGTGAGGGTGAAGGACGCCGACGGCATGACCGTGGCGGGCTGTCCCGTGCGGTTCGAGATCGTCGGCGACGTCGACGCCCGCTTCGCCGACGGCGAGAGCGAGGTCACCGTCGAGACCCGTGCCGACGGCACGGCCGTCGCACCCGTGATCGAGGCCGGTGAGCAGACCGGCGTGTTCACCGTACGGGCGGTCGCGGCGAACAAGACCGCGGTCTTCGCCGACTTCACCGCCACCGTGACGCCCCGCGCCGCCGACGCCCTCGCCCGCACCGGCGACACGCCGCTCACGGCCGCCCCAGGGGGCGAGTTCGCAGACCGCATCGAGGTCAGGGCCACCCTTGAGGGCGAGATCGCGGCAGGCGTGGCGGTCAAGGCCGCCATCCTCGCACCCGTCGAGGCGGAGCCCGCCGAGGGCGAGTCGCCGGACGAGCCCACCGAGGGCGAGGCCGGCGCCCAGGCCGACGACCAGGCCCGTGAGCCGTCCGAAACCCCGGGTGACGAGAGCGCCGACCAGCCGGCCGACAGTGAGAAGGGGCCGTACTTCAAGGACGCGGAGGGCAAGCCCGTCCGTACGCTCACGGAGTTGACCACCGACGCCGACGGCCTCCTCGCACTCCCGGAGATCTTCGCGGACGACACCACGGGCACGTTCCTGCTGCGCCTGACCGCTGAAGGGGGCGCGACCGTGACCATCGAACTGAAGGTCGTGGCGTCGCCGGCGGACGGCGACGCCGCTTGATCCCACGGGCAACCGCCCCCGCCCCTCCGTCCCGCAGGACGGAGGGGTGTTCTCATCTCAGAGCGTCATTGCTACGGTGCTCCGACCTGACGCGGCATCAGGTCAGCTGCGTCCCGAGCCCCACGGGAGGCCGAGCATGCGCGCCCTCGCCGCCGCAGCCGTGGGACTGGTCGCCGCCCTCGCCCTCGTCCTCACCGTGTCGGCGATCGGCCAGCCCCCGGGCGAGACCTCGCCCAAGCCGCTGCTGACCACCGTTCCCGGTCCCAGGAAGTAGCGGAGGGCAAGGTCGTGCGCCGTCGAGCGAGCCTCGTACTCCTTGCCCTCGCGGTCTTCTTCGCCGCGCTCTCGCCCCTGCTGCGCTGGTACGCCTTTCCGCGGCTGGTGAAGATCCCGCCAGGCCAGTACCAGGAGATGGTCCTCGAAGCCAAGCCCGCAACCCTGCTGGACTACGGCACCCTGCGCGCCGAGGAGGTGGAGAAGGTCACCATCGTGCAGACCCTCAAGGGGAACGTGGAGGAGTCGGAGCGGATCGAGCGCGGCGCCGGCCGGGACGTCGTCGTCTGGGACTGCCTCTCCTATGTCGAGGGCCCCGACGGCGCGATGGTCTCCCAGATCCCGGAGCGCTATGTCTTCGACGCCCACAGCCAGGCGCCCGTCCATGCCACGGGAGAGTCGGTGGACGGGGAGGCCGTACGGCGCGACGGCATCGAGTTCAAATGGCCGTTCCTCACCGAGAAGCGCGACTACGAGTACTTTGACGCCCAGACCCGGACCTCCGCGCCCATCCACTACAAGGGGACTCAAACGTTCCGGGGGCTTGAGGTCTACTACTTCGAACAGACCGTCCCCTGGACGAAAGTCCGGTATCCGAAGAAGATGCCCATCCCGGGGATCGACGCCACGACCCTGGAGCAGCAGACCGGAACGACCCGCTGGTACACCACCAAGCGGATGTTCTGGGTGGAACCCGTCACCGGGGCGCCCGTCAACGGCGAGGAGATCCACAGAGAAGAACTCCGCGGCGGCACCCTGCTGGGCGGCCGGGACAAGGTGACCGCCTTCGCGGGCCATGTGAAGGTACGCCCCGACTATGTGGACCACACCGTCGAACTGGTCACCTCCCAGCGGCGGCTGGTGCTGCTGATGACGTCCCATCTGCCGAGGGGCTTCCTGGCGTTCGGGGGAGCGCTGCTGGCCCTGGCGCTGGTCCTGGAGGCGCGCAGCCGCCGCGTCAGCGCGTGACGCCGGGGGCGCGGGCCTGACGGGCCTTCGTATGGCGCGTCGGCGCCGCCGTCGAAGGGTCCTCGGGCCACGGGTGCCTGGGATACCGGCCGCGCAGTTCCGCCCGCACCGCCCGGTAGCCGTCCTTCCAGAAGGACCCCAGGTCCGCGGTGACCGCGGCGGGGCGTCCTGCGGGAGACAGCAGATGCACCAGCACCGGCACACCCGCGACCAACGGCGTCTCGGCGAGCCCGAACATCTCCTGGAGCTTCACCGCCAGCACCGGCTGCTCCCCGCCGTACTCCACCCTGATCCGGGAACCGCTGGGCACCTCGATCCGCTCCGGCGCGAGCTCGTCCAGCCGCACCGCGTCGCCCGTCGCCCACGGCAGCAGCCGGGTCAACGCCTGCGCCGCGTCGAGCCGCCCGAGGTCCGCCCTGCGGCGGGCGCGGGACAACTCCGGCTCCAGCCAGTCCCCGGCGCGGTCCAGCAGCGCCTCGTCCCCCACATCGGGCCACGGCCCGCCCACCGCGCGGTGCAGGAACGCCAGCCGCTCGCGCAGGGCCTGCCCCTCCCGCGTCCAGCGCAGCAGGCCGGGGCCTTCGCGGCGCAGCCCGTCGAGCAGCGCGTCGCGTACGCGGGCGGGGTCCGGATCGCGCAGACCGCGCGCCGACAACTCGACGGCCCCCAGTCGCCGTACGTCCCGGGCCACGACGTCCCCGTCCTGCCAGTGCACTTCCTCGCCCTCGGTCAGCAGATGCGCTGCGGCCGTCCGCGCCGTGTCCTCGTCGATCACGGCCGCGAGCCGCACGCGTGCGGAGGCGGCCGCCCCCGAGCGGTCCGCCACGGCGACTGCCAGCCATCCGGCGTCCCGCAGCCCCGACCCGTCCGCGGTCTCCGCGGCCGTGCCCGAGGCCATGAGGAATGCCCCCCGGCCGCGGGCCCCGGCGACGCGCTCGGGGAAGGCGAGGGCGGTGACGAGTCCGGCGACGGCGTCGTCGGTGTGCGGGGGAAGGGCGTTTCCCCCGCCCCGCCCCTTCCCGAAACCGGGGGCTCCGCCCCCGGACCCCCTCTCAGGGGACGGCTGATCCGGCGCTGACGCCCCGCCCCCCGAACGCGGCAGCTTCGCCCCGCGGCGTGCGCCGCTCCCCGCACCGTCCGGCAGTCGCAGCCCGCTGTCGTGGGGCGCGCCCGCGGCGGGGTGTGGGCGCTGCTCAGTGGAGTCCTGGGGTGCGCTGCCTGCCGAGCCCGGACGTGCCGGGGACAGGCCTGCCGCCAGGCGGGCCGCCTCCGTTCGCCAGCGGGTCGCGTAGGCGTCGCCGCCGCGCCGGGCGGCTCGCCAGGCGGAGGACAGGTCGTCGCCGTACTCCCGCGGAGGCTCCTCGCTCAACAGGGCGATCACCTCCGCCGCGCGGCGGACGCCCACCTCGGGGGCGCCGTCCAGAAGGGCGCGGGCCAGCCGGGGGTGGACACCCAGCCGGGACATGCGGATGCCGCGTTCGGTCACGCGGCCTGCGGCGTCGACCGCGCCGATCGCCGCCAGCACGGAACGCGCGGCCGCCAGCGCCCCCGGAGGCGGCGCGTCGAGGAGCGCGAGCCCCGCCGCCGACGCATCGCCCCAGCAGGCCGCCTGGAGCGCGAAGGCCGTCAGATCGGCCACCTTGATCTCGGGCGAGGGGAACGCGGTCAGCCGGGCGTCCTCCGCCTGGGACCAGCAGCGGTACACGGCGCCCGGGCCCTCGCGGCCCGCGCGGCCGGCGCGCTGGCGGGCCGCCGCCCGTGACACCCGCACCGTCGTCAGCGCGCTCAGCCCACGAGCGTGATCCATCCGGGGCTCACGCGCCAGACCGGCGTCGACCACCACCCGCACTCCCGGCACGGTGAGCGACGACTCGGCGACCGAGGTGGCCAGCACCACCCGGCGACGCGCCCCGGAGCCCGACAGCACGGCGTCCTGCACGGCGGCCGGAGCGCGTCCGTGGACCTGGAGGACCTCCGCGTCCACATCGGCCAGCCGCCCGGCCACGCGGGCGATCTCGCCCACCCCGGGGAGAAAGCAGAGCACGTCGCCGTCGCGCTCGCGCAGCGCCCTGCGCACCGTGGACGCCGTATGCGCCAGCAGCACCGGGTCCACCCGCATCCCGTGCGGCGGCCGAACCGGGCGCGCAGGCGGCGCCCACACCTCCTCCACGGGGTGCAACGCCCCCTCCGCCTCGACCACGGGCGCACCGCCCAGCAGGCGCGCCCACCCCGCCGCGTCCGTGGTCGCCGACGCCGCCACCAGCTTCAGCTCGGGCCGCAGTGCGGCCCGCACGTCCAGAACGAACGCCGCCGCCGTATCCGCGTCCAGGTGGCGCTCATGGCACTCGTCCAGGATCACCACGTCGACCCCGGCAAGCTCCTGGTCCCGCTGCAGCCGCTGCACCAGCACACCGGTGGTGACCACCTCGACCACGGTGCGGTTCGACACGGCCCGCTCCCCGCGGACCGTGAAACCGACCGTCCCACCGGGTTTCTCACCGAGCAGCCAGGCCATCCGCCGGGCCGCGGCGCGCGCCGCGATGCGCCGTGGCTCCGCGACCAGCACACGGGCTCCACGCTCGGCCAGGGCCAGGGGCACGAGCGTCGTCTTGCCGGTCCCGGGAGGTGCGCACAGCACCGCCGCCCCGTGCTCGTCCAGCGCCTGCTCCAGGGCGGGCAGGGCAGTGCGCACGGGAAGCCGGTCCAGCGCCCCCTGGCGTATCGCGCCCACTCGTCCCACGTCACTCGTCCCGTACGCAGACGAAAACGGCCGTCCCGGGGATCAGGTTTCCGCGCAGCGGGGACCAGCCGCCCCACTCCTGGCTGTTCCAGGCGGGCCATTCCGGCTCGACCAGATCGATCAGCCGGAAGCCGCCGGCCACCACGTCCCGTACCCGGTCGCCGATCGTCCGGTGGTGCTCCACATACACGGCACGTCCCCGCTCGTCCTGCTCCACATAGGGGGTGCGGTCGAAGTACGAGGCCGACACGCTCAGCCCCTCGGGCCCCGGCTCGTCGGGGAACGCCCAGCGGAGCGGGTGGGTCACGGAGAAGACCCACCGTCCCCCGGGCCGCAGCACGCGCCGGACCTCCCGGAACACCTTCACGGGGTCCGCCACGAAGGGCACCGCCCCATACGCGGAGCAGGCGAGGTCGAAGGACTCGTCCCTGAACGGGAGGGATCCCGCGTCCGCCTCGACCAGGGGGATGCCGCCGCCGATGCGCAGCGCATGCTGGAGCTGCCGGTGGGAGAGGTCGAGTGCCACGGGGCGCGCCCCCTGGGCCGCCAGCCAGCGTGAGCACTGCGCCGCGCCCGCGCCGATCTCGAGGACGTCCGCCCCCTTGAGCAAGGACGCCGGCCCCAGCAGCCCAGCCTCCGCCTCGTCCAGCCCCTCCGGCCCCCAGACGAAACGGTCGTCCCCCAGGAACGCACCGTGCTCGGTCTGGTACTCGTCCGCGTTGCGGTCCCACCAGCCCCTGCTGGCCCGACTGCTCTCCGCGTCCCCCGCGCTACGGCGCGTCGCTTCTGGCTCGAAATCTTGGATCATCGTCACCGTCGTTGTACTTTGCGTTCGGCGCGCCGGCAGCCCTCAGCGGTGCAGTCGGTCCGCCATAGTGGCCTCGGCAAACACAAGTTGTGCCGGGTTTGCGGCATTCCGCCCTCGGTGTGCGCCTTCGTGCATTGACCGTGTCCGGCTGCCCCCGTATGCTACAAGTTGCGCTGCGGGCCTGCGCGCCTCAGACGGAGCAGGCCGCGCTCGCATCTGTATGTATGTCCCCTCGGTTCACGAGGCGCCGCCAGAAGGCTGGGGTGGCGCTTCCTAGGCTGTCCGGCTTCTGCAGCTGCGATACGGGCTCTCGGCGTAGCAGTACCTACGACTTCAATGTCCGTACCGGAGCCCTTTCCCACATGACGAGCAGCACCGAGACCACCGCCACCACCCCGCAGGTAGCGGTCAACGACATCGGTAACGAGGAAGCCTTCCTCGCCGCGATCGACGAGACGATCAAGTACTTCAACGACGGCGACATCGTCGACGGCGTCATCGTGAAGGTCGACCGGGACGAGGTCCTGCTCGACATCGGTTACAAGACCGAAGGTGTCATCCCGAGCCGCGAGCTCTCGATCAAGCACGACGTCGACCCGAACGAGGTCGTCAAGGTCGGCGACGAGATCGAGGCCCTGGTTCTCCAGAAGGAGGACAAGGAAGGCCGCCTGATCCTCTCGAAGAAGCGCGCCCAGTACGAGCGCGCCTGGGGCACCATCGAGAAGATCAAGGAAGAGGACGGCATCGTCACCGGTACCGTCATCGAGGTCGTCAAGGGTGGTCTCATCCTCGACATCGGCCTCCGCGGCTTCCTGCCGGCCTCCCTCGTCGAGATGCGCCGCGTCCGCGACCTCCAGCCGTACGTCGGCAAGGAGCTCGAGGCCAAGATCATCGAGCTGGACAAGAACCGCAACAACGTGGTCCTGTCCCGCCGTGCCTGGCTGGAGCAGACCCAGTCCGAGGTCCGCCAGACGTTCCTCACCACCCTGCAGAAGGGTCAGGTCCGCTCCGGCGTCGTCTCCTCGATCGTCAACTTCGGCGCCTTCGTGGACCTCGGCGGCGTCGACGGTCTGGTCCACGTCTCCGAGCTGTCCTGGAAGCACATCGACCACCCGTCCGAGGTCGTCGAGGTCGGCCAGGAGGTCACCGTCGAGGTCCTCGACGTCGACATGGACCGCGAGCGCGTCTCCCTGTCGCTGAAGGCGACCCAGGAAGACCCGTGGCAGCAGTTCGCCCGCACCCACCAGATCGGTCAGGTCGTCCCGGGCAAGGTCACCAAGCTGGTTCCGTTCGGTGCGTTCGTCCGTGTCGACGAGGGCATCGAGGGTCTGGTCCACATCTCCGAGCTGGCCGAGCGCCACGTGGAGATCCCGGAGCAGGTCGTCCAGGTCAACGACGAGATCTTCGTCAAGGTCATCGACATCGACCTGGAGCGTCGCCGGATCTCGCTGTCCCTCAAGCAGGCCAACGAGTCCTTCGGCGCCGACCCGGCCTCGGTCGAGTTCGACCCGACCCTGTACGGCATGGCCGCGTCCTACGACGACCAGGGCAACTACATCTACCCCGAGGGCTTCGACCCGGAGACCAACGACTGGCTGCCGGGCTACGAGAAGCAGCGCGAGGAGTGGGAGGCCCAGTACGCGGAGGCCCACCAGCGCTTCGAGCAGCACCAGGCCCAGGTCATCAAGTCCCGCGAGGCCGACGAGGCCGCTGCCGCCGAGGGTGCCGCCACCCAGGCCGGCGGCGCTCCGGCTGCCTCCGGCGGCTCCTACTCCTCGGAGTCGGACGACAACTCCGGCGCCCTGGCGTCGGACGAGGCCCTGGCCGCCCTGCGTGAGAAGCTGGCCGGCGGCCAGAGCTGACGCTCTGCCCCGGCGGGTGACCCGCTGAAGGTCTGACTGTAAGGCCCGCTCCCCCACGGGGAGCGGGCCTTACACATGCCCGCATTCACCCGAATCAGCCGGTGTTCGGCCGCATCCACCCGTATTCTTCTTGATCGAAAATGAGCGCGGCGTAGGTGCCGCCGGGAATGCCCCCGTCACACCGCGCGTTCTTCCCTACGAATACGAGGAGGAGCGGTAATCGTGCTTGATCCGCAGGGTTTGTACGAATGGGAGCCGAAGGGCCTCGCGGTCGTCGACATGGCGCTCGCGCAGGAGTCCGCCGGCTTGGTCATGCTGTACCACTTCGACGGATACATCGATGCGGGGGAGACCGGTGAGCAGATCGTCGAGAACCTGCTGGGCACGCTGCCGCACCAAGTCGTGGCCCGTTTCGACCACGACAGGCTGGTGGACTACCGGGCGCGCCGCCCGCTGCTGACCTTCCGGCGCGACCGCTGGAGCGGATACGAGGTCCCGGCCATCGAGGTCCGGCTGGTCCAGGACACCACGGGCGCGCCGTTCCTGCTGCTGTCCGGGCCCGAGCCGGATGTGGAGTGGGAGCGCTTCGCCGCCGCCGTGGCGCAGATCGTCAAGCGCCTCGGGGTCCGGCTCTCGGTCAACTTCCACGGCATTCCGATGGGCGTCCCGCACACCCGGCCCGTCGGCCTCACCCCGCACGGCAACCGCACGGATCTGATGCCGGGCCACCGCAGCCCGTTCGACGAGGCGCAGGTCCCCGGCAGTGCGGAGGCCCTGGTCGAGTACCGGCTGATGGAAGCGGGCCATGAGGTCCTGGGCGTCGCCGCCCATGTGCCGCACTATGTGGCGCGCTCCTCCTATCCGGACGCCGCGCTTACCGCCCTTGAGGCGATCACCGCCGCCACGGGCCTGGTGCTGCCGGGGGTCGCGCATTCGCTGCGCACCGAGGCGCACCGCACCCAGACCGAGATCGAGCGGCAGATCGGAGAGGGCGACGAGGAACTGGTCGCACTCGTACGAGGGCTTGAGCACCAGTACGACGCGATGGCGGGGGCGGAGACCCGGGGCAGCCTGGTGGCGGAGCCGGTGGATCTGCCGTCCGCGGACGAGATCGGCAGGGAGTTCGAGCGGTTCCTGGCAGAGCGCGAGGGAGACGCCTGACCCTCAGCCTGCGTGGTCCGCGTGGTCCGCGTGGTCCGCGTGGTCCGCGTGGTCCGCGTGGTGTGCGTGGACCGCGTGGCCCTCGGGTGCGGCTCGCGGGGGGCGAGCAGATCACCGGGTGCGGCCTGCCCGACGGGAACCACGCGGCAGCGAACACGTAGGCTGCCGACCATGCTGACGGTGGGGCTGACCGGTGGAATCGGAGCCGGCAAGAGTGAGGTGTCACGGCTGCTCGTCTCGTACGGGGCCGTGCTGATCGACGCAGACAAGATCGCCCGTGAGGTCGTCGAGCCCGGGACGCCCGGGCTCGAAGCCGTCGTCGAGGCCTTCGGGCCCGAGGTGCTGACCCCGGAGGGGGCGCTGGACCGGCCCAGGCTCGGTTCGATTGTCTTTTCCGACCCCGAGCGCCTCAGTGTGCTCAACGGCATCGTCCACCCCCTGGTCGGCGCCCGTTCGAAGGAACTGGAGAACACGGCTGCACCCGACGCGGTCGTCGTCCACGATGTGCCGCTGCTCGCCGAGAACGGTCTCGAGTCGCTCTATGACGTCGTGGTCGTGGTGGACGCCTCGCCCGAGACACAGCTCGACCGCCTCGTACGGCTGCGCGGAATGTCCCAGTCCGAGGCTCGCGCGCGCATGAAGGCACAAGCCACACGGGAACAGCGGCTGGCCGTCGCCGATCTCGTCATCGACAACGACGGGCCGCTTGAGGAGTTGGAGCCTCAGGTCCGCGAGGTGTGGGCCGTACTCGCAGCCCGCGCGGCCGCCCCGGGTGGCCGGCCCGCTCCGGAATAGCCCTGTCCGTCCCGGTGTTGGAACGGGGCGACAAGGGGAAGGAAGCAGCTGTGCCCAAGAGCAACCCGGAGACGCACGTCATCGACTTCCGCGCGGCCGAGCAGTTGCTCGACGCGAGGGACCCGCGTGGGGCCGTGAAGCTACTGGACTCGGTGATCGCCGTCCACCCCGAGAACACGGCCGCACGGCTGCTGCGTGCCCGAGCGTTCTTCGCCGCGGCCCAACTCCGCTCCGCCGAGCTGGAGTTCGAGCTTGTCCTGGAGCGCGAACCGGACAACGCCTTCGCGCACTTCGCCCTGGCCCGCACCTTCGAGCGCGCCGGTCGCCCCGGACCTGCCCAGCGCCACTTCCGGCTGGCCGCGGCGCTCGACCCGAAGCCGGAGTATCTGAAGGCGGCGCGCTTTGACCCCGACAGCCGCGCCGACAGCCGCGCCGACCGCTCCGGGGACGACCGCTCCGGGGACGGGGGCTAGGACCGGGAGATCCAAGACCGAGGCACTGGTCCGCTCGCGGGTCCGGGTCACGGTCCTCGCTCCGGGCCGCCGCCGGGCCCCTGGGAGGTGTCAGAGTCCCCGGGCCGCCGCAGGCCGTCGAGCCCGCCTCCTCCCTCGTCCGGTTTCCGCGGCGGCGGCCGGTACCCGCCCGTGCCGCCGTGATCCGGCTCGTACGGCGGGACGTCCCGGCCCGGCTGGAAGTGCGGGCCCTGGCGGATATGACGCACGATCATGATCATGTCGACGGCGACGATGAGCGCCAGCGCCCCGCAGAACGCCGCCCAGCCCGTGCGTCCGGCGAGGGCGAAGGCCGTCGTGCCGCCGACAGCCCAGATCAGGCCCCATACGCTCAGCCAGAATCGCATCCGCAGGGGACTGCGTGCGGTAATCGGTTCACTTCCCGTGCGCATGGCATCCGCATCTCCTCTTCCAGCATGCACCCGGACGACCGGCCGAAGGGAGGCCTCGCCCGGCGTGGAACGGAGACGGTCCATTGGGCGTTCCGAGAGGTATGGGCGGACTGACACGCGAGGGGCATCAGGGGACGGGGCCGGGCGCGATCACGCCGGACGGCTGTGCGGTCGAGCTGTACCGGCGGCTGCCGGCGGGCGCGGAGCCGGACATCATCGAGGCCGCGGCGCCCGCAGGCGCGTCCCTGCTCGAACTGGGCAGCGGCACGGGACGGATGACGCATCCGCTCGTGGAGCGCGGCTTCGCCGTGACGGCGGTGGACGAGTCCGCGGAGATGCTGGAGCACGTGCGGGGCGCGCGCCGCACCGTGCGCAGCCCGATCGAAAGCCTTGAGCTGGGGGAGAAGTTCGACGTCGTCGTGCTGGCGTCTCATCTGGTGCACACGGGTGACGACCGGGTGCGTGAGGGGCTGCTGCGGACCTGCCGCCGCCATGTGAAGGACGACGGCTGTGTGCTGATCCAGCGGGAGCCGCGCGACGCGCACACCGGGCTGCCGAAGGAGCGTGTCGATCCGGCCGGATACACGGTGCGGTTCGTCTCCTCGGAACCGCTGGGGGACGGCACCCACTCGCTCCATATCGAGTACGCCTTCCCTGACGCGCGCTGGACGCAGACGTTCCGGTCCCGGCCGCTGAGCACGGAGGACTTCGAAGCACACCTTTGGGCGGCGGGACTGGCGGTGGACGCGTATCTCACGGACGAGGGCACCTGTGTGCGGGCGCGGCCGTCGGTTCCGGGCGCCGTCGCATCAGGAGGAAACGGCGGCTGAGCGCACCTGTGTCGCAGAGCCCACGGGGTGAAGGCTCGACCAGGCGGGTATACCGGACATATCTTGGCATTAATCCTCGCGAAGAGTGCGAAGAGCGCCAAGAGGCGTCGGGCTCGTACGGCAGGGGGTGCCCCCGATGGTCGAGGAACTGGTGGCGGCGGGCGTCGCGGCCGTTTCCGCATGCGCCGTGTACCTCATGGCGGCTGCCAAGGTGGTCAAGCAGTACGAGCGGGGCGTGGTGCTGCGCCTCGGGCGGCTGCACAGGAACGTGCGATCGCCCGGATTCACCTTGATCGTTCCGTTGGTGGACCGGATGCACAAGGTGAACATGCAGATCGTGACGATGCCCGTGCCCGCCCAGGAGGGCATCACCCGCGACAACGTCACCGTCCGCGTCGACGCCGTCGTCTACTTCCGTGTCGTGGACGCCGCGGACGCCATCATCCGGGTCGAGGACTACCGGTTCGCCGTCTCGCAGATGGCGCAGACCTCCCTGCGCTCCATCATCGGCAAGAGTGATCTGGACGATCTGCTGTCGAACCGTGAAAAACTCAACCAGGGGCTGGAGTTGATGATCGACAGCCCGGCCGTGGGCTGGGGTGTGCAGATCGACCGTGTGGAGATCAAGGATGTGTCGCTGCCCGAGACCATGAAGCGTTCGATGGCGCGGCAGGCGGAGGCCGACCGAGAGCGGCGGGCCCGGGTCATCAACGCGGACGCGGAGCTCCAGGCGTCCAAGAAGCTGCGGCAGGCGGCTCACGAGATGTCGGAGCAGCCTGCGGCGCTGCAGCTCCGGCTGCTGCAGACCGTTGTGGCCGTGGCCGCCGAGAAGAACTCGACTCTGGTGCTGCCGTTCCCGGTGGAGTTGCTGAGGTTCCTGGAGCGTGCGCACCAGCCGGCTGACCAGTCGGCTCCGGCACAGCCGGCCGTGTCCACGCCGACACCGGGCCCTTCCCCCGCGACGCAGCAGGAACGGGGTCCGGAACCGGAACCCGGACCCGAACCGGAACAGTCGCCGCCGCTGCCGGAGCCTGCGCCCGGCCTCGAGCCCGGGCCCGAGCCGACGGCAGAGAGGCTTCCGGCGCCCCACATCCCCGACGACGAGCCCCGCGGCGGCTAGCCGACCGGGCTGCATCGCAGGTCAGAGGGGATTGTCAGTCCCTGCCCGTAAGGTCGTGGGTCCGAAGCCCGAGGATGCTCGGGGCAGCTGCGACCCAGGGGAGGCGACCCTGTGACCAAGACACCGAGGGACGGTGCGCACCCCCTGCACGCCTGTGCGGCGGTGTTCCTGCCGGCCGAGCCTCCGAGAGACGGCCGGGTCGCCTTCTGGAGTGCGGACGGCGACCGGCTCCCCGCCGCGACCGGACAGGTGACCTTGGTCCGGCCGCACAGCCGCGGTGTCCGCACGCGGGCCGTTCCCGCCGCGCTGATGCCCGTCTCCGAAGCGATCCCCCTGCTCGTGCGGGCCAGGCACGCCCGCGAGGCACACCCGTCCGCCGTCTGCTGGGGCGCGGCGGCCCAGCACGCCCTGCATCTCGCCGCCCGCGGCAGGCTTCTGCCCGGACTGACCGCGGGCGATCACGACGCCTGGCGGGCCGGCCCGCTCGACGCGGACGACATCGCCCAGCTGCGCGCCATCGCCGCCGCCATGCCGTACGAGGCGCATGCAGTCCCCGTCCCGCATCTGCGTCCCCTGCGGCTGCCCGAGCCCGAGGGCCTGGTGCGGGCGTTCTTCGACGCGGTGGCCGACAGCCTGCCCCGCACCCCGGCCGCCGCGCACGCGTACGGCGCTCCCTTCGCCTCGTCCGCGGCCCAGCATCTGCCCGGGGCACGCGAGTGGGCCGCGGAAGCCGCCGTCGGCATGGACGCCGGAGTCCGGGTCTCGCTGCGACTGGACCTCTCCGCGTTTGAGCTCTTCGACACCTCGGAGGACGGAGGCGACGAGCGCCGGGCGGCAGCGGCGCTCGTCCAGGTGCACAGCCTGGCCGACCCCACGCTCGTCACGGACGCCGCCCGGCTGTGGGCCGGCGGGGGAGGGGAACACTTCGGCCCGCGCGCCACGATCGACGCCCTGCTGGCCCTGCGCCGCGCCGCACGGGCCTGGCCGCCGCTCGCCCGCCTGCTCGAGCGGGAGGTCCCCGATGTGCTCCCGCTCACCGAGGACGAGCTGTACGAGCTGCTCGGGCCCGGAGCGGACCGGCTCGGCGACTGCGGCGTCGCCGTCCACTGGCCGAAGGAGCTGGCCCGCACGCTCACCGCGTCCGCCGTGGTCCGGGCCACCGCGGCGCCCGGCTCTGCCACCGACGGCACACCGTTCTTCGACAGCGACGAACTGCTGAGGTTCGACTGGCAGCTCGCGCTGGACGGCGACCCGCTGACCGAGGGCGAGATGGACGCGCTGGCGGAGGCCCACCGCCCGATCGTCCGGCTGCGCGACAGGTGGGCCGTCGTGGACCCCGGTCTCGTACGCAAGGCGCGCAAACGCGAGCTGGGGCTGCTCCGGCCGGTCGACGCGCTCGCCATGGCCCTGACTGGGACGGCCGAGGTGGACGGCGAGACGGTGGAGGCCGTGCCGACCGGGACGCTTGCGGCGCTGCGCGACCGGATCGCCGGGCCTTCGGACCCGGTCGCCCCTCCCGAAGAACTGACCGCCACGCTGCGCGACTACCAGCTGCGCGGTCTGGCCTGGCTGGACCGGATGACATCGCTCGGGCTCGGCGGCTGCCTCGCCGACGACATGGGCCTCGGCAAGACGGTCACGGTGATCGCCCTCCATCTCAGACGCGCCCGCACAGCCCCCACGCTCGTCGTCTGCCCCGCCTCGCTGCTCGGCAACTGGCAGCGCGAGATCGCCCGCTTCGCCCCCGGTGTGCCCGTGCGCCGCTTCCACGGCACGAGCCGCACCCTGCCCGGATCAGACGACGGCGGATTCGTGCTCACCACCTACGGCACCATGCGCACCAGCGCGGAGCAGCTGGCCGCACACTCCTGGAGCATGGTCGTCGCGGACGAGGCGCAGCATGTGAAGAACCCGTTCTCGGCTGGCGCCAGAGCGCTGCGCACCATCCCGACGCCCGCGCGCATCGCCCTGACCGGCACCCCTGTGGAGAACAACCTCTCGGAGCTGTGGGCGCTGCTCGACTGGACCACGCCCGGGCTGCTCGGCCCGCTGAAGGCGTTCCGGGCCCGCCACGCGCGTCTGGTCGAGAGCGGCGAGGACGACGAGGCCGCCGGCCGTCTGGCGCGGCTGGTCCGCCCGTTCCTGTTGCGCCGCAAGAAGTCCGACCCGGGCATCGTCCCCGAACTCCCGCCGAAGACGGAGTCCGATCACCCCGTCGCGCTCACCCGGGAGCAGGCCTCGCTGTACGAGGCGACCGTGCGCGAGGCGATGGCCGCGATCGAGGGTGCGGAAGGCATCGCGCGCCGCGGGCTGGTGATGAAACTGTTCACCGCCCTCAAGCAGATCTGCAACCACCCGGCCCAGTTCCTCAAGGAGGACCGCGCCCGACTGGCGGGCCGTTCCGGCAAGCTGGCGCTGCTCGACGAACTGCTGGAGACGATCCTGTCCGAGGAGGGCTCCGCCCTGGTGTTCACGCAGTACGTGGCCATGGCCCGGATCCTCTCGGCGCATCTGGAGTCCCGCGCCGTCCCGTCCCAGCTGCTCCACGGCGGCACCCCGGTCGCCGAACGCGAGCGTATGGTCGACCGCTTCCAGTCCGGGCGGACACCGGTGTTCATCCTCTCCCTCAAGGCCGCCGGCACCGGGCTGAACCTCACCCGCGCAGGGCATGTGATCCACTACGACCGGTGGTGGAACCCGGCCGTCGAAGAGCAGGCCACCGACCGGGCGTACCGCATCGGCCAGACCCAGCCGGTCCAGGTGCACCGGCTGATCGCGGAGGGCACGGTCGAGGACAGGATCGCCGAACTGCTCACCTCCAAGCGGGCGCTGGCGGACGCGGTCCTCGGATCGGGGGAGGCGGCCCTGACCGAGCTGACCGACCGTGAGCTGGCCGATCTCGTCTCCCTCAGGAGGTCCCCATGAGCTGTCCGAGGAGGGCGTCATGAGCCCGCGGGGCCGGCGCGGCGGCACGCCGTCCCCGCTGCGGCACGACGACCGCCGGCGGACCTTTCCCGCGCTGGAGCCGCTCAGCGGCGCGGAGCCGGCCGCCAGCTGGTGGGGCAACGCCTGGGCGGAGGCGCTGGAGTACACCGCGCTCGACCCGGCGCGGCTGGCCCGGGGCCGGGACTACGCGGCCCGCGGCCACGTCGACGCGATCACGGTCACTCCGGGCCGGGTGACGGCGTATGTGCACGGCAGCCGGCCGCGGCCGTACCGTGCGGAGATCCGGGTGCGCCCCCTGTCCGACGACGAGTGGGGAGACGTCCTGGCCGCAGCGGCGGCCCGTCCCGACCATATCGCCGCCCTGCTCGACAAGGACGTGCCGCACACCCTCGCGGCCGCCGCCGAGCTGCTGCCGGCCCCCGGCGACCTGGTGCCCGACTGCTCCTGCCCCGACGACGGATACCCGTGCAAGCACGCGGCCGCGCTGTGCTACCAGACGGCCCGGCTGCTGGACGAAGACCCCTTCGTGCTGTTCCTGATGCGCGGCAGGGGAGAGCGCGAGATCCTCTCCGACCTCGCCCGCCGCAATGCGACGCGATCGGCGGCAGAGCGCGCCCCGGCGGACGCCGCCCCCGCACTGCCGACCGTTCCGGCCCGCGACGCCGTGGCGAAGGACCCGTCCGGGCTGCCTCCGCTTCCCCCGCCCTTCCCGCCGCCCGTCCGGCCGGGCCGGCCGCCCGTCTATCCGCAGGGACCCGCGGCGCCCGGCGGCTTCACGCCCGACCCCCTCGCCCTCGACCAGCTGGCCACGGAGGCCGCGGCCCGCGCCCACGCCCTGCTGACGACCGGCGACGACCCCGCCGGAGACCTCACTCCGTGGCAGGACGCGGTGCGGCTGGCCGCTGCGCACCCGGGATCGGGGCTGACCGCCTCCACCCGCGCGCTCTACCGCGACCTCGCGGCCGCCGCCGACCGCACGCCGACCGAGCTGGCCCGAGCGGTGGCCGCCTGGCGGCAGGGCGGCCTCGCCGCCCTCGCGGTGCTCGAAGAACCATGGGACCCGCCCGCCGGGGCCTTCGACCGGGCCCGCCCCGCCCTGGCGGCCGCCGGCCTGCCGTCCTTCCGCCCCTGGCGCAACCATCTGTCCGCCGATGCCGTCCAGCTCCGTTTCGGCCGCGACGGCCTCTGGTACGGCTATGAGTCGGACCGGGACCGCGAGGACTGGTGGCCCCGCGGGACGCCCGACGCGGACCCCGTCGGAGCGCTCTCCACCCTGCTGGAGAGATGAGAGCGGGAAAGCGCCTCCGCCGGGAGAACACCTCCGCCCCGGTCGGCATGTGCCGACCGGGGCGGAGCAAGACGGCCGGGGCGTCGGCCGCCTCGTCAGACGGGAGCCGTCCCGTCAGGCGAGCGAGGCCAGAGCCTGGTTGAAGGTCTGCGACGGACGCATGACGGCCGATGCCTTGGCGACCTCGGGCTGGTAGTAGCCGCCGATGTCGGCCGGTGAGCCCTGCACCGCGAGCAACTCGTCGACGATGGTCTGCTCCTGCTCGGTCAGCGTCTTGGCGAGCGGGGCGAACGCCTCGGCGAGCTGTGCGTCGTCCGTCTGCTTCGCCAGCTCCTGCGCCCAGTACAGCGCCAGGTAGAAGTGGCTGCCGCGGTTGTCGATGCCGCCCAGGCGGCGGCTCGGCGACTTGTCCTCGTTGAGGAACGTCGCCGTGGCACGGTCCAGGGTGTCCGCGAGCACCTGGGCGCGCGCGTTGCCCGTGGTCTGCGCCAGGTGCTCGAAGCTGACCGCGAGCGCCAGGAACTCGCCGAGGCTGTCCCAGCGCAGGTAGTTCTCCTTGACCAGCTGCTGGACGTGCTTGGGCGCGGAGCCGCCGGCGCCGGTCTCGAACAGCCCGCCGCCGTTCATCAGCGGGACGACCGAGAGCATTTTGGCGCTGGTGCCCAGCTCCAGGATCGGGAACAGGTCGGTCAGATAGTCACGCAGCACATTGCCGGTGACGGAGATCGTGTCCTCGCCGCGGCGGATCCGCTCCAGCGAGAACTTCGTCGCCTCGACCGGCGACAGGATCTCGATCTGCAGGCCCTGGGTGTCGTGCTCGGGCAGGTACGCCCTGACCTTCTTGATCAGCTGGGCGTCATGGGCGCGGCCCTCGTCCAGCCAGAAGACGGCCGGGTCGCCGGTCGCACGGGCGCGGGTGACGGCGAGCTTCACCCAGTCCTTGATCGGCGCGTCCTTGGTCTGGCACATGCGGAAGATGTCGCCCGCGCTCACCGTCTGCTTCAGCACCACGTCGCCGGACTCGTCGACGACCCGCACCGTGCCGGTGGCCGGGATCTCGAAGGTCTTGTCGTGGCTGCCGTACTCCTCGGCCTTCTGCGCCATCAGGCCGACGTTCGGCACCGAGCCCATCGTCGCCGGGTCGAAGGCGCCGTTCGCCCTGCAGTCGTCGATGACGACCTGGTAGACGCCCGCGTAGCTGCTGTCGGGCAGGACGGCGAGGGTGTCGGCCTCCTGGCCGTCCGGCCCCCACATGTGGCCGGAGGTGCGGATCATGGCCGGCATGGAGGCGTCGACGATCACGTCGCTCGGCACATGCAGATTGGTGATGCCGCGGTCGGAGTCGACCATCGCCAGGGCCGGGCCCTCGGCGAGCTCGGCGTCGAAGGACGCCTTGATCTCCGCACCGTTCGGCAGCGACTCAAGGCCCTTGAAGATGCCGCCGAGGCCGTCGTTCGGGCTCAGGCCGGCCGCGGCGAGCGCCTCGCCGTGCTCGGCGAAGGTCTTCGGGAAGAAGGCCCGCACCACATGACCGAAGATGATCGGGTCGGAGACCTTCATCATCGTGGCCTTCAGGTGCACGGAGAACAGCACGCCCTCGGCCTTGGCACGCGCCACCTGCGCCGCGAGGAACTCACGCAGCACCGCCACGCGCATCACGGAGGCGTCCACGACCTCGCCCGGCAGCACCGGCACGGACTCGCGCAGCACGGTCGTGCTGCCGTCGTCGCCCGCCAGCTCGATGCGCAGCGAACCCGCCTTGGCGACGACCGCGGACTTCTCGGTCGAGCGGAAGTCGTCGGCCGTCATATGCACGACATTGGTCTTGGAGTCCGCCGTCCACGCGCCCATGCGGTGCGGGTGGGACCTGGCGTAGTTCTTCACCGATGCCGGAGCCCGGCGGTCGGAGTTGCCCTCGCGCAGCACCGGGTTCACGGCGCTGCCCTTGACCTTGTCGTAACGGGCGCGGATCTCCCGCTCCTCGTCGGTCTTCGGGTCGTCCGGGTAGTCCGGCAGCGCGTAGCCCTGCTGCTGCAGCTCGGCGACGGCCGCCTTCAGCTGCGGAATCGAGGCCGAGATGTTCGGCAGCTTGATGATGTTGGCGCCGGGAGTCCTGGCCAGCTCGCCGAGCTCGGCGAGCGCGTCATCGATCCGCTGGTCCTCCTCCAGACGCTCCGGGAAGCCGGCGATGATCCGGCCCGCGAGGGAGATGTCACGGGTCTCCACACGGACCCCGGCCGTCGAGGCGTACGCCTGGATCACCGGCAGGAACGAATGCGTCGCCAGGGCCGGCGCCTCGTCGGTGTGCGTATAGATGATGGTCGAGTCAGTCACCGGGTGCTCCGCTCCACGTCTCCGCATCTGCAACATTGCTCGACATCAAGATATCCCGTGGGCCGCTGTTGCTCGACAGGTGCCCTGGCCCCCTCTCGGGCCGAGCACGGACTGTTGTCCAGGGTGTACGCATGGCAACCGCCGCACCCGGTTCCGCGCCCCTCGACGACCTCACCGGTGAGCTGCTCGCCGACCGCTACGCGGTCTGCGCCCGGCTGCGCGAGACCGGCCCCGTGGTCCGTGTGTCCGGCCCGGACGGAACCCCCGCGTGGCTCGTCACCCGGTATGCCGATGTGCGCGGGGCGCTCGCCGACCCGCGTCTCTGCCTCGACAAGCGCCATGCCGCGCCCGGCGGATGCCGGGGTTTCGTCCTGCCGCCCGCGCTGGACGCCAATCTCCTCAACATGGACCCGCCGCACCACACCCGCATCCGCCGGCTGGTGACCCAGACGCTCACGGCAGCCCGCATGGAGCGGGCGGCGTGCCGATCTCATCCGGGTCGACCTCACCGGCCCGCACGTCCAGCCGCTGCATGACGTTGCGGCTGCCCTTGTGCACAGCGCACGCTCAGCCGATGTGCGCACCACGGTCGTCGACGGCCGCGTCCTGATGCGGTACCGGCGGCTTCTCACCGTGGACGTGCCCGCCGTGGCGACCGAACTCGCCGAACTGCTCCCGGCGCTGACCCGGCGCGTCGCAGGCCGCCGCATCCAGGACCACGAAGGGTGACGGCCAGTTCGAAAGACCGCCCACTCAATGGAGTGAAAGGCGTATTTGACAAACCCGCTCGGCACCTCGTGGCGTTATCCGGGTGTGGGCAGTTGCTGCCCGTGAACTTCTTCTGAAGGCAGGAAAACCCATGAGGAAAGCTCACCGAAAGGCTCGCAGGCAACTGGCGGTCGCAGCGCTCACCGGCGGTGCACTCGCCGTGGCGGGGTCGGCGTACGCCGACTCCCACGCCGAGGGCGGCGCGGCCGGTTCGCCCGGCGTGCTGGCGGGCAACACGGTCCAGCTTCCGGTGAACGTCCCGCTCATCGTCTGCGGAAACACCGCCAATGTCGTCGGACTGCTCAACCCGACAGCCGGAAACGCCTGCGTCAACAAGGACCGCGCCGCGCGGGGCAGCGGAACCGGCGCCGCCGTCGAAGGCAGCAGAACGGGTTCCCCGGGAGTCGTCTCCGGCAATGGCGTGCAGCTGCCGGTCGATCTGCCCGTCAATGTCAGCGGCAACACCGTGAATGTCGTCGGCAACGGCAATGCAGCCATGGGCAACTCCTCGTCCAACGGCACGGACGAGCCTCCGGTACGACCGCGGCCGGCCACCCCGCCGAAGGCGGCGGAGCCCCGGCCCGAGTCCCCGAAGCCGTCCGCGCTCGCCGAGAGCGGCGTGGGCTCGACTGCCGCTCTGGCCCTGCCGACGGGTGCCGCGCTT
This sequence comes from Streptomyces chengmaiensis, assembly GCF_029846775.1. Classification (NCBI taxonomy): domain Bacteria; kingdom Bacillati; phylum Actinomycetota; class Actinomycetes; order Kitasatosporales; family Streptomycetaceae; genus Streptomyces; species Streptomyces chengmaiensis. Next base: position 137,049 of record NZ_JARWBG010000014.1, read on the forward strand.
CTCCTCGGCGGCCTGGTGCTCTACCGCCGCTCCCGTCCCGCGGCGGCTGCCGTACGGGTGTCGCGGCAGCGCTGAGACGCCGCCCGGCCCGTCCTCAAGGCCCCGGACGGCGGTCGCGACGGCTCCGCAACCTGGACGCCGCTACGGTGGCGTCCCTCCCCCGGCGCGCCAGGACGTCAGCACCGCGTCGATCGCCGACGCCACCTGCGACCGTGCCGCCCGACGGGAGACCCCCGCCGTCAGCAGTGCGTCGTACTCGGTGTCGAGATGCCGCACGGAAGCCCGCACCGCCGCCGTCACCGCGCCTTCCTCCAGGGAACGGCCCTCGGCGGTACGGCCCACCCGGCCGCTTCCGCGCACCGAGGTGTGCCTGGCGATCTCGTGGGCGCGCTCCTGAGGGCAGCGCGGAAAGAGCCGCAGGATCTCGCGGAGGAGCGCCCCGGCGAACCGCACATCCTCGGCCGCCCGCCGCAGGGCGTCCCGCTCCCTGCGGCGGGCCCGGGCCTCCGCGTCCGCGAGGCACGACGCCTCCGCCGTGGTCAGCGCCGCCTCCTCGACGAGCAGGCCCTGACGCTCATAGCGACCGCGGCGGCGGTTGAAGCGGACGACGACCGCGTACAGCGAACTCGCCTCACGGGCCCGTCGGGTGAGGGCGGCGCTGCCCCGCGGCAGATAGACCAGATGGGCGAGGTCCGCGCAGTCCAGGCACACCGGAGCGTTGAACTCCAGCACATGGAGCGGCAGCGGCCCCTGGCGGCACTCCGCGCAGTGCGGCCGCCTCCGCGGCTCGATCACCACCAGATCCATGCCGGGAACGTACCCAGGCCACCCGACGCCTACGGGTGGTCGATTAATCGTTCGAGGTTGTCGGTGCGGATTGCTAGGTTGGCCGACGTGGCGAAACTCAATCAGATCATCGCAGTGGAGAAGGGCGTCAAGTCCAAGGCGCACCAGGACCTGACGGCGGCCCACCACGGCCTCCAGAAGCCCGCGCTGCTCGTCGGCATCTCCCGTACGTACCAGCCCAAGGACGAGGAGGGCGAGCAGTTGCCGCCCGAGTCCACCAGGGTCCAGGTCAAGGCGGAGGACGTGCTGCGCGACACCGCGAAGACGCTGACCCGGCTGTTCGATGTGACCGCCACCAAGGACTGGGCCAACTGCGCCGCCCGCGCGGATGTGACGGTGGACGGGCGGGTGCTGCTCGGCGAAGTGCCGGTGGCCTATCTCCTCTTCCTGGAGAAGCAGCTTGCGGACCTCAACACGTTCGTGCGCAAACTCCCCGTCCTCGACGCCTCGGAGTCCTGGACCCAGGACCCGTCGACCGACGCGTGGAAGACGGAGGCCGTGCGCACGGTCCGCACGAAGAAGGTGCCGCGCAACCATGTCAAGGCGGAGGCCACCGACAAGCACCCGGCCCAGGTGGAGGTGTACTACGAGGACATACCCGTCGGCTACTGGACGACGGTGAAGTTCTCCGGGGCCCTCCCGGCCCGCCGGGTCAACGAACTGCTGGACCGTGTGGAGAAGCTCCAGCAGGCCGTGAAGTTCGCCCGAGAGGAGGCGAACGGCACGGAGGTCGTCGACCAGCGGGTGGGCGACGCCGTGTTCGGCTACCTGTTCGGGTAGCCTTGCAGACTCCCCGGCCGCCTGTGTGCGGCCGGGGTGCGCGAGGAGCGCAAGCTGACGCTGAAGCTTGTCGTGATCGTGCGGTTCCAGTGGAGGTTCGAGTCCTCCTCCCGGCACTCGACGGGCCGGGGTAGCCCAACCTGGCAGAGGCAGACCGCCGTCAATCTCAGACTATTGCTCCAGACTCAGCATTCGCCGCTCATCGCCGGATCGACCGGGGCCGGGCCCTGGGACGTCGAAATGCCGGTTCAACTCCGGCCCGCGCAGCTCGATGCGCGGTGGTCCAAAGGCAGGACGCGGCGACATGATGACTGACCCGGTCTCTCAAGCGTGCCGGCGTGTGATCGTGAGCGGCATCTACAGGGCTCGGGGGTTGGCTACGCCCCCGGGCCCGCTCCTGCGTCCGCTTCCGGCGCGACCGCCGGAGGCTGCGCGTCCGACGCCTTCCACGGACGGCCGCCGAGTGCCGTGACCGCCTCCGCGCCTGCCCGGCAGCCGTCCGCCGCCGCCCGTGCCGCGTCCCCGCCGGTCAGCCAGGCCGCCAGAAAAGCGCCGGTGAAGGCATCACCCGCGCCCGTGGAATCCACCGCCTGCGCCCGGATGCCGGGGACTCGGGCCGTGACCGCGCCGGACTGCGCCACCAGCGCGCCCCGCGCGCCCAAAGTGACCACGGTCAACGGGACGATCCGGCTGAGCTTCGCCGCGGCGTCTGCCGCGTCCGGAAGGCCGGTGAGCAGCCGGGCCTCGTCGGCGTTCGGGAGCAGGACGTCCACGCCGTCGATCGCGGCCAGCATGCGGTCCACCCCGAGCGCCGCGATGAACCCGGTGGAAGCCGGATCCACGCTCGTCGTCACACCCCGGCTGCGTGCCGTCTCCAGGGCGAGCCGGACCAGCCCGCGGCCTGCATCGGAGAACAGCAGATAGCCCGACACATGGAGATGCCCGATCCCCTCCAGCAGCGAGGGCGACCAGTCTGCCGGCGCCAGGCGCAGCGCTGCGCCGTTGTCCGTGAGGAACGTCCGCTCCGCGGTCGCGTCCACAAGCGCGATCACCGTGGCAGTGGGTGCGTCCCGGTCGGCGACCAGGAGCGGCCGCACCCCCGCTGCCAGCAGCTGCCCCTCGTGCCAGGCCGCGTCGCCGGCCCCCACCTGCGCGAGGACGCGCACATCGGTCAGGCCCCAGCGAGCCGCCCAGCAGGCCGCGTTCGCGCCCGCACCGCCCGGCAGGATCCTGATGACCGCCTCCGTGTCGGTCCCGCGGGCCAGCGGTGCCCGGTGGACGGCGACGACGTCCGTGACGACGTCCCCCGCCACCAGCAACCCGCCGCCGGTGCTCTCCTGTTCGCTTCTCCGCTCGCTCGGCGGAGTGCCGGGGATCGTTGCTGTCTGCCGCCCGGCTGCCTCGCGCGCGTCGCTCACAGGGCGGCCGCGATATGCGCGGCCAGCCGTGCGTTTCCGCGAACGGCCGCCAGATTGGCCTCCAGCGACGCGCCCTCGGTGCGGCGCATCAGATGGTCCAGCAGGAAAGGGGTGACGGCCTGTCCGCTGATCCCCCGCTCCCGGCACTCGTCGAGCGCCTCCGCCAGCACCGTGTCGTGCAGTTGGGGATCGAGCTGTTCGTCCTCCGGGACCGGCTGCGCGACAATCAGCGCCGATTCGGGTCCGTCGAGCCTCTCCTGAGCGTGCATCACCGCCGCCACCTCCGCCGGGGACCGGACCGTCCAGTCGACGGGCTCTCCCGAGGACCGCAGATAGAAGCCGGGGAACCGGTCGACCCCGTAGCCGAGAACGGTCACGCCCAGCGTCTCAAGCCGCTGCAACGTCGCCGGCACGTCGAGGACGGACTTCACCCCCGCGCATACGACGGTGATCCCGGTCTGCGCGAGCAGCCGCAGATCGGCCGACTCGTCATGGGTCTCCGTCCACTCGCGGTGCACGCCGCCCAGGCCACCGGTGGCGAAGACCCGGATCCCCGCCCGCGCGGCCAGGAAGGCCGTCGCCGAGACGGTCGTCGCCCCGCTCGCCCGGGCAGCCAGCGCGGGCGCCAGGTCACGGTGGCCGAGCTTGCGTACGGAGTCGTCCGCGGCAACCCGCTCCAACTGGTCCTTGTCCAGCCCCACGCGTACCTGTCCGTCCAGTACGGCGATGGTGGCGGGAACCGCCCCTCCGGCCCGTACGAGCGCCTCCAGTTCCTCGGCGACGGTCAGATTGCGCGGCCGCGGCAGCCCGTGGGCGATGATCGTCGACTCAAGGGCGACGACGGGACGCCTGTCGGCCAGCGCTTCCTGTACTTCCTCGGTGAGCAGCATGTCCCATCCCTGGCACGGCGACCGGCTGCTCAAACGTCTGTCCGGCCGCCATGGGTGCGGCGGTGCATCCCGGGCGTCCGGTTAAGGTGACCCGCCATGACGACTTTTGATCCGACGGCGCCGTCCTTCGTTGTCCATATTGCGGATGTGGAACTGGAGCCCGAGCCCCTCGACCCCGTACAGATCCTCTCCGGGGAGCCGGTGGTGAGCGGCAAGGTGCTGTGGGAGTCCGCCGACGGAACCCAGCTGCGGGGCATCTGGCAGATCACCCCGGGCGTGGTGACGGACACGGAGGCCGACGAGCTGTTCGTCGTGGTGAGCGGGCGCGCCACGATCGAGGTGGAGGGCGGCGAGACGCTCGACGTCGGGCCCGGCGACGCGTGCGTGCTGCGCGAGGGCGATCGCACGACGTGGACGGTGCACGAGACGCTGCGCAAGGCGTACCACATCAGCCTCTGAGCACCGGCCGGCTCAGGGGCCGGCCGGTTCGCCGGACTTGTCCGCGGCCGAGGGTGCGGCGCCGAGCGCGCGCGGCACCGCCAGTGCCGCCATCGGCAGCAGCAGGCAGGCGCCGATCAGATTGAGCCAGCCGTAGCCCGCCTGGGAGACGATCAGCCCGGCCGCCGCGCCGCCGATGCCCGCGGTGGTGTTCATCGTCAGATCCGAGAGTCCCTGCACGGCGGCTCGGGCCGGTTGCGGCACCGAGTCGGTCAGCAGTGTGGAACCGGCAACCAGCCCCGCCGACCAGCCCAGCCCAAGAAGGAACAGGCCCGTCGCGGTCTGCCCGTGGCTCGCCCCCGCGGTGCCGGAGAACAGTGCCGCCATGGACAGCAGCGCAACCGCCAGCCCGATCACCGAGAGCCGCCCGATGCGGTCGGCGAGCCAGCCCATCAGCGGGGAGAAGGCGTACATGCCCGCGATATGTCCGCTGATCACCAGGCCGATCAGCTCGATCCCCGCTCCGTGGTGGCTCAGGGCGACCGGAGTCATCGACATGATCGACACCATGGCCGTGTGCGACGCGGCGACGGTGACCAGCGCGAGCCGGGCGAGCGGGGACTCGCGCACCGCCCGCAGCCCGGCCTTCAGGGAACGGCCGGCCGGGGACTGGTCGGCCGCCGGAGCCATCGCGCGCGCCGTCAGCAGCGGGTCCGGGCGCAGCAGCGCCAGAACCAGCACGGCGGAGACGATGAACACCCCCGCGGCCCATACGAAAGGCCCCGCGGCCATGGGTATGCCGAGCCCCGACACACTGCGGCCCGCGGGCGCTGCGACATTGGGACCGAGAACGGCGCCGATCGTCGTCGCCCATACGACGGTCGAGATCGCCCGGCCGCGTCGCTCGGGCTCCGCGAGGTCCGCCGCCGCGAAGCGGGCCTGCAGATTCGCCGACGAGCCCGCCCCGAACGCCGCCATGCCGATCAGCAACAGAGGGAAGCTGCCGATGAGGGAGGCGAGGACCACCACGCCCGCGCCGAGCGCTCCGATCAGATAGGCGAGAACCAGCCCCGGCCGCCGCCCCCGTGCGGTCATCACCGCGGCCAGCGGCATGGACAGCAGCGCGGTCCCCGCCACCATGGCGGTGGGCGCGAGCCCGGACATCGCCTCCGAGCCGCTCACATCCTGCGCCAGCACCGCCGCGAGCGCGATGCCGATCGCCACGCCGAGTCCGCCGAGTATCTGACTGGCGATGAGCACGGCCGTGATGCGTCGGCGCAGCGCGGGCAGCGCGCCGTCGGCAACGCGACGGGCGTCCTCGGCGGTCTGCGACATCCCCGACGAAGCGTCCCCGGGGGGCCGGGCGTCCTCTGCCGTGCTCATCGGACCGGTTCCGGAGTGCGGTCGCGGGCGGGTATGTAAGGCGCGTCAACGGTTATGGTCACTGACGCAGTGTGCCAGCCCCGTCTCATGCACGGCACTGTGTTCCGTCGCACTTCCACCCCCCTCCGGCCGGTTTCCCGGCCCCGTTCCCCGGTCTGTTTCCGGTCCCGCCCTCCCCGCGCCTCAGAACAGCGGCTGGGGCAGCACCCCCTCCAGCGCCAGCAGCTTCCTCTTGGTCTCCAGCCCGCCCCCGAAGCCGCCCAGTCCGCCGTCCGTCTCCACCACCCGATGACACGGCACCACCACCGGAAGGGGATTGGAGCCCATCGCCGCGCCCACGGCCTGGGCCGCCCCGGGCTCCCCGACCCGCGTCGCCAGGTCCCCGTAGCCCACCACCGCTCCGTACGGCACATCCGCCGCCAGCCTCTGCAGCACCTGGCGGTTGAAACCGGTGGACAGCGACCAGTCGAGCGCCAGTCCGAACGACCTCAGCTCTCCCGCGAAATACGACCGGAGCTGACGTATCGGCTCCGCCAGCCGTCCCGACGCCCGCTCCACCGGGTCGGCGGCCAGCCGCCGCGCCAGTCGGCCGAGCGCCTCCTCGTGCACCCGCCCACGGGCGTGGAAGACGACGCTGGCCAGGCCGGTGCCCGTCGCGGCGAGCAGCAGCGGCCCGATGTCCGTATGCAGCACCGACCACTCGAAGACGGTCGGGTCGGGACTCTCCTGGGAGATCATGCGAACCACCGTACGGCCCGCCACTGACAACGAGGCCGCGCAGGCGGCGTCAGCGCCCCTCGATCGCGTCGCGGACCACGTCCGGCTTGTTGGTGATGACGCCGTCCACGCCGAAGTCCCGCACCCTGACCGCGCCCTCCGCGTCGTTCACCGTCCAGGTGCTGACCCGCAGCGGCTTGTGGTGGGGGCCCTTGAGCCGGTGGACCGCGGCCACGTAGTCGGCCGTTAGAGAGGTGTGGCTGGGATTGATCTGATCGGTGAACTCCGCGTACGCGGGCAGTTCCGAGACCGGGGGCTTGCCCAGGAAGCCGGTGACGACGTCCGGCCTCGCACGGTGAACGGCCCGCACGGTGTCCACCCCAAAGCTCTGCACCACCAGCCGGTGCCGTACATGGCCGCGGTCCAGCCAGCCTTCCTCGCCGAGCACGCGCAGGGCGTCGTGCTCGATGCCCGGGTAGAGCTCCGGCTTCTTGATCTCCAGCAGCAGCTTCTGGCCGTTGTACTCGACCCGGTCCAGATACTGCGTCAGCGTGGGCACGCGCTGGCCCGTCCACTCCTCGCCGAACCAGCTTCCGGCGTCCAGAGTCGCGATCTCCGCCGCCGTGAAGTCCCCGACCTTCCAGGGCGAGCGTTCCGGGAAGCGCTGCTCCGCATCCGTGGTCCTGGCCAGCGAGTCGTCATGGATCACCACCAGCACGCCGTCCTTGGTGCGCTGCACATCGTTCTCGACCCAGTCGAACCCCATGAAGGCAGCGGCGTCGACGGCGGCGAGGGTGTTCTCCGGGGCATAGGCGGACGCTCCGCGATGGGCGATCACGACGGGTCGGCGTCCGTAGCCCTCCCGGGCGAGCGGGGTGGCGGAGGCGTGCGCCACGGCGGGGGAGCCCGTCGCTGCGGCCGCCGCGCGCGCGGCCGCCGCGGTGGACAGGGAGCCGACCGGGGCGCAGCCGGGCAGCACCAGTGCGGTGAGGCCGGCGGCGGTCACAGCCGCGGCAGCGGCAGGGCGTAAGGGCACGGGGACTCCTCGCGTTGTCGCTACGGCGGTCTGCCGATACGGCTGTGGCCAGGTCGTGTCGTCACACTCCCGTACAGCTTGGCAGCAGGGCGTCAACGGCGGACAGGCGGAGTATGGCCGCAAGGTGAACGGATTCACCCCATCGGGATCACGTGTCCGTTTCTGTATCGACAAATCTCCGCTCAAATGTTTGCCAGCCGGGCGGAGAGTCATACCCTCGCCCCGAACCAGACATCCCGTCAGGGGATCCGGCCGGGGACCGGGTCGGGCTGGATCGCGGGGGGACCACCAGGGGCGAAGGGCGAGGGGATGCAGGGCACTGTTGACGGATTCAGCTATGGGCTGGTCACGCCCGTGGCGGGGTATGTGATGGCCTGCCTCGGCGGGGCCCTCGGCCTGCGCTGCACCACCCGCTCCGTGCGCACCGGGCGCTCCTTCAAGCCCGGCTGGCTGGCCCTGGGCGCTGCGTCGATCGGCTCCGGCATCTGGACCATGCACTTCATCGCGATGATGGGGTTCTCCGTCGCCGAGACGCAGGTCAACTACGACAGGCCGACGACCTTCGCCAGCCTCGCCGTCGCCATCGTGATGACCGGCATCGGGATCTTCATCGTCGGCTACCGCGGCGCGACCCGGATGGCCCTGGTCACCGGAGGCACGATCACCGGCCTCGGGGTGGCCACCATGCACTACCTCGGCATGGCGGCGATGCGGCTGGACGGCCGCGTCGAATACAACACCTTGATCGTCGCTCTGTCCGTGGTGATCGCCGTCGTGGCCGCCACCACCGCGCTGTGGGCCGCCGTGTCGATCCACGGCTTCCCGGCCAGCCTCGGGGCCAGCCTGGTGATGGGCGTGGCGGCCAGCGGCATGCACTACACCGGCATGGCGGCCGTCAGCGTCCATCTGCACACCGCACCCGGCCCCGCGCCGCCCGGCGACTCGGCCGCCGCCCTGCTGGCTCCGATGCTCATCGGTCCCGCGGTCTTTCTGCTGCTCGCCGGCGTGGTGGTGATGTTCGACCCGCTGCTGGTGACGGGGGAGCCGGAACGGCGTACGGGCGTCGCCGGGGACTCCCGCCCAGGGGTGCCCGCCGCCTCCCGGCAGCCCCGGCAGAGGGGTCGGGAACCGGCCGGCCGGGCCGTCGGCCGAGGCCCGCGCCAGGGCCGCGGGGGCCGCTGATCCACTGCCGTGCGCGCCGTCCGCGGCCCCGGTTGTCAGTGGTGGGTCGTACGGTGGTTCCATGCGGCCCGTTACCCAGATCGAACGTACGGTGGCGCCCTTCGAGGTCGTCAGCCCCTACCGGCCCAGCGGCGACCAGCCGACGGCCATCGCCGACCTCGAGCGGCGTATCCGCGCCGGTGAGGAGGACGTGGTCCTGCTCGGCGCGACCGGCACGGGCAAGTCGGCGACGACCGCCTGGATGATCGAGCGGCTTCAGCGCCCCACCCTGGTGATGGCGCCCAACAAGACCCTGGCCGCCCAGCTGGCGAACGAGTTCCGCGAGCTCCTGCCCAACAACGCCGTCGAGTACTTCGTCTCCTACTACGACTACTACCAGCCCGAGGCGTACGTCCCGCAGTCGGACACCTATATCGAGAAGGACTCCTCGATCAACGAAGAGGTGGAGCGGCTGCGGCACTCGGCGACGAACTCCCTGCTCACCCGCCGGGACGTGGTCGTGGTCGCCTCCGTCTCCTGCATCTACGGCCTGGGCACTCCGCAGGAGTACGTGGACCGGATGGTTCCGCTCAAGATCGGGGACGAGATCGACCGGGACCAGCTGCTGCGGCGCTTCGTCGACATCCAGTACACGCGCAACGACACCGCGTTCACCCGCGGCACCTTCCGCGTCCGCGGCGACACCATCGAGATCTTCCCGGTCTACGAGGAACTCGCCGTCCGCATCGAGATGTTCGGCGACGAGATCGAGGCGCTGTCCACCCTCCATCCGCTCACCGGCGAGATCCTCAGCGACGACCAGTCGCTCTACGTCTTCCCGGCCAGCCACTACGTCGCGGGCCCGGAGCGCATGGAGAGGGCGATCAACGGCATCGAGCGGGAGCTCGAGGAGCGCCTCGCGGAGCTCGACAAACAGGGCAAGCTGCTGGAGTCCCAGCGGCTGCGCATGCGCACCTCTTACGACATCGAGATGATGCGCCAGATCGGCTCCTGCTCCGGCATCGAGAACTACTCCATGCACTTCGACGACCGCTCGCCCGGCTCCCCGCCCAACACCCTCCTCGACTACTTCCCCGAGGACTTCCTCCTCGTCGTCGACGAGTCGCATGTCACCGTGCCCCAGATCGGCGCGATGTACGAGGGCGACGCCTCCCGCAAGCGGACGCTGGTCGACCATGGCTTCCGGCTGCCGTCCGCCCTCGACAACCGTCCGCTGAAGTGGGAGGAGTTCCAGGAGCGCATCGGTCAGACCGTCTATCTGTCCGCCACGCCCGGCCCTTATGAGCTCTCCCGCTCCGACGGCTTCGTCGAGCAGATCATCCGTCCGACCGGCCTGGTGGACCCGGAGGTCGTCGTCAAGCCCACCGAGGGCCAGATCGACGACCTGGTGCACGAGATCCGGGAGCGCACCGAGAAGGACGAGCGCGTACTGGTCACCACGCTGACCAAGAAGATGGCCGAGGACCTCACGGACTACTTCCTCGAGCTGGGCGTCCAGGTCCGCTATCTGCACAGCGACGTCGACACCCTGCGCCGGGTGGAACTGCTGCGCGAGCTGCGCGCCGGCGAGTTCGACGTCCTCGTCGGCATCAACCTCCTCCGCGAGGGCCTCGACCTCCCCGAGGTGTCGCTGGTCGCCATCCTCGACGCCGACAAGGAAGGTTTTCTGCGCTCCGGCACTTCGCTGATCCAGACCATCGGCCGCGCGGCGCGCAATGTCTCCGGCCAGGTCCATATGTACGCCGACAAGGTCACCCCGGCGATGGAGAAGGCCATCGAGGAGACCAACCGCCGCCGCGCCAAGCAGATCGCGTACAACACCGAGCGGGGAATCGACCCGCAGCCGCTGCGCAAGAAGATCAACGACATCGTCGCCACCATCGCCCGCGAAGAGGTCGACACCGAGGAACTGCTCGGCACCGGCTACCGGCAGGTCAAGGAAGGCAAGGCCGGCAAGGGCGTCAAAGCGCCGGTTCCGGCCCTCGGCGCACCCGGCACGGGCGCGGCCGGTTCCACCAAGGCCAAGACGGCCGGCGCCGCGCTCACCGACCGGCCCGCGACCGAACTGGCCGGGATCATCGAGGAGATGACCGAGCGTATGCGCGCGGCCGCCGCCGAGCTGCAGTTCGAGGTGGCGGCCCGGCTGCGCGACGAGGTGAGCGAGTTGAAGAAGGAGCTCAGGCAGATGAAGGAGGCGGGCCTCGCCTGAGATCGGCACGTCCGTGTGTTGCAAGACCGACACAAAACCGTGCCGCACATGCTGTGTGATTCGTCCGACTGCGTAGGGTGCCAGACAACCGCACACACGGGCGGCGGCAATTCGGGAGAAGGGGACAGCGCGTGACGGTCAACATGACCAAGGGTCAGGCCATCAGCCTGCAGAAGAGCGACGGGGGAACCCTGACCGCCGTGCGGATGGGGCTCGGCTGGCAGGCGGCGCCGCGCCGCGGTCTGTTCGGCTCGCGTACCCGGGAGATCGACCTGGACGCCTCGGCGGTCCTGTTCGCCGACAAGCAGCCGGTGGACGTGGTCTTCTTCCGCCATCTCGTCAGCGACGACGGCTCCGTGCGCCACACGGGCGACAACCTGGTCGGCGGAGCGGGCTCCGGCGGCGACGACGAGGCCGTCCTGGTCGACCTCCAGCGGGTGCCGGTCCACATCGACCAGATCGTCTTCACGGTGAACTCCTTCACCGGCCAGACGTTCCAGGAAGTGCAGAACGCCTTCTGCCGCCTGGTCGACGAGACCAACGGCCAGGAGCTCGCCCGCTACACCCTCGACGGCGGGGGCCAGTTCACCGCGCAGATCATGGCCAAGGTCCACCGCTCCGGCGGCGGCTGGCAGATGACCGCCCTGGGCAACCCCGCCAACGGACGCACCTTCCAGGACCTGATGCCGGCGATCCTGCCGCTCCTGTAGCGGCGGCCGGACGCACACCGCGTGAACCCGCAGCTCCCGGAGGCATCGGCCGCCGGGAGCTGCCCCGCTTGCCACCAACGCCGCGCAGCCTGACCGCGGCGCCGCCGAGCGCCAGGGGGCACCCCGAGCGCGTCGAGGAGGGGACGGAACCGATGACGGCCGAGCTGGTCCGGGGGCAGAACCACCCCTTGCACCACACCCGCCTGCAGATACGGGTATCGGCCGGCCGCCCGGTCGTGGCCCTGGCCACCTACGCCGACGACCGGCTGACGGTGCGCGACGAATGGATCGCCCATCCCGCGTCGCCCACGCTGCCGGGCCTCGACATCTCGAGCCCGGCCGCGCAGGCGCCGCAGTTCACCGTCGACCTGGACGCCGTGCCCGCACCGGCGCAGCAGGTGAACGTGCTGCTCGCGCTCCCCGAGGACTGCCGCCCGGGCGCCTTCGGAGCGGGCGCGGCCCCGTTCGTGGCTGTCACCGGCCAGGACGGCGTCGACATCGCCAGCTTCACCATCACCGGCCTGGGCGCGGAGACGGCGCTCGTCGCCGTGGAGCTCTACCGCCGTCAGAGCGCCTGGAAGGTCCGAGCGGTCGGCCAGGGCTACGCGGGAGGGCTCGCCGAGCTGCTGGACGACCAGGGCGTCCTCCGGGCCCCGGAGAAGGCGGCAGCGATCGCCGCGGCGCTGCGGGAGTCGGCGGCGCCCGCGCCCCGCGCGGAACCGGCCCAGGTGCGCACCCGCGGTGACAGCCCGTACGACCGCCCCGCACCGCCCGGCCCCGGCCGGCAGTCGCCGCCGGCGGCCCGTCAGGAGCCCGCCGCCCCGTCCGGGGCGGCGACGTCGGGTGCGCCGGGCGGGGAGACGGACGCGGGGCAGCCCGCGCC
>NZ_JARWBG010000140.1:0-505 GCF_029846775.1 Streptomyces chengmaiensis
CCCCCGGTGTCGACACGAAGGCCGGCTCGGTCACGGCACGGTACATGAAGATCACGTTCACAGACACCCAGGGACAGGGCGGCAGCCTCTACGAGTTCAAGGTGTACGGAGCGCCCGTGCTTCTCTCGCAGGGCAAGACCGCAACGGCGTCCAGTGTCTACTCGGCTTCTTACGACGCGGCCAAGGCCGTGGACGGAGATGCTGGGTCCCGGTGGGCGCAGGCGTCGGGTGCTGCGGATCCGTCGTGGCTGAAGGTTGACCTCGGAGACCAGTACCAGATCTCCAGCGTCAACACCTCGGCGTACCTCCTCACCGGTCTGGGCGTGAAGTACAAGATCGAGTACTCCACAGACGACAGCACCTATTCGATGTATGCCGACAAAACCGGGTCGTTCTCGACCCCCGGTGTCGACACGAAGGCCGGCTCGGTCACGGCACGGTACATGAAGATCACGTTCACAGACACCCAGGGACAGGGCGGCAGCCTCTACGAGTTCAAGGTGTA
>NZ_JARWBG010000141.1:0-497 GCF_029846775.1 Streptomyces chengmaiensis
CCCGCGCCGGCCTGAGTGAGCTGCAGCAGCTGAAGCGCGACGCCTCCGCGATCGAGGCGGCCGAGAAGGAAGTCGCCGAGGCGACCCAGACCCTGACCAAGGCCCAGGCCAAGCTGCGGCGCCTGAAGAACGGCGGCAAGGCGACGAAGCCGACCGCCAGCGCCAACGGTCAGTCGCCGGCCGACAAGCGCCGACGTGACGAGATCCGGGCCTGGGCCCGCGCCCAGGGAATGGCCGTCTCGCAGGTCGGCTCCATCTCCAAGGACGTCATGGACGCCTGGAACAACCGGGACAGCAAGGCTGCCGTCCCCGCGCAGCGCCAGGGCAGGTAACCGATGGCCGCCTTACCCGCCGACGCGGATGGCGGCCAGCCGCTCACCGGTACGGGGCGGGTCACCCTGCTCCGTACCGGCGGCGACGCCGGCTTCGGCGCGTACACACTGCTCTACACCACCCGGCCGGTGCCTGGCGGGGGAGCGGAGGCGATCGTCGCCGCC
>NZ_JARWBG010000142.1:0-482 GCF_029846775.1 Streptomyces chengmaiensis
GCCGTACGACGCTACGCAGACGAATGGACGGTCAGCATCCGCGATGTGACGCCACTCGCCCACGAGATCCACGCCCTCGTCAACGGTGGTGACCTGGACCCCGCCACCCGACTGCTGCCCCAGGAACGCCCCTACCCCATTGGAGACGAGCTTCTTGCTCACCTACGCGGATAACGGACCGCTCCACCCGGCAGCCCGCTCCGGCTCATGGGTCACATGGCAGCACATGCTCATAGGCACGGGCGTCAAGCTGAGTGACCTGTTCGAAACGAACTGGGGCCGCTCCTGCCCGACCGGCATCGCTTCTGTGCCGGAGGTCACGGACAGGTAAGCCCGTGTGAGCCCGGTTCTCGAAGAGGCCCGCCGTGCGCCGACAAGCGCACCGTGCGCCAGCGCGCCCTCCTCACAAGGCACGATGGTCGAAAATCACTGTCCGCCTGCTCCGGCAGGCACCACCCTGTACGCCATGGAAGAACCGCAAC
>NZ_JARWBG010000143.1:0-459 GCF_029846775.1 Streptomyces chengmaiensis
CCAGCACCAGCTCACCGATCTCCAAGGCGGACTGGAGCGTTGTGTACTCCGACAGCGAGGAGACCACAGGTGAGAACGGCACCGATGCCAACGCCATCGACGGCAACCCGGCCACGAAGTGGCACACCAAGTGGTACGGCGGAAGCGACGCGCTGCCTCACGAGATCCAGATCGACCTCGGGGCGCGGTACGACGTCGACAGCCTGTCCTACCTGCCCCGCCAGGACGGCGGCGTGAACGGCCGTATCGGAGCATACGAGGTGTACGTGTCGGACACGACCGCCGACTGGGGCAGCCCGGTCGCCACGGGCACCTTCGCCGACACAGCGACGGAGAAGACGGTCGGCTTCACTACGAAGACCGGCCGATACCTGCGGCTGAAGGCCCTGACGGAGGCAGGCAACCGGGGCTCGTGGACCAGCGCGGCCGAGATATCAGCCACGGGAACGGCGACACCGC
>NZ_JARWBG010000144.1:0-418 GCF_029846775.1 Streptomyces chengmaiensis
CTAGTAGTGCTTGGTCAGATCCGTAGCGGTGCGGGTATGTCGCGATGGCAGGTGGGGCAGGCACCGGTCCAGAGAGCGAGGAGTGTCTGCAGCTCGCGGACGACTTGGTAGAGGCTCAGGCCGGCGCCGCGTCTTTTGGGGCCCGGGCCAGTCGTTGCAGGGTGCAGAAGGCGTGTGCGACGGAGACGAGGGTGACGTGGTGGTGCCAGCCGCCCCAGGTGCGGCCCTCGAAGTGGGCCAGGCCCAGGGCCTGCTTCATCTCCCGGTAGTCGTGCTCGATGCGCCAGCGGAGCTTGGCCAGGCGGACCAGGGTGGTCAGCGGGGTGTCGGCGGGCAGGTCGGACAGCCAGAACTGGACCGGCTCGGCCTGGTCGGCGGGCCACTCGGCCAGCAGCCAGCATTCGGGCAGTTCCGGGCC
>NZ_JARWBG010000145.1:0-326 GCF_029846775.1 Streptomyces chengmaiensis
GCCCGCAGCAGCTCGGCCTGGGCCGGGGCCCCCGCGCCCGGGGCCCCGCCGGAGAGCGCCGCGGCGGCGGCCTCCCAGAGCCCGCCGGCCGCCGTCACCTGGGCCCGGCTCGGACTCCGGCGGCCGGCCGGCGGCCCGCCACGGCTCAGCGGGTCCGGTGAAGTCCGGCCCGGTTCGGCAGCGCCCCGAAGGGGCGCGGGGAACTGCGCGACCGGCGACGATGTGCCCGCACCCGGGCGACGGCCGATCGCGGAGCTTCCCGCGGAGCGCTCGGCCCCGGGCGGGGGACCGGCTGCGTGCCCGGGCCCCGCCCGGCCCGGCCCGGC
>NZ_JARWBG010000146.1:0-304 GCF_029846775.1 Streptomyces chengmaiensis
CACGGTCTCGGTGCCGAAGGTCTCGACGAACAGGCCGACGGGCTCGGCCTTGCCGATCGCATACGCCACCTGGACCTCGCAGCGGGCCGCGAGCCCGGCCGCGACGACGTTCTTGGCGACCCAGCGCATCGCGTACGCCGCGGAACGGTCCACCTTGGACGGGTCCTTGCCGGAGAACGCGCCACCGCCGTGCCGCGCCATCCCGCCGTACGTGTCAATGATGATCTTCCGGCCGGTCAGACCCGCGTCGCCCATCGGACCGCCGATCTCGAACCGGCCCGTCGGGTTCACCAGCAGCCGGTAG
>NZ_JARWBG010000015.1:0-140900 GCF_029846775.1 Streptomyces chengmaiensis
GCGGACCGGACGACCGTGTCACCGAGATGATCTCCAGCTACGAAAATCTTGCCAGAGCCACGTTCACGTGTACGCCGACACCGGGGCGCTTGACCTCGACGAACACGGTGCCGCCGGGGGCGACGACGATCCGGTCGGGCACTCCCCCGCGTGCCGGCGAGACGAATTTCAGGCACAGGAAGCCGTGCGCCCGGCACTGGCTGAGGAGGTAGTCCTCGATGGTGCTCTCGCGCGCGCGAGCCATCAGAGCTGTGTGTTCTCGTCCGAGGAGA
Source organism: Streptomyces chengmaiensis (assembly GCF_029846775.1). Taxonomy (NCBI): domain Bacteria; kingdom Bacillati; phylum Actinomycetota; class Actinomycetes; order Kitasatosporales; family Streptomycetaceae; genus Streptomyces; species Streptomyces chengmaiensis. The sequence continues at coordinate 273 of NZ_JARWBG010000015.1, forward strand.
CCGTCGGCGCACCGTACTTCAGCTCACCGGGCTCGACGAGGCGGAAGCCCGTGGAGTGCCTGTGCATTCGGGAGACGCTGAGGGTGGAGTGCTTCGTGCCGTAGTGATCCCGGACTTGGGCCTCCCCGTCCGCAACGGACTCGATGACGACACGGCGCTTGCCCTGCCGGGTGTCGAGCTCCTCCCAGATCTGGCCCCGGCGGACCAGAATGCCGTCGCGGGTCGTGTTCTTCTCCTGCTGGGCCTGGGCGTCGTCGTCCTGGGCGGACGTCTCGGTCGGCACGGCATCGGACACAAATGTGGTCTGGAACATGACGTCTCTCGATTCTCTTGCCATGGCGAGCCAGACTCGCCTTCATCTCAAACGACTCGGGTGCCGGGCTGCGTCGTGTCGACACGGTCCGGCACCCTGTGGTCCGGTGGTGGTGCAGGCGCTGATCAGGCGGCGTTCTTCCAGTTCTTGGTGAACGTCTCGTCGAGCATCCGGGTGTAGATGTCGAGATCGAGCGCCCCGATGAGCTGCTCGACTCGGGCGGCCGGCAGCGCGCGGAGGTCGTCGTTGACGACGATCACCGACCAGTGCGGGTCGATGCCGTTGATCCGGCGGATCACGACGTCCTGGTCATCGGGCAGCAGCGTGAGGCCGTCGGAGGTGCTGGCCTCGCTGCGGTTCTTCGCCCACCCGTGGTGGCGCAGGATCTCCAGCGCGATCGGGTCACGTCGCACCCCGGCGCTGCCGGACTCGCGCCGCTTGCTCTGGCTGGCCGGGTTCACCTTCCATGCGCCGGCGTTGTGCAGGCTCACGGCACCATCAGTGCCGTCGTGGACGATGAAGACCCGGTTGACCATCTGCAGGGCCCGCGGGTTCACCAGCTGCGCATTGGAGTCCTCGTTGTCGTCACGGTCAGGCGCGGCGCTGACCGGGTCGGCGGCGAACGGGTAGGTGATTGATCCACGCGAGGCGGCGAGGACGTTCTGGAACAGCAGCAGCGTCCCCACGGGATCGGCCGGGTCGATCGCCTCCTCGATCATCTTCCGGCCCAGCGCGGGATCGAACGGCTCGGCGAGAGCCTCCTCTCCCCTGCTGGCGACGGTCTGCAGGTAGCGGGCCAGGGCGAAGTCGATCACGGCCGGGTGGGCCAGCGACTTCGTCGGGGTAGGGCCCACGTGGCAGGCCAGCGTCCCGCCGGAGGCGGTGATGATCGGACTGTCGGCGACGCTCCGGTCCTCACTGGGCGACTCCAGCTCAAGCCGGTTGTTCGAGTCCTTGCTGATGAGGAACATCAGTTCCGGTTCGATGTCGATGCCGATGGCGGCCTGCTGCTCGGCGAGCACCCGGTTGTTGGTGGTCTCATCGAAGCCGTTCTCGCCGCCGACGACGGAGTAGAGGCCGTCGGTGTTCGTCGAGATGATCCGCGCGCCGGCCAGCGTCTGGGCCTGCCCGATCCGCCAGCTGAACAGCTGGCCGATGATCCGCATCGAGATGGTGCGGTTGTTCATCCTGATCGGGGTCCGGTGCGCGGCGTCAGCAGCTCCAGAGGCCGAGTTGAGGATCAGCTTCGTGCCGTTGCGCAGGGTCGTGAGCCGGGCCTTCTCCTCGGCGGAGATCTCCGGCTTCTTCATCTCGAAGCCCAGGCGCTCCTTCTCGAAGAAGATCGTCGTGTAGCGGTCCTCGCCCAGCTCGGGGTTGTAGAACGCCCTCATGTTGCGCAGCAGGTTCGGGTAGTAGCTCGTGAAGTCCTCGTGGATGACGAGGCCTGCCGATGTCCGTGCGAACTTCGGGTGCAGCTTGGTGGACTGGTCGGCCTTCGCGGTGAACAGCGTGGGGGCCTTCTTCGCCGGCTCATCGCGATAGACGGCCTTGACCGCCGAGGTGACGGCCAGGACTATCTTGCCGTCGAGCACGGTCCCGTCGGCCAGGCGCACGTGCATCGCCTCGTTGTCCGGGCGCTGAGTGCCCAGCAGCTGGGCCGGATCCGGCACTTGGGCCTGCGCCCGCGCGAGCTGCGCGGCCTGGTCCGGGTCGTCCCTCTTCGGCTTGCGGTACTTCACCTTTTTCGGGTCCGAGCCCAGCAGCACGAGCCGCTTGTCGACGGTCGTGCCGTCGGGCAGCGCGAGCAGGTTGTGCTGGCGCTTGGCCTCGGCGACGAAGTCCTTCGCGTCCGGGTAGAAGAGCTTGGCGAGGCCGATCATGGCTGCCTGTTCTCGGTGCTCGAAGGAGTCGGCGTCGAAGACTGTCATGTCTGCCTCGGCTCCGTGGATGCCGCCTGTGCTGAACGTGGCGAAGCACGATGACGGGGAGGCGTCACGGTGGAAGTAGGGCACGTTGTTCGGTGTCTTCGGCAGCTCACGCAAGGACTTGGCCGGGAGGTCGAACAGGTCGCGGTACTCCTCGGAGTCGTTGAAGTTCTGTCCCTCGATCGAGCGGTAGTAGTTGACGACCTGCATGAACTGGCGGTGCGCCTTCGCCTGTGCCGGCGTCGCGGCTGGGTCCTTGGCAGGGTCGGGGGCCACCTTGTCCTCGAAGAAGCGCACACACTCGTCGAGCACGTTGACCTGGGAGATGCCCTGCTCCTCGGCCACCTCCTTGGCCGGATAGAGGAACGACACGGCCTCGATGTCGTTCAGCGAGGTGTACGGCGCGAGGATGCGGCCGACGAACTTCGCCGAGGACGAGTCGATGGTCAGGCGGTCCCGGCGCACCGAGCCGTTCTTGGCGTAGACGGTCTCGGAGTACTGCGCCAGCAGGCCGGCCTTGAGGTCGAAGTTGCTGGCGTAGGCCGGGTGCTGGAAGAGCTGGGCCAGGCCCAGGCAGTCGGAGACGTTGTAGGCCAGCAGCTCGTAGAGATCCTCGACCGCGGCGATCGAGGTGTCGTGGCTGAGCTTTTCGGACTCCTTGATCTGGTGGCCGAGCATCCCGAGCAGGCGCTTGAGGCTCACCTTGGTCTGCAGCTCGTTGAGACGGGCGACGTCCAGGTGCCGGCCCGAGTGCATCATGGCGCGGCGGATCTTGGCTGCCGGGCCGTCCCAGCCGAGGTAGCCGGGCATGTACTCGATGTGCTCGTTGAACAGCTTGTCGTTGTGCTCGCGCATCTCGCGCGCGGTCGTCGGCTGGACAAGACGACCGGAGTGCGGAGCCGGGAAGGTCTCCATCAGGTACAGCGCGAGCATGGTCATGTCGTAGTTCAGCGAGTTGTACCCGGCCAGGAACGGATGCTTCAGCGGGTCGTACTCGGGATCCGTGTCGCAGACCGGGCGCAGGCTCGCCGGATAGGACGAGACCTCGCTGCGGTCGTTGACCTGGTCGGCGTTCGAGAGGCCCATCAGCGCGGCGAGGCGGAGGTTCCCCCGCTCGCCGCGCAGGTTCCACAGCTGGACGCTCACCGCGGGCAGGCCCGGGTTGGAGCGCACCACGGCTTCATAGAGCGCCTGCGGGTCCACGGCGTCGGAGAGCTGCTGGTCGTCGGCGAGGAAGAAGATCTCCAGATCGTCGACGGCTCTGCCGCGCCGCGGGGTGTAGGCGCACAGAGTGAAGACGTCCGGCAACGACTCGATGTCGTAGAAGGTGAAGCGCGCCTTCGAGGCCGTGTCGGGTGTTCGCTGTGTGGTCATGGTGGGGATCTCCTTTCGTCGGTCCGACCATCACGGCCGGTGTCTGGGGAGGAGGCGCGCGTGGCCTCAGAGGGAGTCGTGAGGAGAGCGCCGACGCGGGGTATCCATGCGCCCGGACGCCTCACTCATGAGCCGGGCCTTCTCCACGGGGTCCGTCGTGATCTGCGAGCGGTCGATAAGGTTGGTGATCCGCTGCTCGCGCGCGACGTCGGACATCGCCGTGATCAGGCGGCCCTGGCCGCGGGCGAGTTCGAGTACGGCCCGGGTGAGTTCGCCGAGTGCGCCAGCGGTTTTCGGCATGGGTGCATCAGTCCTGTTCGTCAGTTGTGTCGTCGGTCGGGGCGGATGTGCCCGTCTGCCGGAGCAGCCCGCGGTAGTTGGCCTGCAGCGTCGGCTGGGACTTCTTCTTCGGGTCGCTGCCGGTGTAGCTCGGGTGCATCCACTTCTTCAGCTCGTACTCGGCGATGAGCACCTCGGGGGTGTGCATCATCTGGCCGGGCCGGATCTTGCGGTTCTTGTCCGGGCAGTGCCACAGGGCATCCGGCCGGACGATCGCCACGAGGTCAGTGATGAACTGCTTGTTGCTCACCGGCGAGCCCGACGGCGAGACGTCGGCGAACCAGGCCTTGTACAGGTCGTAGAGAAACGTGAACGGTGCCAGGTCCCAGACCAGCCGCCCGCGGAACTCCTCCCAGAAGGCGCGCACGGGGTCGTTGACCTCCTTGTACTCGGCCAGGACTTCCTTGGTGGCCACCGGCTCTGAGAGCTGGTAGTAGTCACCCGGAGATGACGCGCCGGCGCGATTGACCGCGTACCAGAAGACGTACTCCAGGACCTCGCGGCGCTGGAGGTAGTCGTCCTTGATGTACTTCTTCTCGGCTCCGGTGAAGCTCTTGGTGAAGGGCACGAAGAGCTGCCGCCGGTAGAACGACTCGGACTTGTCCTTCACGCGCGGGAACTCGTTCAGGCACTGGACCATGAAGCCGAAGAACTGGTAGGCGATCGGCATCCGGTACTTGCGGTTGATCTGGATGACGTCGTTGGTCACGATCGCCTTCAGGTTGGCCGCCTTGTCGATGAAGGTGCCGACATCGTTCTCGTCGACGATGATCGCGTTGGCGCGCACCAGCGGTTCGAGCGCGAAGTCCTTGCCGAAGTCCGAGAGCGGAATCGAGGTGTGCGCGCCGCTGCCGACGAGGTTGCGCATGAGCGCGCAGAGCGTGCCCTTACCGTTGTTGCCCTGCTCGGAGTAGAACCAGGCGGTCTTACCCCAGCGCACGTGCGGCCGGATGATCGCGCCGATGATCTCCCAGATCAGGTCGGCAAGACCCTCGTCACCGGGCTGGTCGAAGAGCTCTTCGATCCAGGCGCCGACTTCCCAATCTCCGTCCTCAGGGTGCGTGATGACCTGCTGCGGGGCGTCGTCCACGTAGTCGACGTCGTTCTTGGTCAGCAGCACGATGGCGGGGTCGAAGGGGTAGACCTGCTTGGGCTCGAAGTGGAAGTCCTTGCCGAAGATCGTGAGGTCCAGCGGCTCGGTGCCGTAGAAGACGATGCCGTTGCGCGCGGCGATGAAGTCGCGGTTCGTGCTCTGGTGCCGACGCGGGCTGTCCTCGCGCAAAACGGCCAGGACCTCGGCGAACTCCTTGAGGGTCAGCTGGGTGTTGTACATGCGCGCCGTGGTGCGGATGTCGTCCTCGCTGGTGGTGTACGTCCCACGCGCACGGCCCGCGGCCTGGTACATCGCCAGCAGGTCGTACTCACGGTCGGTGTCCTTGGCGTTGGGCGCGATCCGGATGACGTGGTGCAGACGCAGGAGGATCTGCGCGACCTGCCAGTACGTCAGATATCTCGGCAGGGGGTACTTCTCGGCGGCCGTGGCCGCCTTGAAATTCTCGGCCTTGATGACCCCGCCCACGATCGCCAGCAGCTCCTTCTCCAGCACACGAGGCGTCGGAGGATCGGTCGGGTCGATCTGGTCGAGGTAGGCGGCGGTGACGTAGGTGACGATCTCGTTCTGCGGAGCCATGTCGTCGCGGCTCGAGAAGTACCCCATGACGCTGGCCAGGACGTCGGCGACGGGGTTGGTGCGCGGTCCGGCGTTGGAACCGGCGGCAGGTACGGACATGAGGGCATCAGGAGGCGTCATGTTGCTGCTTTCTCGATCATGATCGAGTTCCTGCCGGCGATGAGTGGGAAGCCGATTGGACTCGTAATCGAACGAAACGTGATCTTGACCCTACGTCATCCGAGTGCCCTTTTTCAACGATTGAGTCACCATCCAACAAGAGAGTCGACTGATGTCACGAATGGTGGCTAATGGAGGCCCAAAGGGCCACCGACAGGGACTGGAGAGAGCGCGCGACCGCCACGGCCACGCCACACGCGTCGCGAGCCTGGGTGGGACATGAGAACCAGCGACTCGTCGGGCACATGCCCCACGGAGTCGCTGGCTTCTCGTACTCGACCACGCACCCGCGGGCGGCGTGAGCCGCCCGGCCCGCGGTCGAGGTTCGGAGGAGTTCTTCTGACCGGTCGAGCCAGCTGCCACCAGAGCATCGACCGGACGCTCTCCAGGAGGATCCCGAGCGCCGCACGCCCGCATACCCTCTAGGGGTAAACGAGCGTGTACCACTTGACGTGGTACACCTGTTCCCCCAGGTCAGAGCGAGAATTCCGGGAGCTCAAGAGCAAGGTGTACCACGTGGCACTTTCTACGTGGTACAGGTGTTTGCCCAGGTCAGGCGGTGTTTATATACCCCCCGTACCACTTGTACCAGGAAATAGAGACTAGATACACGCGCAGGGGGGATAAGAGAGCAGACTGGCGAGCTGGGGCTGGAGCCGCCTGGACCGCTCCCGAACGCGTCCCCTATGTAAACGGTCAAAAAGGCGTGGTACTCGTGGTACATCGACGGGAAATGCTGGGCGACCAGGTAAAACGTCGTACCACGTCGGCGCTCCTATGTGGTACACCCGATGCGGGAAAGAGCCTTACGGTCCAGGTGTTTTCCCAGGTCAGACACTGCTTTCGGGTGTGTACCACGTCTCGTGGTACAGCTGGCAGCTCGATGCGCCCAGCCCCCTGGCGACCAAGTCGAGGCGGACTTCCACGCCGAGCCGCCGTGCGGCCCCCAGGCGGCGCGGCCGAGCCTCAGCGGGACTGGAAGCCGCATGGAACATCCTCGGCGCCCTGAGGCTCACAGAAGGCTCCTGACGCGCCCTCCGAGCACGAGTCAGAACTCTGTCCGAGTTGTTCACTCATGAGGATCCACTCGACACGAGAGGGCATTGGACTGACATTCGCTGCTCATTGCGAGTGATCCACGACAGCTGCTATCGTTGACGCCAGGTGATCGATGTTGCACTGGAACGTGAAAACAGAGAGGCCGCAGAGCATCCCCGTGGGAAGGGAGCTCTCCGGCCTCTTTGCATGTGCTGATGAGTGCGAGGCGTGGATGGCGCGAACCACCCCGGGGGTGACCGTGCTTCAGCCTCGCTGGCATCCCGCATTGGGGGACTCGGGACTGCGGCTACGGGATCGCTCGTCTGCTTCGACGACGTAGAGGATCTCGTAGGAAATCGTGGTGTTGAGGTTGAGCCGGTTCTTGCTCTGGCTCTTCTCCATCGTGATCTTGCGGAAGCCGCGAACAGACTCAGCGCGATCGAAGAACCGGCGCAGCCTCGCATTCACTCGCTCACGGGCCTGTTCAGCCGTGACGCCCATGTCGGAGACGACGAAGACGTGCGTGTGACCGCGATCGAAGGTGGGCTTCTCACCAGTGTCGAGGTCCAGACGGATCTTCGCACGGCTGATGTCGAGCGCGTCGGGACGGACGAGCTGTCCTCCTGAGTCGTACGTGCAGGTGCTGACGATAGCCATGATGAGATCCTCTCCTCTCCTGATGAGTATGACTGAATAGTTACTTTCAGTCACACCCCCGGTGACCGGATCACCCCGGTCACCACGAGCATGCCCTCCGCACGAGGGACCGGCGGCTGAAAGGCCGCCGGGTCCCGCACGGAGGGCACCATCGTTTTCAGAAGAGGCTGAGTACCTCGCTTACTGCATCGCGGACTCGCCTCCCGCGCCCTGGACTGCGCCCGGCACAGTCCCGCCGGCGACCCGCCGGTAGAGCCCCAAGGCACAACCAGCGAAGGCCAGGCACAGGAACACCGCGGAGACGGGGTTCGCCAGAGCGCCGAGCGCCTGTGCTGGGACAAGGGCGGCAGCGAGGTTGAAGCCCAGGTGCAGGAGCACGCAGGGCCACAGCACGCGCGTGCGTTCGTAGACCAAAGCCAGGAGCACCGCCAGCGGCAGGGTCGAGGCGAACTGCACGGCGTTGCCGTGCACCAGGCCGAACACTACGGCGGTGACCAGCGTTGAGACGAGGATGCTCACCCGCTTGCGCAGCAACGGGTAGATCAGCCCTCGGAACAGGAACTCCTCCCCGGCGGGAGCCGCGACCAGGGTGAGCAGCAGGGTCGCCACAGCCGCCGCCGCCTGCCTGGTCTGGTTCGAGGCGTCGAAGCCGGCGGACCCGGCCGTGACGTAGATCCACAAGGCGAGCGACTGCCCGGCGAGGAAGGCCAGGGCCGCGCAGCCGAGGACGGTCCACCCGAAGCGTGGGATCTCCGGCCTCGGCCGCGGGGCCGGCGCATGCGCGAGCCACCGGGGCCGCTGGATCCTCATCGAACCGACCAGGACGACGACGAGCATGCCCAGGACGACGGTCGCGACGATCGGCTCTCCGACGAGGAGGACTGCGAAGGTGCCGAGGCCGAGGTAGACCGCGACGGCGGCGAACGGCACGAGGACGCACCACCCGATGCTGAACAGACGCGAGGTGATCGGTGAAGTCGTCAAGGTCTCCTCCTCTACGGGGCTCAAGCAGCCGTGGTGATCTGCTCGTTGATGACGGCCTGGACGCGGGTGTCACCGCGGAAGGCGTTCAACTGCAGCGTCGCCGTGAAGCGCAGCGTGCCGAGTTCGGTGCGGTTGGCGCGCTGCACGAAGCCCCGGAGCATGTCGAACTTCTCCTCGGCGACGTTCCACCACAGGCAGGACAGGCCGGACCGGGTGACCAGACGCAGGTGCTGCGATTCGGATCCGATCCGGTCCACGCGCAGGCCCAGGGGCTCGATCGCGATCTCGACGACCGGAGCGGTGAAGCCGTGCCCGAAGGGCTTGAGTCGCTCGGTACGGCGCACCAGCTCGAACAACGGCTGCAGGTCCTCGAGGCCGGCGTCGCAGTCGGCGTCCGGGCCGAGCACGAGATCACCGCTCGGGCCATCGGTGCTGACGGCGAGCAGGGCGAGCTGGGTGGCTTCCTGCAGCACGGCGACGAGGTCGCCCAGCTTCTCGGCTTTCGCGACGCGGACGCCGCAGGCCTGCTGGTGTCCGATGGCGCTGAGTCCGTCGTGCGGTTCCAGACTGGTGATGATGTCGAACCACCCCGGCGCGCGACCGGAGCCGCTGACGAAATCGTCGGGACTGGTGGGGCGGTTGAGAACGACGACCGGGTGACCGTTGAGCTCCATCATCCGGTTGGCCAGCAGCCCGTACATGCCCGGGTAGGCGTCCGAGAAGTACACCCACGGGGCCAAGGGCTGGTCCCCGGTGGTGAGTTCTACCATGTGTTCGATGACCAGCTGCTTGCGCAACTCGTTACTCTCGATCACCTGGTGAGCGGCCTTGAGCTTGACGTCAGCACCGGCGGCCGTGAACACCGCGAAGCACGGCTCAAGCGAGGCCCCCGTACGGCGCGGGCTGTTCATCGCCGGGGCGAGGTAGAAGCCGAAGAAGCCCTCGTCGAGGTCGTCGACGTCTCGGATCTTGCCGATCTGCGCGAAGGCCTTGAGCACGATCGCGAAGCCCTCGAAAGCCCGGAAGAAGACCGGGTGATGCGACTCGGTGCGCAACAGCTGCATCAGGATCGACTGCTCGACGTCGATGGCATCGGGATCAGCGTCGAACCCACCCCAGGGATTGGGGATCGTCTTCGGCGCGGCGACGCGCAGCAGGCGGGCAATCGAGATCGCATCACGCACCAGCTGGCGGTTCTCGTACAGCACGGGCATGACGTCGGAGACGGTGCCCAGGCCAGCGAACAGGCCCAGCAGGTGGATCTCCCAGAGCTTCTCGGGCCGGTGCACGCGGGTGTATGCCTCGATCACCTGGTAGAGCACGTGGGCACCGCAGATCCCGGTGTGGGCGTAGGTCTCGTCGATCCGGCACGGGTCGACGGTGATGTCCGCGGTCGACCCCGGCGCGAGCTCCTCGTGGTGATCGGTCACCAGCGTCGTCCAGCCCAGGGCACGCGCGGCGGCGATACCGCGATGGGAGTTCACTCCCCCGTCGCAGGTGAGCAGGACCCGCGTGTCGGGCCACTTCGCGTGGATCTCGGTGATGTCCTCGGGCGCGAGCTCGTGGCCGCGGCGGTAGTCGGGCAGGTGCAGCTCGACGTCGAAGCCGAGCTCGGACAGGCCGGCGTAGCCGAGGACACCGGAGGAGATGCCGTCCATGTCGAAGTCGGGGGCAATGGCGATCTTCTTGCCCCTGGTCCGGGCCTCATGCAGGGCCTCGACCATCTCGGCCAGGTCCAGGAGCTCGTCGTGCTCGGTGGACTCGATCTCCTTCAGGTACTGATCCGACCAGCCCCTGCGCTGGCACAGCAGCTCGAAGAGGTCGGTGTCCTCGTCGGTGAGCGATTGGTCGTCGACGGTGTGGAGCGTGGACATGGCGGGAACCTCTCGATCGGGGTTGTTGGTCGGTGGAGAACGAGGTATGGGACACCCCTCATTTGCTGTGATTTTAGCAGTGAGATTATCTCCTTCTGCTCATTTAGCAGTTACTTTCGAGTCTCACTCGGGTTCAAATGGCACACTTATCTCGAATGACCGTGACAGACTTTCCAAGGTCCTTGCGCATCGGCTACTCTCGCCGGTATGGCCATTCGAAGCATTATCGAGTCAGATCTCAGTGGTAAGCCGGATGCGGCTACCGTGACCTTTGGCCTGGGTGACACCTGGTACGAAGTCGACCTCACCGCTGAGGAGCAGAAGGACCTTGAGAACGCGCTGAAGTCGTATCTGAAGGTCAGCCGGAAAGCCGGGAAGGCGGCGCCCGTCAAGAAGCGAGTCGTACCCGAGACGACTGCCGAGGAGCGCGACAGGATCCGCGAGTGGGCCAAGAAGGAGGGCCATGAGTTCGCGGAACGGGGACGCATCCCGAAGAAGGTCATGAAGGCCTATGACGAGGCACACGGCATCGATCGGAGCAAGTAGCGCTGAGCCTGGTGTTCGCCTCCCGGCCACTTCCTCCCATCCGTCCTTGAAGGGCCCTGCAGCACACTGCAGGGCCCTTCGTGCGTCTCAGAACGGCGGCAGCGACGGATGGATCACGTTGGTCGTCTTGATCCCCGCGGCTCGCGCGCGAGACCTGCAGTGGATGGTGCCGTGCGAGAAGTGCCCCGGCGTATGCGGCATGAGCTGCTCCTGGTCTCGCTGCGGGCATCCGGGCTTCCGGCAGAGGTCGAGGAAGGCCGTGCACAGCACCTGAGCTCCGGCGTCGCGGAAGACCTGGGCTGCGTCGACCATCTCCTGGTTGCGCTGAAAGCCGGCCCGCTTCCTATGAGCCGACCAGGCGGCGGGGAAGGTGCGGATCTCGAAGCCGGCGGCCCGCCACAGGCGCTCGGCCATGGCGTCGGCACCCTCGTGGCAGTGTCCGGAGAGGAGCACCGGCCGGGTGACGTTCTTGGGACCCCAGTCGCGCCAGGCGTCGTTGAACGTCTCACGCATGCTCTTCTCGTCGTTCCAGCTGCGGGAACCGGTGACGAGGACGACGTGCGAGAACGATTCTGGAATCATTTCAGCAATCATTCGAGTCTCCTCTCCTTGTGACTCGACGGTCTCCACATCTGGAGTCGAGAGCTGTGGCCATGATGTCTGGACAGGCGTGGCGGCCTGCATGTCGCTGGCTCATACCGGCCGGCTGGTACCGGGCTCGATGATGGCCAGGTCCTTCTCCCGGTGGAGCTCCACGCGGATCTGATCGTCGTTACACATCGGCATGAGGTGGACGGTGTACATCCCGTCATTGCTGCGGGAGACGTGCACGGTGACGACGGTGCCGTTCTCGCCGTTGGTGAAGTCGACGTTGCCGGTGTCCCCGGCTTCGCCGGAGTGCATCACCTCGGCGACGGCTTCGCTGTTCGGTTGCCACAACTTCGGCTCGCAGCGGGCCCCGGTGTCGTAGGGCGAGATTTCGGGCTGGGACTGCGTCACGGTGGCGCCTCTTCGTGGACTCGGGTGCAGGTGGCGACCATCGAGTGCGGACCCCGGTGGGGCCCGTGTGATCGCGATGTTCGAACCAGCTCCCGTGCCAGCTTTGCTGGCTGACGACTCGGAAGATCTTGCTGGCGCGGTCTGCTCCCGGATGGATCGCGTGGCGAGCCGTCGCACGGGTCGTCACTTCTCGCCTGAGCCAGGCGCGCAGCGCCAGGCGATCCACCACTGCTGCGCCCTTTTGCTGCTGTCCACATCTGTGGACAAGCGGGGCAGTGGTGGGGCTTCCTCTCTCTCAAGCGCAGCGCTGGGCATAGCCGGAGGGAGCGCCAGCGACCGACGGACCGGCGAGCGAAGCGAGCGGTGGAACCCGTCGGCTATGCCGACTAACACGTCCTCGGAGCGCAGCGGAGAGGCCGAGCGAAGCGAGGGTCCGCAGGACACGTGTTATCAGGTTCCCTTATGCCCTTTGCTTCCTTGTCGTCGTCCTCGCTGTTCCACGGCTGGAGCGTTAGCGGAAGCCTGGAACATCAGGGGAAACAGTCCGTACCCTCTCGACCCGTACCCCTCCCCCTTTTCCGCGCAGCGGGGGTACGGGTCTGACTGTTTCGCCTGGTCATCGCACCTTTTGGGTGTACTGCTGTTTTGCCGTCCGTGATACGGCCGTACCCCCACGCTGATCCGTCCTCGCGAGGCACGAGCAAGGCGGGGGTACGGGTCTGCTCCCGACGGGGCGCAGCCCCGGTTCATCACCCTGCTACCGCAGGCGACACAGCCCTCGCCGCGCAGCGGATCCGTCCTCTCGCGACGCCGTCGCTCCGGCTGTGGATAACGCTCTGCTCCATCGCTCGCTGCGGACGGCGCAGCCGGCCTCGCACCATCGTGTTGTGCTGGCTGCACCGATGTGACTCGACCGTGCCCCGGTCGTTGCTCCGGTGCTGCCGCAGCAGCGCGCCAGCACTATATGCATCGCGTCCGAGGCGGGCGTTCTGCACTGTGTCGACGACGCACGTTCCGGCCCCGGGCGGTGCTCCGTCTCGCTCTTGCGCGGCGAGCCCGGGGCGCTCCCCCGTGGACGCATCAGAAGAAGAGAGCCCACCTGCTGCGACCAGCCGCTCATCGAGACGAGCGAGCCGAACGGCTCCAGCGTCATCGGGCCGTTGTGAGTTTCCTCCAGGCGCTGCTTCTGGGGGCAAATGCCTCTGCCTCACGGGCCTTTACCCCCAGAAGCAAGCCGGTCCTCGCCCACTCGCTGCATGCGGGGTCTACTCCCCTCCGCGCCTTCTCCCTCTGCTCTCCTCCGCGTGACCACGACGGCCCGATGACGCCCCTGCACCGACCGTCGCAACAGCATTGCTCCGGTGGCACGCCGCCGACGGTTCCGGTCTCGCTCCGCCGGTTGTCCGCGGCTGGTTCGCCGTGCCCGCCGGCGGGCTTCGACAAGGGGGTGCAGTCAGGCTTCCCGGCCTCATGCGGCAGTCGTGAAACGGCGTCTCCCCCGTGTCTCTGAGGCACCTCATCGGGACACTCCCGAGACGCGACAGGGACGCCGATAAGACACCGACTGGTTGCGGTGAGCTACTTAGAGTCCCGTGCGTGTCCCCCTGGCGTCTCGCCCGCGCTCCGGCTGTGCCGCTCCGGCGTCGCCCCCGGTGCTCTTTGAGGACTCGCCTGTGCAGGGGTGCCGGGTGGCGTCTCCCAAGAGACACAGACGGGACGCCGTAGGTACTCCAATGCGGCCTTCTTGGATCACTTCCGGTACGGCGGGCGTCTCGGAGGCGTCCAGCGTGAGCACCCATGGTGTCGCAGGTGGGGCGCAGAAGCGCATGGCTTCGGCGGCCTGCGCGCGGTCGCCCCAGGTGGAGGCGCAGAGGTGTCTCGTAGGTGTCCCCGCCAGCACTCGATAGGGACACCATTGGCACCTAACTCGTGTATCGAATGGGACTTGCATAGGACTCAATAGGGACACTAGAGTGGATTCACATTCGAGAGGAAGCGCGAAGGGCGGTGAGTCCATGTGACAGAGCGAGAGACATCCGGCGAACGACCGGATGAAGTGCAGAAGCGAGTGTCGGGGCAAGGTGAGTGCAATGGCGAATCAGTCGGGTGAACCTCGCAAGGTCCGCTGGACCGTGCCCGCTGCCGACACCTCGGTGATCGAGTGGCTCGACCAGCAGGAGAACATCTCGCAGTCGCTGCGACTGCTCATTCGCGAGTCCATTCAGCGCGACGGATACGTCGACGTCTACTACAAGCCCGTCGAGCAGCTGCCGCGTCGCGGCCGACCGCCGCTGGAGAGCATCGAGCAACGCGAGGACGACGAGACGGTCACCGAGCGCCGTCCGGCCGCCAGGCCGATTCAGCCTCAGCCCGCAGTCGCCGACGAGGCCGAGATCGACCCGGCCGCCGCCGTCGAGAAGACAGCCCCAGCGCCAGTAGCCCAGCCCGAGCCGGTTCCCGCACCGGTTGAGACGGCCGAGAAACCCGCGGCAAGCGCCCCCAGCGCACCGCCGGAGCCGCCCAAGCAGGCATCCATCGACGAAATCATGGCGAGTACTCGGCGCTGAGTGACGCGGTGAATTTCATTTTCCAGGCAGACAACACAGACACCGAGGGACCGAATTCATGAGCGCCAACAGCAACGACACCATCACTCTTACCGGCGGCATCGACGTCGGCAACGGCTACGTCAAAGGCGTCATCCAGAACACGAAGCAGGGGACTTTCGACGAGATCGATCTGCCCAGCGCGGTCGTCTCGACTTCCCGCACCTCGCCGAAGGTGCCACTCCCCGACGCGGATGCAGCATCCGTGCTGGCCGGCGACTTCTACAACCAGATCGACTGCTCGCTCACAACTCCCCTGGTGGCGGCGTCGGACCGCCGGATCTTCGGCCGCGCAGCGCTGTCTGTGCGTGGCTCGAAGTTCACCGAGTTCGAGGTGCTGGGCAAGCACTCCAAGGCCGATCAGGAGCTGAGCAAGGTCCTGGTCCTGGGTGTCTTCGCCGCGAAGGCCCTGCGCGACTACGTCCGCGAGAACGGCGCGCTGCCCGATCACGAGCTGCGCGTGCAGGTGCGCGCCGGCCTGGCGCTGCCGATCTCCGAGTTCGTCGCGCGCCGCCACGCCTACGCCGCCGAGTTCATCGGTCTGCTGGGCAGCGCGGATCCGACGGTGCACCTGGTGACGATCAAGAACTTCAGCACTCCCGTCTCGGTGCGTCTGCAGTTCGTCGACGTCCAGGTGATGGCCGAGGGCGCCTCCGCGCAGTTCGCCATCACCGACAAGGGCGAGCCGCTCGCACAGGCCCTGCTCGATGATCTGCGCACCCGTGACGCGTCCATCGTGGAGGGCGTCTCGGCCTCCGATCTGGTGGCGGTGCAGAACACCATCGGCGTCGACGTCGGCGAAGGCACCGTGAACTTCCCGGTCTTCACCGACGGCCGGTTCAACCCCGAGGCGGCCGACACCCTCGACGAGGGCTACGGCACCGCACTGATGAACGCCATGGAGCGCATGAGCGAGTCGGACGCCACGCTGCAGTTCTCCTCGCGCAAGCAGCTGGCGGACTTCCTCCACGCGGAGCCGTCGGTGCTGGTGAAGAACCGTCACCAGCGTGCCGCCGGCTTCGTCGAGGATGAGGCCAGCTATTTGGTCGACGAAATCGTCTCCTCCTTCGGTGACGTCCTCTCCCAGGCCGGCGCGACGACCGAGGTCGTCTACGTCTACGGCGGCGGCTCGGGCCCGATCAAGCACCTGCTGCACCCGGCGCTGCTGAAGGCCGCGGGCGACGTGCCCGTGCTCTACCTCGACTCGAGCTACTCGCGGCACCTGAACCGCGAAGGCCTGTACATCGCGGCGCGCCACGTCGAACAGCAGGCCCTCGCCGCGAAGCCCGCGGGCAAGCGCAGTAAAGAGGTGGTCTGATGCGTGAGGCACTGGATGCGACCTCGAAGGCCGAAGTCGAAGAGATCAGCAGCCGCATCGAGTTGTCGGACGATATCGTGCTCGCGTTCATCCGCGATAGGGCGCTGGTTCCGCTTCGCGAGCAGGCCCGGCGGAAGCCGCTCGGGTCGGATGAGGAGCTTCCGGGCTCCGCCGCAGTCCTCACGGTCAGCTCGAAGAGCAGCCCCGAGCCGGGCGCATGAGCGGCTACCGCGAGATCGTGAAGTTGCTGGCAGCAAACACCGGCGCGAAACGGATGAGCGAAGTCTTCGACAACTTCGTCGAGATGGCGGCGCTGGCTCTGCGCAACGCCGTGGACGTCCGCGGGAGCGAGGCCTGGGAAGCGCGCGAAGGGCAGTACCTCCAGATTGCCGGCCGCTACAGCAGAAAAGAGCTGGACCGCTTCGCTCACGCCCTGGCGCTGGTGACCACGGAGATGCAGCACGAGCCCTGCGACGTACTCGGCCGGCTCTACATGGAGTTGGAGCTCGGCAACGAGCGGCTCGGCCAGTACTACACGCCCTACGACATCGCCCAGCTGATGGCCGAGATGCAGATCGACTCGGTAGTCGAGCAGGTGCAGAGGGACGGCTTCGCCAATGTGTACGAGCCTGCCTGCGGCGCGGGCGCGTTCATCATCGCCCTGTCGCAGGCGATGCTGGGGCACGGCCTGAATCCGCAGACGCAGCTGCATGTGACGGCGGAGGACATAGCACCGCAGGCCATGCACATGATCTACGTCCAACTGACGCTGCTGCACATCCCGGCGCTGGTGCGCCGTCGCGACGTCCTCACGCTGGAGACCTTCGAGTCGTGGCCCTCTCTCGCTCATGTCCTGGGCGGGTGGGGCCGGAAGCTCAGGCTGGCCCGGGCAGTCAATGGATCACGGCGGCTGATCATCGCGTCGCCTCAGGGGACCACCGGAAAACCCACTGATGCTCTGGAGGTGCAGCGATGACGATCACGCAAGAACGAACCGATCTCTCTGACGTCGAGAGCGACGACGCTCCGGCCTGGCGCGGGTCGGCGGTCTCCGCGCCGATCATCGGGCACGCCCACGGCACGGCCGGCGGCCGGAAGCTCATTCGGCACTATGCGCGCGAGGTGGCCGCCCTGCTCGCCGAGCAGGAGACGGCCGAGGCGGCGCGCGTCGCGGAGTGCGAGCGGATCCCTTCTCTGTCGGGGCGTGAGCTGGCCGAGGAGCAGCGGGAGCAGGCGGCCGTCATGGTCGCCGAGGTTGCCGACGCCCCCGGCGCGTCCGGTGACCTGGCGCGGCGTACGGCGGTGGCAGAGCTGGCGGCGGCTGAGGCGGCCTTGTCCCGCTACACCGACGTCGCCGCCGGGCAGCTCTCGGCCGCGCTGGAAGAGGGCGAGTCGATCGCGGCCGTGTCGTTCCTGGACGGGCGGGAGCCCGCCTCCGGCTGGGTGCTGACGACGGCGGCCGGGCACGCGTTCCGGATCCGGCCCGTCACCCACTGCCGTCCGGAAGAGGACCAGTGGGAGGCCGGACACGACGCTGACGGCTCGTACTGGTGGCCCGCCAACATCGAGAACCGCCCCCTTACCAACGTGCTCGCCTGGATCCGTGAGGACTCCGCCACCCGTACCCGATTCACCGCCCTGTGGGCGAAGTACGGGCAGTACACAGCGCAGGCCCCGGCGTTCGCGTGCGCGCCGGAGCGTGTGGAGCTTGAGCGCGGAGTGTTCCTGGTCCGCCGCTTCGGTGCCGTGGGCCTGGTCGCCGAATGCCGTTGGGGGTTCGAGCACCTTGCCGTGCTCGGCGGTGATCAGGGCCGCACGGGTGAGGACTGGGCGCGCAAGGGGCCCGACAACCGGCGCTACGTCGCCGAGTGGAAGGTGTGGAGTCTCGCCCTGGAGGGCGTGGCGAACTCCCGTCTCCGCGTGATCTCCGTGTGTGCCGACGACGACACGGCGGCCGACGCCGACGCGTACTGTGCGATGTCCGCGCCCTACGTCGGCAAGTGCAGCGCGAAGCGCTCCGGTGCCCGCTACTGGGTGTCTGTGGTCACCGATCAGGGCTGCGAACTCGGCCGGTTCGTCGCCTGCGCCCGCTGCCTGGCCGGCCGGATCCTCGACGATGCCCATGGGGGCGGCCGGTTCTCCGGGCGGGAAGTGGTCGGCCTCGCCCGCGACTTGGCCAAGGGCGACCCCAAGACGTGCGCCCTGCACTGGCAGCAGTGGGGCGACCGTGCGGCAGAGCTGTGCGGGCAATTGCTCACTGAGGCTCTGGAGAACGGCGAGCGGGCGCCGTGGCCGTCCAAGGCGCTGGCCGATGCGCTCATCGTCCAGGGCGCGGCCGACGGCGACGACCGTGCGAAGCGGGAAGCCCGCGCGGCTGTGCGCGAGCGGGGCGGCGACAAGAAGGCGCAGGACACTGCCGCCGCCCTGGCCGCCGACATGCGCGCCGACCGGGTCGCCCTGGTCGCCACGGTCCGGGCGAGCCTGGCTGCGTTCTCCGCCCGGATCGATGCCGAGTCCGCCGCCAAGGACGCGGAGCGCTCCGCCGAGGCCGGCGACCTCCAGGCATCCGAGGAATACGCGGCGCGTGCGTCCGACTACGCGTCGGCAGCCATCGAAGCCGCCACCGTGGCGGACGCCGCCGGGTACGGTCCGGCCGCCGCCGACGCCGCCGAAGAGGCGGAGCGGGCGAACGAGGCCGCCCGTAAGGCTGTCGCTGCCCTCGCCGAACTCGTCGGCTCGGGGGTGGCGGAGAGCGACGCGACCCTGGATTCGGGTGCTCCCGCCCGGCTGGCTCTGCCTGCTGGGGGGCAGGTGGCGGCGCCGTACGACGCGGCCCGCACCATGGCCGCTCTCGGCTGGTGCGCCGCGTTCGTGGACACGGTGCGGCTGGCTGTCGCCGGTGGCCTGAAGGCCGACGGTTCCGGGTTCCGCGCGGTAGACGCGGACGGCCGTACAGGGCGGCGGGTCAAGGGTGAGCGGGTGCGGCTACTGGTCCGCTGCGGCTACCTCGCGCGTCATGCCTCGGGCCTGGTCGTGGCGACGGAGGACGGACACGAGGCGCTCAGGCTCGCCGAGGCTGCCGGGCCGGGCGTGCTGCGCGATGAGGCCGACGTCATGGCGTCCGTTCGCAAGGCCCGCCGCGCCCGCCAGTGGGACAGCCACGCTGGGCAGGACGCGCACGCCTTGCCGGTGCTCCCCGGGGGCGGTGAGGAACGCCGCCGCCTGGCCGTCGCCCGGAAGGGCGCGGCGCGGGCGGCCGTCGAGGCGGAGAAGACGCGCAAGCGCACCGAGTCGCTGATGCGGCGGGCGCGGATCCGGGACCGCCGGGAGGCCCGGTGTGAGGCGGCCCGGGAGGCTGAGGCAAGGGCGCCGCGCCGGTGCTGCCGGGGGGTGTGGCCGATGGACTGGCGGTGCGGGGAGTGCCGGGAACTGGCAGCGCGGGGGATCGAGGACTTCCCCGCTCTCCCGGCAGGCAGCACGAACACACAGCAGAACGGCAGCGACACAGAAAGGCTCGGGGGCATGGCGGGTAAGCGGCGGATCACGGTGAAGCGGATCACTGACGGCCTGTGGCACGCGATCACGCGCGGCGAGGTGTACAGGGTGGTTCATGAGGAGCGCGAGGTGTGGCCGTGGGTGATCGTCGCCCCGAACGGCGACCGGATCGGTAGCCCGTCCGTGATCGACGGCGAGTTCGTTGAAGACGTCCGGGACATCGTCCGCAGGCACGCCGACGGTGAGCCAGTGGCCGCCCCGGTCGCGACCTCCACCCCCGAGCCGGCTGCGACCGACGATGATAACGACGCCGAGCCGATGGCCGTTGGTGAGGCGTACACCGGTGAGGCGTTCGCCCGAGCCGCCGCGTTCGACCTGGCGGAGACCCGTTGGGGTGTCGAGTGCACCCGGCACGCCCCCGTGACGGTGTGGGTGGACAAGTTCGGCGACGGAACCGAGTACGAGAGAGCGGCAATGCAGTTCGACAACCGGGCCGACGCCGAGCACGCCGCCCAGCTGCACGCCGACGACGACGCGCGCCGTGATGAGGGCGTGGTCACACCGGCCGAGATCGAGCAGGCCGCCGCCGCGAGCTTCTCCCGCGACCAGTGGCGGGCGCTGGGCTGGATCCGTGAGGGCAAGGTCAGGGAGACGCGCAGGGGGTTCAAGGCGTACGACGTCAGCCCGGACCGTGCCGACGTGTCGGCCCGTATCAAGCGGGACCGTGTCCCGGCGCTGTGGTCGGCCGGGTACGTGAAGGTGTTCGCCGTGGCGCCTAGCGTGCGCGCCTTCGGACTCACGGAGGACGGGGAGCGGGCTTACCGCCTGTGGTCCCGGGTGATGAAGGCTGAGGCCGTGACCGAGCCGGAGACCGACACCGCCCACGACGACGTGAAGGGGCAGCCGTACCGGCTGCTGTCTGCCCGTCAGTACTGGCCGGGGGAAACCCCTGTGGACGAGGAGGCCGAGAAGGCCGAGAAGGCAGCGGCCGAGGAGAAGGCGGCCCGCCTCGATGAGGAGTCCAAGCGGCTCCCGGCGGAAGCGGTCGAGCTGATCTCCCAGGCCGAGAAGTCCGGCCGGTGGACCTCGCGCACCCTGGTCCACCCCGCGAGTGCAGCTGTGGTGCAAGTCCACGACGTGAACGAGGAGCGCGGCCGGGTCGTGCGGATGCTGTGGAAGTGGACGCCGGAAGGCTGGGAGTTCTCCACGGGCGGCACGCTCGACGGCAAGGGGGACCGAACCGAACTCAAGGCGATGTCCGAGGCCCGCGCATGGGTACTCGACGCTGTGATGTTCGCGGGCGACGACGTCGCCCCCGACGAGGACGACGACCAGGCCGACGGCGGCGAACCCCTTCGTGTCTCCCGCGAGTTCATCCCCACCGCCACCCCGGGCACCGATGCCGAGATCATCGAGATTGGCGCCGCTGGTCTGCTGTGGCAGCGCGACGGCGACAAGTTCGCGCACGCCGGACGCATGGTCAGCCCCGCGCGGGTGCTGCCGCTGATCGAGGCCGGGACGCTCTACCGCTCCGCTGACGGGCGCGTATACCCCGTCAAGGACAACCAGGTCGAAGAGGCAGCCGAACTCCCCGACAGGGCCTCCCAGGTCGAGGACCATGCGGAGGAGAAGGTAGAGAACTGAGCATGGAGATCAGCAAGCTCACATCCGCGGCCGTTGAAGCCAGACCAGACCAACCCGACACGATGATTCCAGGAGGAGCAGCATCATGCGCGACGAGAATGCGATCGGCCCGCATGACGGCAAGCACGAGCACAAGAAGAGCCCGGGCCTCATTGCCCGGGCGAAGACGAAGACCCTGTACAAGGAGAGGCCGACGGTCTTCGCCTTCGGTGTCATGGGTGTCTCGGTGCTGTCCTTTCTGCTCGGTGCACTGCTCATGGGGGAGATCGTTTTCCCGCCGTTCATGGGACTCAGAAGGTAGGCACACGCAGGGCCGCGGAAAAAGAGACCCCACCGTTCGGAGCACTTGCTCCGGGCGGTGGGGTCTTCGCTGCACTGTCTGCAGCATCAGAGCGGGAAGTGAAAAAGGAAGCCTTCCCGCAGCGGAGCATGACGCTCTGCCAGGGGAGGGCTTCCGGTGTGACAACTGACCGTCAGCTGTGGTGTGCGCGAATGGCCATCAGCAACTCGCCGAGCATGTTCGTGCCTGGGACCCGCTCGTGCTTCGGACAGAAGCACGAGCCCCAGAACTGGTCATGCCAGTGATTCGTCTCGACGAGCATCAGGTCACCGGTGGTGACGAGCCGCTGACTCAGGCCGGGGACAGCGAACTTGGCCATGAGCACACGCTGCATGGCCCAGACGCGCATTCCGGTGTTCCATCCGGGGCGAAGCGTCACCCGGCGGCCCCGCCCCTTGCTTTCGCCGGGAGTCGGAGCACTGAGCACGTGGTTCTGCTCAGCCGGATCGAGGGTCTTCAGTGCGTTGAATGCGTGTTCACCGGAGGCAGCTTTGCGTCCCAGCAGCGGGACGAAGAAGGGCGTCTCATTGAAGTTCGAGAGGAATCCGAGGGTGTCAGTGAACATGGGCATCTGACTGTATTGGGCCACGGTGGTCACCCCTGACGTCTCATGGGCTCATACTTGCGATTCGTCTCCCGAATCAGCTGTGCTGATAACAGAGCAGGGGAAGCACAGAAAAGAGATTCCCATCAGCCCACGTGCTCCTCCGGAATTCCGGGTAGCAAGAGAAGAACCCCGACCTGATGCCGGAGCACCAGGTCGGGGTTCTTGTAGAGATTTGGCGTCAGTGAGTCCTCTGGGGCAGTCGCAGCCCGTCCATGCCCAGAGCATCCGGGTGGAAGCTGATTTCCATGGCGACCAGCCCGTCGACGACCTGCTGGGCCGCTTCGCCGAGCTCGCGCACAGCGTCGCGGTTGTTCTTCCCGAGGATCTGCTCTACGCCATGCGACTGCGTGATCTGCAGGTTCAGACGCATGCGGCCATCCGCTTCACAGACCGCGGCGAACACATCCAGCTCCAGTTCGCCGGCGTACCCACCGATGCAGTTGTTGAGCATCGCACCCCAGCGGGAGAGCGTCTCGGCATCACGGGCGACGACGAGACTCAGACCGGGAGCTGCTTCCCGACCATCCAGCAGTGCGGCCGTATGCAGTGCCCATTGGTGGCGCTGGGCCTGCTTCGCGATCCGCGCGAGGCGGCGCGCCTCCTCGCGTTCGTAGCGCTCACGATCGCGGGCAGCCATCAGCTCGCGCCGTCGGTCCTCGATCAGACCCAACGCCTGCACGCGGAACGCTTCGTCCTTCCAGAGGTCCCATTCAGCGACCTGGGCCGTGCCCTCGGGAAGCAGCCGGATCTCGCGGTTGTAGTGCTCCATCTCGCGATGGGCGTAGATCTCCTCCTGTATGACGCGCTGGGCCGTGCGGCCCCGGGGGTCGTGCCAGCGCTCTATTGCGGGCAAGTCCCGGACCAGATGCTCGAGGTCACGGGAGCCGCGGACCCGGCGCTGCCCGCGGGCAGCGATGATCTCCGGAAGGAGGTCGAGGTCACGGGTGATGGCCAAACGGTGAGCCGTGCAGTCGGCTGCATCGGCCAGCGTGCGCCGCGCCTGGTGGACGGGCTCCTTGAGGATCCGTCGCAGCACCGGCTGCGGAGTCCGGCGCAGGATCGAGCGGATGCCTCGCCGCTGCAGGGATGTGAGCGACAGCTCGCGCATCAGGCTGCGGCCGCTGGCTGTTTTCGTGGTGCGCATTGCGTCGATGAGCCAGTCCACGGGCACCAGCCCGCGGAACATGGCGAACCAGCTCAGGGTGCTGATGTCCAGACGCTCCACCTCGCGAGCCAGCGGCCGACGGTAGGCGCGCACGCCGAAGAGGTTCTTCGCGACCTGCGCATGGTTGTGGGCATCGAGATAGGGCAGGTAGGCGGAGGCCGGACGATCCTGCCGGTCGTCCTTGAGCAGTGGGAAGCGGTCGTTCCAGTTCGGCAGCTCGCCGATGTGTTCGCGGATCGCGGCGATCGCCTGGTCCACGGCGTTGTCGACTCCCTCGGGCTCCGGTCCTTCGAGCCGGCGGGCCTGCGGGTTGCTGCGCATCCACTGCTGCAGTGTCGCGGACAGCCCGTGGATCCAGGACTCGACCACGGTCTCGGAGAAGACATGGCGGGTGGTGGATTTGCCGGTGCGGCGGTCGATCTCGCGCAGGACGACGAGGTCCTTCTTCGTGCGGGCCATCGACGTGAGCTTCTCGGAGGTCCAGTAGTGGAATGCCTTGCCCGAGGCGCGCATGCGGTGCACGCGCCTGTAGAGCGAGACAGCGACGGACGTCCGGCCGTCAGGTAGAGCCCGCGCCAGGATCCTCAGGCTGATGCCGGAGATCGCGCCTTCGACTGCGGCGACACCCTGCTCGGCAAGGGCGTCGTCGACATACTTGATGTAGAGCAGGGCGTGCTCGCTGCGCTCGGGCATGGCGGTCTCCCCCGGGAAGATGTGATGGATTCGGCAGTGAGACCCCCGGCGCTGCCTTGCAGCGCACTGCCCGCGTCACATCCGATCCCTCTCCCCCAACTCGTCCCTCTGTCAGGCCATTCGGGATCACCTGTCGATTCGAGGCCACGCCATTCGAAAGAACTTTCAATAAGGACTGCACAGCCCGACTGACTCGGAGTAAGAAGCCGGGGCTGAGCGCGCGAAAAAGGAAGACCCCCGGCGACGGTCTTCTGCGGGGGTCTTGGCTGTGCTGTTCGTCAGGCCACGCGCTCGATGCGCGTGGCGCCGGAGTCGTCCTGGAGCCCGGTGGCCAGGTCGTACCAGGAACCGTTGCCCAGCCGGACCAAGGTCTTTTCCTCCCGACCTCCCCAGCCGGGGATGGCGGGGACGTCGCGCCGGTCGAGAACCGCGGTCGTGCAGATGCTCTCCTCGGTGTTCTCGTCGAGGCTCTTGACGACGACCTTGTCGCCGGCCTGAAGGTTCGCAAGATCGTTCGTGCTGATGGTGCTGGTGCTCATGGCGCTGTATTTCTTTCGGATCGGATCTGGACTGCGATTTCAGTTCTGGGGTGCGCTCATGAGCGCCTTCTTCGCGCGGCGCTTCTCGGCAAGAGCCCGAAGGGCACGCAGGAGGATCCACCAGCACCCGCCGCTGAAGGCGATGCTGATGATGATCGGCGTGTACTGACCGGTCATGACGCAGAAGACTGCCGCCGGTGCGAGGACGATCACGTTCGTCGCGATCATGAGGGTGAGGAGCACCCGGCCGATCGTCTTGGCGGCGCGGTCGCGCCACGTCGAACCCGCGCTGCTGGTGGTGGCGTTCATGCGCGGGGTCCTTCCTCGATGATGTAGATCTTCTCGGCGACGTAGGCGTCGTCCTGCTCCTCGGCTGCGCTCTCGACTTCATGGGAGATCTGGCTGATCACGAGGATCAGCGTCAGCCGGTCGATCGGGTGGGCCGTGCGGATGGTGATCACGGCAGTGGTGAGTCCGGCCGCAGACGGGAACGTCACGCCATCCAGCTCCGCGTGCGCGCCGCGGATGCTGTGGCTCGCCGCAATGGGCACCGTGTGCCGCGGCAGCTCCGGCATCTGCTCTGCGCATGCCTGCAACGCGGCGCTCACTGCGCCATGAACATCAGCGAACTCGCCGGCGTGCAAGACCACCGGCGCAGCGTGCTCGTAGCCCGCCGCCACCTCGAAGGCGACCTTGGCGGCCTCGACGGCGCGCGTCGGGCAGTGCGGTCCCGGGGAGACCTCGTCTCGCCCCCTCATCTCGGAGCACAGGTGGCAGTGCGCGGGCCCCAGGTCCGGAACGCCGTCGCAGCGCGTGTGCTCCGTCTGTCGGGGATCAGTGGATTCGAGAGACTGGCTCATGGCTGTACTCCTGGCGTGGACGTGATCTTTCGAAGGCCAGACCGGATCAGCTCCGCTGATCAGACAAAGACAGACCCCCGCCCAGCGAGCGTGATGCTCAGCAGGCGGGGGTTCTACGGAGTTCAGGGAACCGGCGGGCGGCCGGCCGTTCGGGTCGGCCTGCGCCGGGGGGCGGAGGCGTTACGGCGCCGTCCTTGCGGCTCGGTGCGCCCGGGCGGGCGCACCGAGCCCGTCCTGCGGGAGCAGGCCAACGGCCCCGCCCCCGCCGGTCGGCGCAGGCCGTGGATGCGGGGTTCAGCGCAGGCCCATGCTGGCCTCGATCGTGTCGCCCTCCTCCTGCTGGTCCTGCCAGCAGGGCTCGCATGGGTCGCTCTCGGAGCACTCCGGGCGGGGCTGGCCGTTGGGGCACAGCTCATCGGCGTCCCCGGCGGGCTGGGCGGGGGGGGTCCGCCGGTGCCGCACTCGCACGTGTGGGCGCAGCGCTCACAGTCCTCGCAGACCTGGTGCGGGCAGCAGCCGCAGGGCAGGAACCGGTTCGGCGGCAGGGTGCAGCGGTGCGTGGCCTCTGCGGCGGCCGCGGCCTCCTCGCGCTTGCTGAGGAGCGCCTTCACGCAGGCCTGGCACGACACGTCGGTGCCGGGGGCCTCAAGGCTGCTCTCCGTGTCCTGCGGGAAGTACATGCCGCACGCACCGGTGTCGCCGATGCCGCCGTCCATCTGCCTGGTGGCGTGTACGGCGTAGCCGCGGTTCGCCTTCTTCCGGCTCGGGTAGCCGTCGCGCCCGGCATCCCGCTCCAGCTTGGCCAGGGTCTGGCGTACGGTTTCGGCGTCGGCGTCGGTGCGGATCCCGACGGCGCGCAGCGACTTGCACGGCCACGGCACCTGACCGCCGATCGTGTGCTCGCTGCTCCGGCACTCCGGCCGGTGCGTCCCCTTGCAGACCTTCGGCGTCGCGCAGCAGCCGTGCCGGGGGTTGGCCGTCTTCGGGTGCAGGGCGAGCATCGCGCCCTGGAGACAGAGCGCGCCCACCGCGGCGGCGGCCCGGACCGCGTCCTCGTGGGCGTCGAGGAGCGCATTCGCCTCCTCGTGGAGCATGGGCCCGGCGGCCTCGGGGGCGACGAGTTGGTTGAAGATCGGGCGCCGGGTCCCGTTCACGGTCGGATCCGGGGCCTGCCCGCCCAGCTCGTCGGCCTGGTCGTCCAGCCGCAGAGCGGAGATGAGGATGGCGTCGTGGGTCTTGGAGTCGGCCGTGTCCGGCAGGTTCAGTTCCGTGCGGCGCAGGAACTTCGCGGCCCGGCGCAAGGCGGGGATGTCCTTCGGGGTGAATTCGACGGTGACCATCGGTGTCCTTACTTTGCAGGCGGGTTGATTCCGGCCACTCGTAGGATTGGAGGCCCAGGAATGCCGGGTGTGGCACACAGGCGGCCCCGTCGGTCCACTGGCGGTGGAGCCGATGCCGACGACTGGCTCGTGCGTGAGGTTCACGGCGACCTGGTCGTACATCAGGGCGCTGTTGAGCCGAACGGAATGCGTGGGCCACGTTCGTCGGGGTGTTCAGCACCGTATGTCCGGGAGGTCGAGCGCCCGCCACTGCTCGCCGTTCCAGAACTGCCAGGTGGCGGTGTCGGGGTACTGGTCGTCCAACTCGCTGGCGATCTGGACGAGGAACGGTGAAGCAGGGTCAGCGCGCAGGCCGAGCCACAGTGGCGGGATGGTCAAACGAACAGGACGCCGTTGAAGCCGTGGATGTCGATGCCGCAGGTCGTCCATGACCCGGAGGCCGGCGGGAGACATCCACATCGGGGGCTCAGCGAGGGTCTCCATCGATGTTGTTGCCGACCTCGTCGCCGCTCGCCATGGTCGGGGCAGTGATCGCCACCCCCGGCGCGAGGCTGCCCGCGTTCATGCGCACGAGGGGGTCAAGGTGCAGTGCGACCATGCCCGCCACATCACTCGCGGCCTCGAAGTTCCAGCCGCGCATGTGGTCGGCGAGCACCTGCCGCGCCTCGTCCAACTCGGCCGCCGTCGGCTCCGCGCTCACCGGCATGTGGTCCAACTCAGGGGCGATCCAGTACCCGGACGCGGTGTCGTACCCCGCGCCCTCGGCAGGCGTGCCGTTCTCCTGCAGGAACATGTGCGTCCGCGTGCCCCGGGTTTCCCTGGTCTTCTCGACGCGCAGCCGGAGCGTGGCCCACGTCTTGACCTCCCTCGCCGTTGCCGGTCGCGGCTGGCCGCTTGCCGGGTCCGTGCGTCATGCCTTCCCTGCCCGCCGGAACCACTCGCCGGATGCGGTCATGGCTGCCCACAGTGGCCATACGACCTCGCCGGGGTCGCTGACGTCCAGGTCCCGCCGCGCGACAGGCGCGGCCATGGTGGTCGTGTTCACCGTGTGCTCTCCTCCTCAGTCCGTGCCCAGACTCTCGAGCCCCGGCGCCGAGTTGGCCCCACATCGGTTCTGCTGTGACGATCAGTCAGCGGATGGGCTTCCCGCACTGGTCGCAGCGGTACGCCGTAGACGTCCATCAGGTCCGCGCGTCGCGCGGGCATCAGCGTCTCGATGTCGTCCCGCTCCCGTGCGCAGGGCGGACAGAACCAGAAACTGCCCATGAGGTACGCGACGGTTTCCTGCTGCGGGTCGCCCTGGCTGGCGTTGATCTCAGACATGGCCCGATCCTTTCAGCGCTGCGGCACGGCGGTGTAGTGGTAGCAACCCTCCAGCGACTTCGCCGGCTGCTCGGTCGGGGTCGGTGAGCTCGCAGCCGCCTTCCATCTGATCGCCGCCGCTGGGCCGGGTGTGGCCGGGTTCGTCGTAGTCGAAGGGCGCCATGTCGATGCCAAGAGCGGCCGCTTCGAGCGCTGTGACGGTTTCGAGGATGGCGTGGGCTTGGCGGAGTCTCACGTCCAGTCTCCGTTCAGGTATGCACGGGCTGCGGCTTCGACGTCCCGCATCCGCCCATCGGTGATGGCGTGGATGGGCGCCATGTTGTCGAGGTGCGGGTTCATGCCGACCATCCACGCACGGGCGGTCGCCTCGCCTTCCACCTGGGCGAGCTGCTGAAGGATGCGGGCGGCGTCTGCCTGCTGCCGCGGGGTGGTGAGGCGGGCGGCGAGCCGTGGGCCGAACTGGGCGGCCAGGAAGCCGACGGGGTCGGGGGCGCTCACGTCGGGAACACCTCCGGGTGCGCGGCCTTCCAGTCCAGCCACCGCTTCGGGTAGATGTCGTGGTCGCGGTCCATGGCCTGCTCCAGAGACAGCGGGCCTACGGTCTGGCGGGATTCGGATCCGGGCGGGCCGGGCACGAACAGCGGACCGTACTGCCAGGTGACGACGCGATATCCCCAGTCGGCGGGCCCGTACTTGATAAAGTCGCGGGTGACGACGCGACCTTCGACATCGAGCGGGCGTTTCAGCATGCGCTGTCGTTCGCGGTCGCCGAGGAAGTAGTGGATGTATTCGTCGATGTAGGAGGCGAGCATGGCGGCTTCGGCGTCGGTGGGCCGCTCCCGGCTGCCCCAGCTGTAGCGGCTGGTGTCGACGCCGATATAGGCGGCGATGTACTTCCAGTCGGAGTTGAAGCTGGTGACGACAGGGATGCGGAGTTTCGTCAGCGGATCGTGTTCGTCAGCGTCCGTACCGAACGGCCAGGTGGCGCTCATCAGCTGCTCCTTCGCTTCCGTGCGTCACGGATGAGGGTGATGCAGTCGGTGCACCACCGTTCGCCGGGCCGGTCGAGGTCCAGTGGGACATCCTGCTTCGGCGCCGGGAAGACGATGCCGTCACTGTCGGAGCAGGTGATGGGCTGAAACTCTTCGACGATGCGACCGACGGGTCTGTGCCAGACGGGGATCTCGTTCTGGCCGCCGTCTTTTCGGACTCGCTCAGGGGTGGCAAGCATGCTCGTGTTCCTCACTTCTCGCTGCTGGTCTGGTCGGCGGTTATGGCTGTCTGGCATCCGCGGCATGGCTGATCCCGCCGAGCGTGAACCCGCGGGGCAGGTAGCCGCGCTTTCCGCCGCAGGCGGCTTCCAGGAGATCCCACCAGCGCTGGTCGTCGGGCCGTCGGGTGCGGTGGTGGGTGCGGCCGTTGACGAACCGGATATGACGGATCGCCACGCTCGTCGGCCAGCGCCGGGGCGGGGGCGGGCTCACTCGCTCCAGCCGATGAGCCGGAACTCAGTTCGCTCGCTCTCCAGCTCCTGCTTCGAGCTGCACTGCTCCGAGACCCAGACGAGGCGGAGGATCGCGTCTCCGTGGGACGCATGCTGGCCGTGTGGCGCCGGACCAACCGGCCGTGCGCTGCGGTGACCGTGACCGTCATCGTGTCGGATCCCGTCTCAGTAGCCCTTGCGGGCCGCCGCGCGGGCCTGCGCTTCTGCGTCACGGGCGGGGATGGTGGCGAGGAGTTCGCCGGGGCTCGCGGCCTTGGCAAGGGACTTGGTACGGGCCGGGTCGGCGTACAGGGTCCACACGTCGCCCATCCGGGGCCAGTAGGAGAGCTGCCAGAACCGGCGGTTGGCGTAGCAGATCTGCCAGGAACGCGGGCCGGACGGGTGCGCGCTCACACCGTCCGGAAGGTCCGGCAGTTCCGGCGCGGGACCGTACATGCGGTCGATGTAGGCGAGGTGTTCGGCCGTCGCCGTGATGGCGACGCGCACCGTGTGCGGCCACCGGTGCCCCTCGGGCAGCATCGGCGCCCACTCCTTCCACTGCGCCTCGCTGCTCGCGCTGCCGGCGTACGGCGCCCAGGCCGCGCCGCGCGCGTAGTTGAAGCCGAGCCGCATCAAGTGCCATCCGGCGGCGGCCTTCAGCCCTTCCGTGTTCGCGCCGTCGGTGATGGCGTCCAGGTAGATACCGGCGGGGTCGTTCTCCCGACCGGCCGCGCCCTGCTCCGTGAGCGGGATCATGTGGCGTTCCACCGTGCTGCCCTCGGCGGTCATCAGCCGCAGCGTGGCGCCCCCACCGGCGAGCGGGTACGCCATCCGGATTTCCGCGACGGTCGGCAGGGCGGCGAGTTGGCCCGCACGCATCCGCGCTAGCCGCTCGGTCATGGTGGCCGACACCTGGGAACGCTCGCCGCCCTCGGCGGCCAGGCACCACGCGGCACCGCGCGCACGGGTGCCCGGGTCACGAGTTGCCAGCGCGGCGGCCTTCTCCCGCTGCTGGGCAACCGCGTTCACCGCGAGCGCGAGCGCGCCCTTACGCGTCGTGCTGTCGGATCCGATCTGCCTGCGCTCGCCCCCCACCTCCCGCACCCTCCAGAACAGCGCGCCGCGCTCGCTCACCTGAAAGGCGGCGTACATGGTCTGCGGGAACCGGACCCCGCCGAGCGTCTCGCCGGGCAGCGCGAACAGCCAGCCTTCGACACCGAAGTCAGCGCCGTCAGGCTTCTTGCCGTTGGTCGGCGTGTACCGGGTGTATTCGGGCTTGACGGTCTCCCGGACGATGCTGCGGGCCTGCGTGGTCATGCTGGGTTTCCTCTCGGGTTGCTGCCGTGGTCGGGTGTGTGCTGAGTGCCCCCGGCCGCTCTCGAACCGGCCGACCTGCCCGCACTTGTCGCAGGGTCGGGGGCGCTATGAGGGCTAGAACGGGGGGCAGCACAGGGGGCCGGTGCACTCGTGCGCGGCGGCCTGCGCCTGCGCGGCCTGGCGCTCGCGCTCGGCCTGATTGCTGCGCATAATGCGCCGGGCGACACACGGCGCGTTGTCGCACGTGGTGTGCCCCTTCAGGGCGTCGGTGGAGTCGTCGAAGACCTCGATCAGCCCGTAGTCCTCGCACCAGCCGC
The DNA here is from genome assembly GCF_029846775.1 of Streptomyces chengmaiensis. Lineage (NCBI taxonomy): Bacteria > Bacillati > Actinomycetota > Actinomycetes > Kitasatosporales > Streptomycetaceae > Streptomyces > Streptomyces chengmaiensis. The sequence continues at coordinate 31,218 of NZ_JARWBG010000015.1, forward strand.
ACAGCGGCTCCGGGGCGTGCAGGCTCTCGCCGTCCACGCACCCGATCCAGTTGGACGAGTCGTGCCAAGCGCCCTGCCCGTCGGCCTCGATCCACTCGATAACGCGCGCGCAGTGCAGACAGGTGTACTCAGGCTCCGACATCGTCAGCCCGAAGTGCTCGGCCAAGGCGGCAGCACACTGCCCGGCCTGCATACCCGCGCTCGCCGTGGGCTCGTGCTCGTCGCCAAACCCGTTGAACACAAACCGGGTTGACTCGTCGTCGGTGACCATGGCGGCCACGGCCCGCAGTGCGACCGTGGGCAGGTCGTAGTGATCGGCGAACCGGCGGCCCTCCGGAGTGCGGGCGGACGGGTCGGCCACACAGTGGATCCACACCTGCGCACGCCCCGGCACGCTGCACACCAGGTACTCCGTAGGCAGCCCGCGCCACGGCTGGTCCACGTGGTGCACGATCCCGAGCGCTTCGAGCGCGTCACGGAGCATGGCGCCGGTGTGGCCGTCATACGCGGGGTGCGTCTTGGTGAGGCTGGGGCATGCGGTGAGCTTGGACATGCGGGGGTTCCTCCTAGGGTTGGTTCGGGTTACGCGGCCGTGGACGTCCCACCCAGGTGCAGGGCGCCGCAAGAGGGTTGGGGCAGCGTCAGGTGCCGTGGCCGGTCAGGCCGCGCGCGGTGCGGTAGGCGGGGATCAGGTCCCAGGTGGAGCCGAGCCGGTACCACCAGAAGAGTTCGTCGCGGTCGCGGCCGGTCGCGGGTTCAGGGGGTCTCGGCGGTGAGGTCGGCCACGCGCCGCTGGTAGGCGCCCCAGACGCTTGCGGTGTCCAGGCTGGGGCCGGTGGTGTAGCCGGTGGGGGAGGATGCGTGCGCCCACGTGCCGTATGTGGTGACGACTTCCCGGTATTCGGTGCGGCTGGCCGGGTGGGATGCGATGGTGACCCACCGCGCGCCGGTCAGGGACGGATAGACCGCCAGGTGAGCGGCGACGGCCGATGCCATGGCGTCTGCGGCGGCGGCCGGGTCGGTGATGTCGGCGGGCGCCTCGGTGAAGTCGTAGTGCACATGACGGGTGTTGAAATCGTCGGTGATCACAGCACTGATGCCGAACAGTCCGGCCAGTGGCACGTCGTAGCCGGACACGGCGGGGCCGTTGGTGTAGGAGTGCGCGTCGATCCACACGTCCGGCTGGCCCGGGGCGGTGGTCACCAGGGAGGCGCCGGGCAGGGAGCGCCAAGGCTTGACCACGCGGAAGGTGACGCCGTGCGCGGTCAGCGCGGCTTTGAGGATCGCGCCGGTGCGCTCGGCGGCGGCGGGGGCGGTCTTGCTCAGGTCGTGGGGCCAGGAAGTCATGGTGTACCTCTCACATCGACGTGGTGGGGGTGGGCTGAGTGCGTGCGGCCCGGTTCGGCCGGGCAACCGGCCTACCGGGCGGCGCGGGTGGATCAGAGGAAGCGGCGCGTCCTGGTCCGTGCGGAGGGGCGGGGACCAGACCGGCGCTGATCGCCATACGGCGCTCGGGGCTCACCCGCCGCTGAGGGGCACGCCGGGCACGCGGGGGCCGTGCCTCTGAGGTGGGGGCGGCCAGAGCGGGCAGCCTCCGCCGTGACCTCCGTGCGCGCGGTCTCGGCCGTTTCCCTGCTCCTGGGTGGTCTCCGCCTCGACCGGCGCGGCCTCCGTCTGCCCGAGGCTGCTGCCCGCGCCGTTGCGGTACTCCGCCGGGGCCGGAGCCTCGGGGGCGTTGCCGTCGTGCAGCTCGGCGACCGCCGCGATGCGGGCCGCCTTGCCGCGCGCCGTGCACGGGTCCTCATACCCTGAAGACCAGACCGGATCAGCTCCGCTGATCAGGCAGACAAAGAAGGACCCCCGCCCGGCGAGCGTGATGCTCAGCAGACGGGAGTTCTGCGGAATTCACCTGCCGACGCCCAGAGGCGAGCCCCAGTCGGCTACGGCTGGACGCTGCCGTCCGGCACGAGGATCGTGATCCGGTCTTGGCACAGCTGCTGGCTTCCTGCGTCCGCGCCTTCCTGGTCGGGCCCGATCTTCAGCCGACTTCTGTCGTGCGGGTCGCCGGTGTAGCTCGGCTTCGACGCATCGACGGGCTCGACCGTGCAGCGCAGCCGCTCCAGCCGCGGCGTCTGGTCTGCTTCGTGCGGATCGATGATCCGGACCGTGATGTCGTTGGCGAAGGTCTTCTGCTACCAGAGGAAGCCCGTCGGCCTCTGCTCCTGGGTAGTCACCGTGCCGGGCACGACGGCGTCCTGGTCCTGGACCGTCGTGTAGTCGTAGCTGATGTCGGACGAATACTCCGAGGCGGTCGTGGCCCTGTAGTAGCTGCCGTCGACGCGCTTGACGAGCTTCTGCACGGGGTCCGCGACGTAGACGATCTTCGTGTTCACCATGGCAGCCCGCTCCTGGGCGTCTTGCTCCTTGACGTGGTTGAGCCAGAGGAACACGCCTGCGACCAGGGCGGCAACTATCGCGATCGAGATCGCCCAGCCGCGAAGGAGCGAGCGCCTGCGTAAGGGGATGTTGTACATGATGGTGGTCTCTCTCTTTCTGCTGGTGCTCAGGCGGTTCCGAGGTCGCTGCGCATTCGCAGCCGTTTGGCGAAGAAGCCGGCCTGGACGGTGAAGTGGCCCTGGTGCAGCCCGTAGAGCTCAGGGCAGACGGGCCCGGAGGCCCAGGCCTGGATCGCTTCCGGGAAGAGGGCTCTGCCCTCCCAGGCGAGGTGCCAGGCTTGGCACTAAGTCGACGAGCTTCTGGAGCTTCATCGCGGTCATCGCCGGCCGATCGGGCTCGGCCGCGGCGGGCTTCTGCAGGATGTACCCGGCGACGTCGAAGACGGATGTCTGAGACTGAGCGATGGTTCCAACCTTCATTCCGCTTCGATCACCACCAGTGCCGGAACAGGTAGTCACCGCACGGCAGTTCGCCACGGCGGATCAGATCCGCCAGGACCATCCGCAGCGACGGCGAGAAAGTGCGATCAGCGAAGAACCGGCCCTCAAACACGGCGTTCTCAAGGTCTTGCGTCGCCGGCGGGTTCGCCTCGACGGTGGCTGGTGTGTTTTCGTCGGCGACGCGGATGCTCAGCCAGTAGTCCAGCTCCGTCATGCCGGTCTTGAAGACGCTCTCGCCGGTGCGGGAGTCCCAGCCCAGGTAGATCTCGGTGCCGTCGAGGTCGCCGAGTGCCTGCAGGTAGTCCCCGTCGGAGGTGAGCTCGTAGAGCTTCACGCTGTCATTGCCGATGTGCTCGTCGTCCCGCTGGCATCCGCGCAGCGAGCTGTACGGCTTGCCGTAGACGCGCTCGCCGATGGCCTCGATCGGAATGTATCCGTTCTCGGCGGTCACAAGATCAGCGTGCGGTTCCAGCATGTAGATGCTGCGAGGCGTGTATTCGGGTGCAGCGGGCATGACGGAGCCTCCTATGTGCAGTTCGGTGATCGTTGCGGAGACGAGCCAGTGCGGCTCAGCGCTCGCCTCGCAGGAGCTCCGCCAAGGCCTGAGCATGGGCGTTCTTCGCTTGTTCGACGGCGGCCTGCTCCTGGAGGAAATGGATCTTCTCCCCGGCCTGGATGCATTCCTCCACGGCGTCCATGGCGAGAATGGTGGCAGCGAGCTCGCGCCGGACGTCCGCCACGCGGCGCTTCAGTTCGGGGTGCCGCTCGGACATCACGCTCAGCCTGTGGGCGGCGGCGACCTTCTGCTCCTCGCCGATGGTCATGGTGCTACGCCTCCTTGAGGCTCTCCCAGATCTCCTTGCACTCTGGGCAGACCTGGTACTTCCGGGTTCTTCGATGGGGTCCGCTTCTTGCCGCAGAGGGCGAAGACGGGCTCGCCCGTCATGGAGGAGCGGACGATGTCCTCCTTGCTGACGTAGTGGCTCGGGCGGTTGTGGTCACCAGCGCCGTCGTCCTTCACCCGCTCCTCGTTCTCGACGATCGAGTCGAAGAGGGTGCCGGTGTCCGTGTTGGTGCCGGGGCGGTCGAGGGTCGTGCTCATGCTGCGGGCTCGGCGAGGTCGATCTTCCGGCCCCGGGCAATCTCGGCGGCCGGGACGTCGATGCGGAAGCCGCTGGCCGGGTAGCTCGGGTGGGTCGAGAACACCACGGCGCACATCCAGGAACCGGCGTGGCGCTTGCGCGGCAGCGGCTCCTCCTCGACACTCTCAGGCAGAGCGTCCTTGCGGAACTCGATCGGCACCACGACGACGCGGTAGGCCTGGTCACTGCGCGGCTGCCGCCAGGGCAGTTCGACGAGTAGGTCCTTGGGCCACTCGTCGATGGTCACGGGCAAAGTTGACAGGTAGTGGTTCAGCGAGCCTTCGGGGGCCTGGGCCAGTCGGGACTGCTCCTGCTCTTCGGTCTCGATGAAGCCGATGCGGCTGAGGAAACTCATGGTGGTCAGTTCTCCTTGGTCAGTGCTTGGTCGGGACAACCGACGCGGATGAGAAGTGTTCAAGTTCGTCGAGTTCGCAGCGCACGCTGTAGATGCGTGCGGCCTCCAGAGCGGCGAGGTCCTAGCGAACGAGTTCGTTCGGCTCCGTCAATGTCGTTCCGTGAATGGCGGACGGCGATGCCGTTCCTGCCGGAGGAGAGCAAGGCACTGGTCGTCGGGGAGCCGGCGGCGAAAGGCTGCCTTGGAAGCTGAGGCCTCTTCCTTACCTGGCTGTGCGGTCAGCCCGACTCGGTGACTGCGGAGAAGATGCGTCTGTCGTGCGGATGCTGGAGTGCAAGGGCCAGCACAGGACGGCCCCGAGCACTCCGGTACCGCAGATGACCCAAGTCGCGGTGATGCCGCCGCCGTGGTCGAGGGACCACGCGGCGAGGAGCGGTGCGGCGATGACGGCCAGCGCAAGGTTGCTGCCCCACAGGCCGGCGTACCGTCCGTGTGCCCCGGGCGGGGCAAGACGGCTGACAAGATCTCCTGCCGCGATGAAGAGGATGATCTCGCCGGGTACAGCGGCGGCAGCGGCAAGACAGTAGCCGATCGTGGAGTCGGCCAGGCCGGCTAGACCCATGCCGATGCCGAGCAGGATGGAGCTGGCAGCGAGTAGGCCTGTCATGGGTTCACCTTGTGCAGCGCGTCTGCTGAGCCAAGGGGTCAAGAAGGGGGAGAGCAGGAGTACGGCGGCTGCGTTTGCCACCTGCGTCCACCCGTACGCGGTCGCGTCGAGGCCGTCCGAGCTCATAAGCATCGGCAGTGCCGTGAAAACACTGCCGGCGCAGGTGAGAGCACAGAGGCTGACCAGGGAGAGCAACCACAGGCGGCTGTCACGCAGGGCGTCGGAGTAGCTCGGACGGCTGCAGTCCAGGCCCGGGCCGGCTCTTCGGCTTCGGGGTGGGGGCGGGAGCAGAAGCACCGCAGCGAGCCCGAACAATGCGCAGGCGCAGGCGTTGATCCAGAACAGCGTCGGCAGTCCCGCGGCGCCGGCAAGGTACCCGCCCAGTGATCCAGTGAGCGCGGCTCCGACGTTCACGCAGAAGTGACGCCACCCGCTCACGAGCACCCGCTGCGCCTTGGTGGGAAACGTGTCGTCGATGAGTGCCGTGATCACCGGCCGTGCTGCGTCGTATACCACTCCGGTGAGGAATGTCGTTGCGAGGAGTGCCACTGGAGACTGCACTTCAGCAAGCACCGGCAGGGTCACGGTAGCTGCTCCCATGGCGTAGCCGAGCGTCGCGCGTGGGCCGAATCGGTCGGACAGCCATCCGCACCCGACCTGGCCAACGAGCCAGCCGGCGCCGAAGCTGGCCACGATCCAGCCGGTCATATGGGCGGAGAAGCCCAGGCTGTTGGCGTGGTAGGGGAGGAAAGGGTAGGCGAAGCCGAAGGCGCGGATGGTGAAGGTTCCGATGAGTGCCGCCCAGATGATGGGCGGCCAGCGGCGGGCCGTGGCATCGGGGTCGGGGGCGGTCTGCGGCGTAGCAACGGTAGAAGGCACTGGTGCTCCATCTGTGGTCAGGTTCCCCTCTGGGGGTGCGGCCGTGCCAGGCCAAGATCAGGTCCACGGAAGGCGGATGGAGTGCGCGGCCAAGGCGGCGATATCGGCGGCTGCCGCAACACCGGTCTTGATGCCGCAGCAAGCACCGGATGATGGGTAAGCCGACGACGACGCCGGCTACGAAAGGGGCGATCTGCTCCGGCGCGATCGGAATGCAGGTCGTGCACGGCGCCCCGGTCGCCGGCGTGCAGCGGGCGCACGCTCTTGCTGCCGAACAGCGAGTGGCATCCGGTGGAGCGGCAGAGATCACGAGGAGCTTCCGGCGGATGCGTCCTTGGCCATCTCGGCGAAGAGCGTGTTCTCTTTCGAGATCGCAGTCGGAGGGAGGAATCCGCTGGTCAGCGTGTCTCGCTGTAGCCGCACTCGGAGCACGTGTGCGTGACCTTCTCGGCCTTCTTGCTAGCGCGGACGCCGTGGGTGTTCGACTCCATGTCGATGGTGCAGTTCGGGCAGTTCATGGCTCGGCTCCTGACGTGACGAGGATGTTCATCAACGCCAGATCCGGATCAGCTCCGCTGATCCCTTGTGCTCACTGCCTTCACGGGACGAGCAAGGCCAACCCCGAAGAAGAAAAAACACAGCGCCCCGGCGCAGCTGCTGCCCGAAGGCAGAGCGCGCACCGGGGCGCTGGGGAAGCCGGTGATGGCGAAGTTCTATAGATCGTCAAGCGGTCTGAAAGGGCAGCTGCTCGTCCTGCACGGCGCTGGCGTGCGCGACTGCCGGAGCGGCAGCCGCGACGGGCGCGATCTGTGCCTGCAGGCTCTGGTTCTGGGCCTCGGCCTTGGTGACGCGCTTGGCCAGACGGGCCTGGGTGGTCGCACGCGACTCCAGGGAGGAGATGTTCTGGATCTCCAGCTTGACCTCGAAGACCTCCACACCGTTCTTGGTGTAACGGTTCATGCGCGGCTCGTAGCTGAGGGCCACCAGGTCACCCTTGTGCACATGTGCGAAGGGGCCGATGCCCGTAGCCTGGGCGCGGACGAAGGTCTCGAACGGCAGGGCATCGGAGATGCGGTTGCCCTGGGCATCGGTGTAGCTGCGGTCGACGAAGACGGTGAGCATGACCTTCTTGGAGCCGTCCTTGTTCTCGAAGACCCTCGGGTCGTTCGCCAGGCGGCCGATGACGGATGCGGTGCTGTTCGGGTTCGACATGGTGGATTCTCCTTGAGGACAGCCCAGCGCACGGATCGACGTCGTCGATGCACGCACAGTTGGGTGGGTTGAGTTAAAATGCTCAGTTGTCTGTCATGCCACCATCCGGATCAGCTGCGCTGATCGAATGCTTTGTCATTCCGAGTCCCGAATCGGCTTCGCCGATCAGACTCGTGCTTCTCGCTGGCTTACCGGCCACTTCCCCGACCAGACCCCCGACGTGATGTCCGGATGTCCCGCAGCTCCGCTTCTACCCGGCCCGCTCTGGCGGTGTCGCCTCTGGTGCAGGCGAGCCGGGTAGCGGTGTTCGAGATCCGCGATCTTGGCCCGGTGGAGCGTTGCGGTGGTGAACCAGAACACCAGGACCATTGCGAAGATGATGAGAGCGCCTACGAGGAACGGCCCGAGGAACTCAGGGGCGGAAGTCCTCACAGCGTCACCTGCACTTCGTAGGCCGTCGAGTGGTAAGGCCCAACGGTGAGTGCGTGCATGGGCGTCACCAGACCTGCCTGCGCCAGGCGAGCCGTCAAGCCCGAGTGTTCAGACCAGTCCTTGATGAAGACGTTCCCGGGCTCGGGCGTGAGACCGTAACCCTGCAGGCTGATCGAGATGGGCTCGGCGGGGCCCTCTGCGTTTTCGAGTTCCAGCACACGGTTCTCGTCGTCGTGCACGAGCGCTCCGGTCAGCTCGATGGCGCCGAAGTCGACGGTGACGTCGTGCTTCACGGTGGTCGTGGACTCAGCCATGGTGGTCTCTCTCTTCTCGTGATGTGGATTGTGGACGCCGATGGGCGCGATCAGCTGATGCCTCCTCCGCATTCGCATGCTCCGTGGGCCTGAAGCACGGGCGATAAGGCAGGGGCGGACGCGGTCACGGCTGGTCCCCCTGGAGTACGGCGCGCAGCCGGGCGGCCAGGTCGGTGTCCTGACCCTCCAGCAGCGCCAGGGCCCGCTCGATGCGCTGCTCGGTCGTCAGGCGCTAGCGTCGCTCGGACTCAGCACGCTCGTGCAGCTCCTGGATCGCGGTGTTGAGCTGCCGGTTGGTGCGGGTGCGGATGATGCCGAACATGACGTGCTCCTGGTTCAGAAGGTGATCTGTCCGATGAGGTGAGCGACTGCGACTGCGGCTACGCCGGCGTTGAGCTCGTAGCGGCAGGAAGACAACCGACCTCATGGGCTCCGGCACAGCGGTGGGATTCGAACCCACGAAGCAATCGCGCCCGTGGGCGAGGGGGATGCCGATGCCTCTGCAGATCTACTTCCGGATCGACTACGTCGATCCAGATCAGTCACCGACCGGAACCTGTTCGCGATACAGCTCGCTGATCCGGGCAACGGCTTCAGCTGGAGGCTCATAGACCGGCGGCAGCTCGCTGAGTGCGATGTCGAGGTCTCGGGCATCCGGCAACGGTTCAGGTCGGAGCATCGCTGCTCCGTCGGCAGTGCTCAGGTAGAGCTCGATCGCGCGCTCGATACGCCTGTTGCGGGTCAGCACTCTGCTGATGCCGTTGACCTCGTCGAGGTCCAGGTCGAGGGTCACCGCCCGGTTGAGTGCCCGGCGCATGCGGTGCTCGATGGTGCAGTGCGCGTTCAGATCGATGGTGGTGTCCTTGCATCCGAGCAGCACCGCGTCGAAGACGCCCTCGATGCTGTCTGGGAGCTGCCAGCCGGGGAGATGTCCCAAGGTGCCGTCCGTCTCGCGGTCGTTGGCGTCGAACAAACGGTTCCAGTCGTCGCGCCGGCGCATCCACTCGTCCTTCCGGATCTCCTTCGGCCGGTCAGCCTGGTTCTGGTAGTGGTAGTCGACGAAGAAGGGCCGGCCGTCGGCTTCGAGAGCCATGAGCGCGTCGGTGTACGCGCGGTTCCCGGCGAAGGGGTACGCCAGCCGGCGCGTGCCGTAGTCGTCGTCGACCTGGCCGAAGACGATGCTGAAACGCAGCGGGTCATGGAACGTCATGCGGTCATCGAGCCCGGCCTGCTCGTCGAGCCAAAGCTTCTGGGCCCGGTAGACGGTGTAGTTGTGCAGGGGGCCGCCCATGTCGCGTTCACGCACCTCGGTGTCATCGGCGACGCGGGCGACATTCCTGGCGATGACGGGCACAGCCAGCTCGCGGAAGACCTCACGCATGCGCTTGGAGATCACGCGGGTGAGTTCGAAGAGGTCGGGCGCGTGCGCGGTCAGCCGCATCCCGTCATACAGCTCGGTGCTCATCGGATTTTCCGTTCTCAGGATGCTCCTAGAGCTGTCAAGCAGCTGGAGCGAGGTCGTTTTGAGTAATGTGCGTGGCCGGTGTGCTGGTCAGGGCGCGGTAGACCTCGCGGGCGAGGAGTCGCTTGAGGCAGCGCATGATGTCCTTCTTGGACAGCCCTTCCTTTGTGCGGCGTTCGACGTAGGCACGGGTGCGCTCGTCGAAGGGCATCCGGACCAGCACGATGGTGTGCAGCAGGTTGTTCGCGGCCCGGTCACCGCCGCGGTTGCGGCGATGGCGGTGGGTACGGCCGACCGAGGCCGGGATCGGAGCGACACCGGCGAGGTGCGCGAACGCCCTCTCGGACCGCATGTGTTCGGGGTTGTCCCCGGCCGAGGTCAGCAGCTGGCAGGCGGTCTCGCGGCTGACGCCGAACAGATGCAGCCCGAGCCGTACACTCGCCCGCATCGCCCGCGTGACCGAGGTCGTGCCCGCCGCCGAGCAGCACCTCGCGTCCGCCCCGCCGCCCGGCATGCGCGTGATCGGGTATGTGCGCATCGACGGCATGCTGCACCCGCAGTACGGGCCCGAGTATCATCCGGTCGCCTACGCCCCGCCCCCGGCGCCGTCCGGGCTCGACCCGCAGGCGCAGCGCACAGCCGCGAAGGGCGTGTTCGCTGTGGGCGCGGGCGCGGGCTCGTACTTCGGCATGCTCGCGCTGCAGATCCTCGTCGGCAACCTCGTGCGGCTACTCGCCGCCGTGGTCGCCGTCGTATGGTGACCGCGGGCGGCAGACGTGGGGGCGCGTCGACGACATACGTCACGGACAACCGCGGGTTCAGGCAGGTTGGAAGTCACAGAATGGGCGGCCCCGTTGACCGTGGAACGCGACAATGCGGTCATGACTGCTTATCTGCTGTCGATCAACGGGGCATTCACGCGGCACGCGACGATCGAAGAGGCCGGCGAGGCAGCTCGCGGCGATTGACAGTCGCCTGAATCAGGCGACAAGCACATTCGTGCGTGATACGAGGTATGTGAAGCGGGCGTTCGCCTCCGGAGACGTCAAGGCCGCTACGCGTGAACACGGAGAGTGGTACGGATCCCTGGGCAGTTCCGGCGATGCCACGATGCATGTCCGAGTGATCGAGGACGTGAACGGGAAGCTCTGGGCGGAAGTAGCAGCAGAGGCAGTCACGATCGACGACATGGACGCCGAATCGGACGCGCACCGCGACACGCTGCTTGGACAGCACTTCGGCGGGCTCAGTGAGGAGTCGGCCGACGCAGTACGACGTGAGATGCAGCGCCGGGAAGACGCCGGGCTGCCCGCAGTACCTCAGATGCACTGGGAAGACTGACCGGCCGCCCCTGCAGCACCCGCTCGGCACCCCGCCGGGCGGGTCCCGCAGGGCGCCACTGCACATCCCGAACAACCGTGGGGTTTCTGGCAGGCTTTCGCTCGCAGAACGGCCCGCGCCGATGAACACCGGAGAGACACCGTGACCGAGCAGACCAGCCACCAGGACGACCGCGAGACGCGCGTACGGCGCCCCTTCGGCTACCGGCCGTACCTCGTGCCCAACGACGCGGGGCGCGTGCTCGACGAGCTGACCGTCATATACGCCGACGGCGACGTCGGCCTCGAAGGGATCGCGAAGGTTCTCAAAGCGTCTGACGACGCCGGCCGCACCTTGGAAGACAACGCCCTCGGCGTGCTCGACGTGCTGCGTGCCGAGGGCACCCTCGACGCCGTGACGTACGAGCGGCTGCGGGGCGCCGTCGAGCGGGCAGGCGATGAACAGGTCGGCGAGGCCGGCGCGTACGGCATGAGCACCCGCGAGCGGACAGACGAGCCGGCCGGCGAGGGCGGTTTCGTCGACGACTTCACCTCGGCCAAGGGGGACTGACCCGCCGTGGCCCTTCTGAGCCCAGCGGCGTTCATGCGGTCCGGTCCGGACGGTCCATGTCCCCAACGGTGACACCGGCGGCAGCCAGCACCCGGGCGAGCCAGGCACCGTAGGCGCCGAAGTCCCCCCTCCACACCGGCCGGGAACGACGGAAGCAGGCGGCGTCAGCGCTCCTCACTGATCTCGATCAGGTCGGTGTGGATCGCGCCCATCAGCCGATGCCTGCACCCGCAGGCGCACGGGCTCGCCAGGCACCGGCGGGATCGGTTCGACGGTCAGGATGTCTCTGCACTGCGTGCCAGCCTGCGCGTTCAGGTCCTTGTGGATCAGCGCGCGCACCTCGATCGGGGTCGTCGCCGGACCTCCTTGACGCTCGGGGTGCCGTTGAACTTCGCGACCCACGATCCGGGCGGTCCGGTCAGGCGGGCCGTTGCGGTGCCGTCCGGGCTCGGTCCCCAGCCGGCCATCGCCGTCCGGCGCGCGTCCTCCTCGTCCAGCGCACGGACGGTCGTGGTGATCGGAGCCGTGATCGTGACGGTGAACGTCTTGAGCGGCGGCGCCGTCCTGCGCCACTTAGGGTACTGAGCAACGGCGTGCTGGTAGCGCACCAGCTCCCGCACGTACTGCTCGATGCGTACGAACCCGCGGGCCGCGTCGTGGCCGGTGGTGTTGATGTCGCTGAACCGCACCCACTCTCCGGTACCGACCCCGCAGGGACCCGAACGCTCGTACAGGGTGTCCAGAGGGGCGCCTGCGGCCTTCACCTTCGCGCACCGGTCCTTGATGTACTCGGCGTGAGACCCGATCTCTACGGCCCAGGCGACCATGTGCAGATAGCCGTGGTGCTCGGCGGGATCGGCGACGTGGCTGATGGCACCGCCGTAGGGCGGGTTGAACTTCGGCTTCTGCACGGTCAACGCTCCTTGATCGCGGTGTCGGGAGTGACGGTCGGGATGTAGAGCCGGCGTCCGTCGATCCGGCATTTCGAGCAGAAGCCGGTCAGGTGTGCGCCGCGGTTCGGGTGCAGCGGCTCGACGCCGGCGGTCTGGACGCAGGCCCAGTCGTTGATTTCGTCGGCGGCGGCGCCGGCCTTCGCGTAGTCGCCGAAAATTACGCCCACGTGCTGCTTGGCCTTGGTCCCCAGCTTCGGGGTGACCGCGACGGCGACGACGAAATGGTCCAGGGTCTCGTGCTCGGCGATGGTGTAGCGGGGCATGGTCAGTTCTCTTCCCGGTAGGTGTGGGCGGCGGAGTAATCGGTGAGCCAGCCCTCGACGATGGAGCGCAGGTGGGTGTTCTCGGGGGCGTAGTACTCGTTGATGTCGCGGATACGTCCGGCGAGTGCGCGCGCATCGCTGTGGTCGTCACCGTCCACGGGGACGTTGTCCCAGTCGATCGCGGCGATCTGTTCGAACGTCGCACGGACCGGATGGGGCAGTTCGGGGGTACCACGCCTGCGGTGGCGCATGTTCTCGTACTCCGTCTCGGACACCGGGTCGAGTCCGAGCAGCTCCAGGCGGCGGTTCTGCGTGGCACGGGTCTCGGCGACAGGGATCAGAGTGTCGTTCACTTGGAGGTCTCCTCGGTGCTATTGGCGGCGGTGATCACGGGACACAGCCCATCGCCGCAGTTCTCGCAGGACTCGCACTTCTCCCACTCGCTCGTGCAGTCGTGGTGCGTGTGCGCGAGTGCGGAGGCGAACTCGGCACGTACGGCCTTGGGGAGCGCCGGGTTGGTCGCCTGCTCGTACATCGAGCACGCCCACTCGTGGTCCTCACCGGATCGGCCGCCGTCGATGGTGTGCTCGTGGATGTTGCGCAGCAGCGAGGCGTCGAGCTTCACGCCGTCGAGGAAGACCGACGTGCTCGGGTTGCCGTCGCTGTCGATGTGCACGGTCACGTCGATCCGCGGCCGGTTCAGGGCCAGATGGTCGAGCAGTTCGGGCAGCAGTGCGGCTGCCTTCTGTCCGAAGTCGGAGTAGAACCGCTCGGCCTGCTCGGTGGTGTAGCCGGGCTTGAGCTGCCAGGCGGCGTCGAACATGGAGCTCCGGCGCTCGCGGAAGTCGGTGACGGCGGCGGCGACCTTGTCCAGGGCGTTCATCCTGGGGTGTCCCTTCGGGGAGTCAAAGGGTGGGCGGGTTGCCCGCGAGCTGGCGCACGGCCTCGAAGATCGACGGGTATATCACGCGGGCCGGGGACGCGCCGCACTCGGAGCAGTTCGCGACGATCTCGACGCTGTCCTCGTTGATGCCGATGCCAGAGAAAAAGAGGCGGTGCGGTTACTTCTGGTACTCGACGGTGAAGTAGAAGAGGACGCGGACCTCGATCACGCCGTCACAGGCGGAATGGGAACAGATCAGGCGGTTGTGCAGTCGGGGCAGTCATCGTGCGGGGTGTTGGCGTGCTCACCCTCCTCGTGGGCGTAGATGACGTCGGCGTGGTGGCCGCAGTACCCGTCCCAGCCCTCGCCGTTCTCGGTGGACTCGGTGCACTTCTTGTCGCGGCACTCGTCGTCGCGACAGTCCGGCTCGCGGATGATCTCCGTCTCGAAGTAATCCGCCATCTCGTTGACGGACCCCGTCGTCAGCTCGACGCCGTCGTCCCACTTAGCGCCGGTTTCGGTCTCGCCTTCAACGATCGCGTGGATCTTCTCGCCGGCCTCCTCACGGTTGAAGGCGATAACACGCAGGACGCAGTCGAGCTTGGCATCGTAGGCGAATTTCTGGCTCATTTATTCCTCCGTATTCTGTGCGGGCACAATGAAAGACAGTCCCGAAGGGGCTGTCTTTCATTGAATCCGTACGCCCTACGGCCCAGCCGAGGCAGCGCGCTTGTGGGTCTGTCAGGTCGAACGTCTACAGTCCCGCGCTTGTTGTCGCTCTGACGAGCTATTGATGAGAAACTCTTGCGGTTCTGCCTCTCACGATGCGTCGCCGCAGGTCAGCGGCTTGCGCGATGGAAGTCGAAGAGTTTCCCATCAATAGATGCCGGGTGCGGGGTCGAAGTGCGTCATGAGGCGGAGGAAGGTCATGTCCAGGTTCACGGCCGGGACGATCTTCATGGGACTCCTGCCGGCGGTCCTACTGCCGGACATGCCGTCGGCGGTCTGGCGGATCGTGCCGACCGCCTTGCCGACGCCGTGAGTGTCGAAGTGCACCCACCATTGGTCGGTCTTGCCCGGCACCGGCGTCACGGTGAAGTGCGCGAACTTCACCGCGTCCTTGTAGCGAGGGTGCCACGGCGTGCCGTCGGCGAGGGTGAGTTGCTCGCCGCCCTCTTCGAACTTCGGATGCTCCGGGACGCGGCTCTTCTCTTCGAGAATCAACTCGGCCAGGCGCATGGCCACATCCGGGTCGCCCCACGCGCCGGCACCGTCCTCATCGCCGGGGGTCTGGGTTCGGGTAGCCCTCGTGCGGGTTCGGCACGTTCTCGCGGATCGTCATGCTGCGTATACGCGAGCCGTCGCTGAGGCTGAACCGCCGACCGTCGAACTCGGCGTACTCGCACGCCTCGGTCGGCTCGCAGTTGCAGACGCTCGTGACGCTGTCGGCGAAGATGTTGTTGCCCTTGAGGCTCTCTCCGAAGTACTTCACGACCAGGGAGCGACGGACCTCGCCGAACACGTCCAGTGACATGCTGTGCTCGTCGGCGTACTTCTCCAGCCGGACCACGTCCGTCTTGCGCTCCGCGGTCTCGTCCTGCCCCAGGCCGCCACGCGGGTCCCGGTAGTACCAGACCACTTCCACCGTTCGAGCCAGGCTCACTTCTCCGCTTCCTTCCAGTAGACACGCAGGATCTTGCCGGTGCTCACGCCGGTGCACGTGATGATGTGAACGGTCTCTCCGCTCGGCCCCTCAACGTCGAAGGCACGGCGAAGGTAGCCGTCGTACGTGTCCTCGACGCAGGAGTTCCGGAACTGCCTCTCGGTGATGACGTGAGGGTAGCCACCCTCCGAGTACGGCTTGGCCATGAAGATCCGGCCGGCCGAAGCGAACCCCGGAATCGGCGTCCAGGTCTTGTCCCACGCTTGCCACGCCTGGTGGACGGGCTCGCCGTTCTCGTCGAGACGGATACGGACCAGCGGGAACCCGGGCCAGCGCAGCCCGTCCACCCCGTGCTCGACCACGCACTCGTCGCACCAGGGGTAGCCGCCCGCGTAG
The DNA here is from genome assembly GCF_029846775.1 of Streptomyces chengmaiensis. Taxonomy (NCBI): domain Bacteria; kingdom Bacillati; phylum Actinomycetota; class Actinomycetes; order Kitasatosporales; family Streptomycetaceae; genus Streptomyces; species Streptomyces chengmaiensis. The sequence goes on from NZ_JARWBG010000015.1 coordinate 46,626, forward strand.
ACGTGGGAGGGGACGACCAGATCGCCGCCACACTTTGTGTCCGGCTGGGCCACCCACGTTGTGGTGCCGTCCGCGAGCCGGTGTTCCCACACGTATCCGTGGACCTCGTCGTGGTCGGCGACGCCGACGACGAGGAAACCGGACGTGTAGCTGTTGGTGGCGTCGATGAACTCGATGTTCTCAGCGAGCATCACGCCTCCGCGCTGGGGTAGATGCGGTGCTGGTGATGCGGAGGCCAACCGGCCCCCAGACACCCGCGAGTTCCTGCACCGACTCGGAGGACACCGGCCGCTGCGGTGTCCACCCGATCACGTCGCGGAACGTTCCCTCCGCACTCCACAGGCGCACGTAGTGCTCGCCGCACGTCCACGTCGCGAACGGGCGGGAGCCCGACTCGTTCACCAGGTTGTGGGACTGGAAGGACACCGTCCGGGTGCCGTTGCCCTCGGATTTGTCGATCACCTCGACCTGCGGGTAGAGCCGCTGCTTGAGCCAGTGATCACTGTAGGCCAGGGCCTGCTCCCGGATCTCGCCGGCCAACGCGCTGCCAGCCAGCGTCAGTGTGTAGGTGCACGGTCCGCCGTTCGCGTCGTCAGATTCCGGGGCGATGTGGAGCAGACCACGGCGCTGGAGGTCCCAGGTGGTGTCCACCAGCTTGGCGATCGGGTTGGTGTGCTCACGGCGCAGGGTCTTGCGCAGGGTGTCGGACTCGACGCGGGAATCCCCGTGGGTGCCCGCAACGAGAAGGACCTGGCGCTCCAGCTTCCGCTCGGACGCCAGGTCCTCGAACCAGTCGAAGTACGGCTCGGTCATCAGCTCGGTCATCAGTTGGTGCCCCCCTCGTTCTCGTTGTCGGGCTCGCGCCACTCGAAGTCGCCGGGGCTGATGTACGTCTCCACCAGCTCCCCAGCCTTGATCTGCTCGATCTCGGCCCGCTCCTCATCGGTGAACTCGCGGTACCGCCAGTCCTTGTCCGACAACGGCAGTCGCGTGGTATCGAAGCTCTCACCCTGGCGCCTAACGCCGTACTCCAGGGCAGCCTCGACCTCGGCCGCGGGGGCGATGCGCTTGATCAGGTACGGCTCGCAGTATGCGCCCCAGCGGATGACCTCGCCCTCCCACGAGAGGTGCTCCATCACATGCGTGGGCTCGTCGTCACAGAACACGTCGCTGCACGTCACGAGCGTGCCCCGACTGTTGTACGCCGGTCCCGAACCCGTGGTCAGGCCGCAGGGGAGTTTCACTCGGTTCTGCATGGCCTACCTCACTTGTTCCAGTTCGAGCCGCCGGTAACGTCCTCGACGAACGCGGCGGCGGTGTACTGCCGCGGCTCGATCGCCTCGATGTCGGGCTCGTCCTTGGGCTCGGCGGGCTTGTAGAGCCCGAGGTCCCGCAGCAGGTCGGCCACCCGCATGGCTTCCTCGGCGATGCCGTCCTCGGCCGACAGGCACCTGTCGGCGTCGCAGTTGTCGGTCCCGAGCACCTTCTCGAAGTCGTCGTGCGCTTTCGCCAACTTCGTCACTTGCGCCTGCACCTGCTTGATGTGCCCGGGGGTGAGCACCACGGAGCCCCCGGGGGCGACGATGAGCCCCAGGCCCTCGGCCATGCGCTTCGCGTAGTCCCTCCACGCGGCCCTGTCGGTGGTGAAGTATGTGCCGTTGCCCTCGCCGAGGAAGCCGGTTGTCCAGGGGTCCAGGAGACCGGCGCCGACCGCGATGATCAACATCCGTCCGTCCGGCATCGGGGTTCGGTGTACGACCGGGCGCCCCGCGTAGGTGTAGGTGTTGTCCGTCTGCATTCTGTTCGTTCCAATCACGACGGAGCCCCCACACATCAGGCACGGGGGCTCGGACAATCGGGGATGGGTCACGCCTCGTCGGGCTCGACCGAGACCTTCTCCGCCGAGACGCGGCGCCGCTCACCGCCCGTGGCGCGGACGATGACGTAGCCGGCACGTCGAAGGCCGAGGTCGTAGGGCTCGGTCTCGGTCTCGGTCTCGACCACCGTGCACGGGGTCATGGGCCGGCCGAACCGGGCCTTCACCCCCGCCGGCACTTCGAGCGTGGCGTGGGCGTCTGCTGGAGGAGTTCGACGCCGCGGACGCCGCCGCAATCGAGGCCGGGTTCAGGGTCGTGGCGGCCATCCGGATGGAGATGAGGATTCCCACCGGGGACTGGGCCACCAAGGCGGAGAAGATCAACTTCACGGTCCCGCCGGACGCCGTGGGCGAGTACCCGCACTTCGAGGAGGTCGCCGACGAGCAGACGCGGTTCTGGGCTGCGGACATGTGGGGCTGCTGCGCAACCACAATGCGGTACATCGCAACCTCCCGTAGAAATCGAAAGGGCCCGACGGAATCGCCGGGCCCCATCTGTACGTCTGCTGCTACTTGCCGGCCTGCTTCCACAGCGGCTTCTGGAAAGGAGTGCGGTCGGCCTCCATGCGGTACAGCTCCGCCTCGCAGGACTCGCACTTGGTCGTGTTGCCGTCGATGAACTTGGAGGACACCTTGCCCCCGCACACCGGGCACACGTTGTCGGCGGCGTTGCGCCTGCGGTCCTCCTCCAACATGGCCCTCGCCGCGTCGTTCTTCGGCTTGGTGATCGCGTCGCGGCACCCCAGCAGCCACATCGCACCCTCGCGCTGGGTGTAGACGGAGCTGGTGGCCTTCTTGTCCCACGTCTGGGGGTCGGCCTCGATCGCGAGAGCCGCCGTCCACAGCAGCGGCGAGTCCGGGAACCGCTTCTTCGCCAGGCTGTTCTTGGTGTTCCGAAGCACGCCGAGGAGGTCCAGTCCCCACCCGGCCTTGTACCACACCCGGAACGTCGGGAACTCCGCGTCGACCGTGATGTCCTCGTACTCGAATTCCGCCACACTTACTCCTCGAATCCTTCTCATGTCGTGGGCTTGGCCTCACGGAACTTGATCTGCCCCTTGACCTGGACCTCGTGGCCGTGCGGCGCATCGGCCGGCACGTGGTTGCCGCAGGTGGTGCAGGTGAACGTGTGCTTCTCCCAGGGCTGTTCGCAGTAGAAGCAGGGGTCGTCGTCGTACTGCGGCGTGCGCATCAACACGATGCGCTGCGGGTTGCCCTCGGCGTGCACGGTGGCGTAGTCATGCGGGAGCATCACGGCGGCCTGGCGGACGTTGTCCTCCGTGATGAACTCCGGGTGCGACAGGCCCCACTCGCGCAACTTCCTGGCGATCTCTCGGGCCAGGGCCTGCGGCAGCTCGTAGTCGTCGCGGACCCAGCGGGTCAGACCGACCTCGGTCGGCGACTTCTCCCCGAGCTTCATCCACTTCCCGCACCGGTCGCACTTCTCGTCGTCGATCTCGCCGCGCTCTCCGTCCGGCAGCTCGGTCAGCTCCGTGCGGGTCTGCTGGCTGGTGATCGTCTTCGGGAAGTCGCTGGAGTCGTAGGAACGCTCGTCGCTGTAGTCGACTCCGACCCGCTCGGCGGCCCGTCGGATGGCCTCGTCCTGCTCACTGCTGCGGGCGACCTTGATGCCGTTCGCTCGCATCCGTCCGACCGTGCAGGAGGCGCAGAGGTTGTCGTGTGCATACGTGTAGCCGACGACTGCCATGTTCAGCCCTCCTGCTTCTCGTTGCTGAACTTGATCCACGAGCCCTGGAAGACGCCGAACTCCGCGCCGTCCTTGAGGCGCATCGATCCGCGCGTCCCGGCGACGAGCCAGCCCAGGTGCCGGATGCCGTGCTCTTCGGTCGCCTCGACCAGGCGGTGGTAGCCGATCAGGTCGCCGAGCTTGATCAACTGGGCTTCCTTCAGCAGCAGGGCCTCATCGACCGGCGGGAAGACGTCCCGTTCCAGGTGCTCCCAGATGAGCCTGGTCAGGTCGCCCATGTGCTCGTACGAGGGCTGAGGCGTCCGGAACCCGCACGCGCACATACCGGCGTAGCCCTCGTAGGACGGCAGCCGCTCGAACTGGTGGATGCCTGGCTCCGCACCGTCCGTGGTCATCTGCGCCTTCGTCTCGCGGGCCCATCGCGCACCGGGAAGGTCGTCATCCATGCCCAGTTCGGTAATCTGCGGCATTGAATTACACCCCGTCCTTTTCCTGGATTCCGTTCTTTCCCTTGCACGCGGCACACTCGCAGAAATGCACCTTGTGCAGTTCGCTCGGCTTGAACGCGCCCGTCATCTGCCACGGTGCGCTCTCTGTTTTCCAGGCGAATTCGACCAGGACCATGTCGTCGCAGATCACACGCTTTACGTACGCTTCAAAGGAGAACGGCGACCGGACCACCGTGAGGCAACTTTGGCTGGTCGGCACGCGGTAATGCGGCCGGGCCCGCACCAGCGTCCCGTTCTCCGCCAGCATTTCTGCCGAGTCCTCGGCATGAGTGATCGGCTCACCGATCGGCCGAACCTCCCTGCTGAACGCCGAATACCTGACATACGTCTCCGGCTCGTTGTCCGTCTCGGTCTCCTTGTTCGCCATGTTCATTCCTCCCCACTAATGGGCGTGCACGTTCCATCGACGTGCACAACAAATGCCTAACTGAAATTGAGCCCCTCGCGCTCACGGACCTTCATTCGGAACCGAGGCTCGCCCTTTTGCTGACGCGCTCGCACCTTCGACCTCGATCACCTCGACGCCCGACGCCTGGGCGCAGATGTCCTCGACCGTCCGCAGCAGGGACCGGGCGTCTTGCTCCTTCACATCACCGGCGTCCAGGTCGAGGAGCATGTCGTCGATCACGATGCGCGCGTACGTCAGCTGCTCCCGGACCGCCGGCTCACCCTCCGAGCGCTCGGCGGGCGGCTCGACCATGCGCGTCGCCCGCAACAGCACGGACTTGACGACGTCCCGAGCGCTGCGCCGCTTACGCCGCTTGACCTCCGGCACCACCGGCCGGGATGCCGGATCGCTCTGCCCGTAGACGTACGGCTTGGTCAGATTCACCGGCACCAGGTGCGACTCGTGACGGGTCGGCGACTGGCCGCACGCCATGGCCCCTTGCCGACCCTCGACTGTGGTGATCCGATTCCGTCGGGAATTGGCCATGCCGTGCGGATTCCTTCCTTCTCGAGGATGGACCGCAGCCCCAGCCGTGGGAGTTGAGGGCGGTCAGATGAATGGAGTGCTGGGCTTCAGAGACCGTGTTTCTCGTGGTCGAGGGCTCGTCCGGCCGGTGGACCGCGATGTGCACGATGGGTGTGGACCCGTCGGCTTCCGGGCGCTGCGCGGCCGGTGCCGGCGTCCGGGTCTGGGTGCTGATCTCACGGGCGATCCGGAGGATGCAGGCGACGACGGCCGGCACGATGAAGAGGAGCGCCAGGCTCTGTAAGGGTGTCAGGGGGTACGTAGGGAAGGTCCTTTCGGTGAGCGGAGCGTGAAGCCGCCGACTCGCAGAGCTCGGCGAGGGTGTGGCCACAGGAGAGGTAGGTGACCTCGTACAGCGGGCCCTGGCCCCAGCCCGGTTCCCAGTCCTCGGGCGGCAGGGCGGGTTCGACGGTGCATTTGACAATGTCGCGGGGCAGGCCCGGCTCACTGGTCTCGTCGTAGGAGCAGAAGGGGCACCACTCCAGCTCGGGCAGCTGCGCGGCGACGCCGCGCAGTTCAGGCGCGGTGACTGCACGGGCTATCGCGGCCGACGCGGCGTCGGTCAGGAAGAGGTCAGTGATCGGTGCGGCGATGACGGTCATGGGGTTCTCGGCTCGGTCGTGGCGGGATTTGCGCAGAGCTGGACAGCGCACAGCGCGAAAAGAAGTAGGGCGGGAACCGCTCAGGCGCGGTTGCCGCGGATGGCGAGGAGGAGGCTGCCTGGCCGGTAGGTGGTACAGCCGTCAACGGTCCAGTGACCGGAGCCGGCGCCGATACCACGCACGTAGCTTTCGTGGGCACACAGGTTGCAGTGCTGCAGGTCGAACGGGCGGGTACCGCCGGTCTGCGGCTTGGCCGCGTGCGAGAAGTACGACACCCACTGAGCGCGGTCCAGCGGCCGGAGCAGATGGTCGTAGTGCGGCTGGATCGTGCCGATCACCATGTCGCCGGGGCGGACTTCGCCGACCGGGACCACGCGGACGAGTGCAGGGTCGAAGGCGTCGGCGGGCGGGATCACCATGTGCCAGCCGGCGGCTGTGACGGAATTGGGTGCGCGGACGATCACGCGATGGAAGTCGACAGGCTCGGACATCGGAGGCTCCTTGCAAGCGGTGTGGGTCGTCTGCTGCGCCCATGAAGCCGGTCTAGGCGGCGAGGGTGGCGGCGAGTAGGGCGACGCGGGTGGTGGCGGGCTGCAGCCGCAAGCCAGCTCCGTGGCCCGCGACCAACTGCCCATTCGGAAGCGGATGGTGGTGGCCGGCGGGACATCACCCTTCAGGTCCGCCGAATCCCTGCGCCATGCCTCGTAGGCCGCTAGCGTCGTGGATCCCGTCTCCCTCAGGCACTGCTGGATTGCGGCAATGAGCTGCTCCTGGGTCCACTTCGTCGTCGCAGTCCGGAGCTGCTGGGGCTGTTCGGTCACAGTGAGACCCGCGAGGTCCAGCGCACGGTTCCAGCTGCCGAAGCGGCGCTCGTAAAGCGGAGCCGATGGATCAGTGCTCCTGCGGCGCTGCTCGAAGGTGCGACGTCCGAGGGTTCTCTCCCCCTGCGCCAGGCGGATGAGCACGCGTAGGAGCTGCCGGTCGGTGTAGACGACCGGACCGGGCTTCATGGGCGCGGGGACGTGCGCAGCATGCATAGTCATGGCCGGTGCTCTCCTTCTGGAAGCGGGCGCGCGTCAGAGCGTGTACACCTGCACGAGCTGCTGGTCGCGGGTGATGGACGCGAACACCGCGTTGAAGGTCCGAGGGAACTAGCCGCAGCAGGTCGAGCCGTCCATCTCGACGGCGAGATACGGCCGTTCCTTGAGCCAGGCGGAGGCCCGCTTGTCGACGTAGACCGGGTTCTCGCCCTCGAAGACGATCGGCACCAGGTCTTCTGGTCATCGCTCACGTGCAGCGTGAGCGTCAGCAGATCGACGTCGGTGGTGGCCCGAGCAGAAGCAAGAGGAGTCATGTCGAGCAGTCCTTCGTAGGAGGAGACGAGAGGCCCACGAACAGCCGCCCGAGAAGGGGCCACCCGTAGCCGACACGCGCACGACGTGTCACAGAGCCCTCCGGATCAACTCCGTTGATCCCCAAGCACCAAACAGCCCCGCAGGCACCCTGCACGCCCGAGCCCCGCTCGGCGCACCCTCCGCGTCCTCTATCTCGTGACATCCTGACTCATCGCAGACCGCCATTCAATAGGCATTCGCATAAGATACCCTCGGAGACCAGTCGATCCAATCGGACTGGTCGGCAACAGGCGAGGAGAGGCGAGGTGAGAAGCGATGAAGACCTGGAGGACGAGGAAGGCTGCGCCCGCGGCCGCAGCACTCGCTGTGGCAGCGGGCGTTCTACTCGCCGGATGCTCCAGTGGCGACGGCAGCACAATCCAGGCGCCGTCTGCGCCGAGTCCGACCGTGAGCACCGTCAAGGTCACCGATATGGCCCTCGGCGAGGCACTGGACAAGCTTGTCCTCCAAGGCACTGAGAGTTCCAACAAGGACGGCGGGGCTTGCCTAGCCAGCGCAGCACGGAAGGCGGGAATGCCGGAGGAGGCACTGGCCTACATCGCCAAGACCGACAGCGACGACATGGGTGCAGTCATCGACGGACTGAACAAGGTAAGCGAGGACGACGCTGCGCTCCTGGCCTCGCGGTCGCTGCGTGAGGACTTCGACGCGTGCATCGACAAGGCCGTACTTCCGAACGGCAGCAGCCCCAAGACTCAGAGCTACGCGCCGCCTGAGGCAGCCGCGAAGCCTGCAGTTGGCAAGCCGAACCTGAAGCCGGCTTACCCGGTCCGCGCGCATCAGCCGGTCAACTCGTCCATCGAGCTCACCAAGGGCCTGGTCTCGATGTTCTCCTCCTACGCCCGGGACGAGGGTCAGAAGAAGACCTACGCGGCAGCCGGCCAGTGCCTGTCGGCCTTGGTGTACAACGCGGGCTTCAGCCAAGAGGCGCTGCACTTCTTCGCCGGCGGCGCGCCCCTCGGCACCGGGTCGATCGTCGAACACCTGCCGAACGACAAGGACAAGGCGATCTGGCAGTCGCCGAGGTTCACCCAGGGGCTCGTCGACTGCACGACGAATGCGACGCCAACTCCCATGCCCGACCCCTGAGCGGGAGCCCATCAGGCAGACGAAGGGCTCGGTGCGATGTGTCGCACCGGGCCATTTCTCTTCTCGCCGTCACGCGAAAGTGGGGGTGGTCCGCAGCAGGCGGCCCCACCCGAGAGGAAAGGAATCGAGCAGGCCCACCTGCTGCGGCGATGCGCCGCCAGGGGGGACTGACTGGGCGCGACTGCGACTCTACTGGTATTCGAGAGGAACACAAAGAGCGCAGATCGCTTATCGGGTAGCGTTGATAAGATGGCCTCATAGATCAGTCAAATAAGGCAAGGAGAAGCCGCGCATGACCGTCACACAGGAGTTGGAGAAGACGACGCAGCCCGTGCGCGGCACGAAGAAGAAGCCGCCGGGCGTGACGCAGAGCAGCGGTAGTGGCCGCCGGGGCATGTTCGTCCGGCTGAATCCGGACGACAAGCAGCGCGCGGAGTACTGGGCTGACAAGCGCGGGTTCTCCTCGGTGAACGAGTACGTGGCCGAGGCGCTGGTCGAGAAGATCCGGCGCGAGAACCTCGACTACGATCTGCCGACCCTGGAGATCGCGCGACTCAACGAGCTTGTCGACCAGGTCGCGGCGCTGGCGAAGAACTCGGCGAACCTCGAACGTGTCGTCACCACAGGCTTCGGCTCCCTCATCGGGCTCACCCGCGGCGACAACTACCTCCTGGATGACGAGGACGGTGAGCTCGGATGAGCCGAGACTTCGCAGAGATGCTGGAAGCGGCCACACCCACCGCCGAGGCGATGGAGGTGGACACGTCCTTCCTCGACGCCTACCGGCGCGGCGGGTGTGAGGAGCTCAAGCGCGTCCAGGCCCAGGCGGCACAGCCTGAGCCTGAGGTGGCAACGCCCGAGCCGGCGGCGCAGCTTGATGAGGCCGGTGTCGTCGACTCTCAACCCGAGATTGAAGGTCTGCAGGCCGATCTCGATGAGGACGCCGAAGAGGATCGCCTGGACCTGGAGCCGGACCACGAGCCCGACGCCGGCGACTCCGAGCGGGCCGGCGGATCCAACCAGCGTGGTGGTGGTGACAGCGGTGGACAGGGAGGAACTGACGGGGTGCTCCCGGGCGGCGCACCGGCGGGCCCTGCGGTCGATGCCGTTCCGCCCCCCGGGGCACAACCGGACGTCGAGGACGCCACCACAGCAGAAGTCGCTGCCCATGACGTCGTCGCCGCACCGGATGAACCCGAGCATGTATCGCCTGGATCGCTGCAGCTCACCGACCATCAGGATGCCGTGCAGAGCCCGGCCTCGAAGGGGGGCTCGGGCAGCAGAGCCGAGACCTCCACGCTCCCCCAGTCGGGCTTCCGGCTCACCGGCGTGCAGAGCCAGCCGCACATCAAAGCGCTGCCCGAGAGCATCATGAACGCGCTGCGGGAGCAGCTGCGAGCAGCCGCGGTCCGCGAGCTGGGCGTGAACGACAGCACTGCTCGGGAGTTCAGCCGGCGGTTGAGCCAGGGCACGCTGGTGACAGCGTTCCTGCTGGCGCAGCTCGACCTGCGCCTTGATGCCGACCCTGCCACCGAGCGCGCGGTCGAGCTGTTCCGCTCCCGCGACCCGCTACTGGGCAGCGTGGTGGCACGCCTGGCGAACATCGAGGGCGCTGAACGCGAGCGGGACGGGTTGCTGCGCAAGCTGTGCGACGAGTTGGGCGAGGTGCGCCAGACCACCGCGGTGGTTGAGCAGGCGCTGGCGTACTCCATCGCCGACCGTACGGAGAACTTCCTACGGGGCTCGCACAACCTCCACGACGCGCCGATCACGCACAAGGAGGCGATCTATCTCCGGGACATGGCCCGGGAGGCGACCAGGAAGCAGTCGAAGCTTGAACGCGAGCGGGAAAGACGGCCGATTCGATGACCGCGACGGGCAAGGTGAAGCCCTTCCCCGTCCGGCAGCGCTGCAAGACGTGCGGCAAGGGTCTGGCCCTCCGCGCCCAGGACCCGCTGCACCTCGGCCTGTACTGCACTCTGCTGGCGGGTATGGCCTCGCCGGCCTCGCAGCCCGAGGACGCGCCGCGCGGATGCCGGACGCGACGTGAAGGGAGATGGGCCTTCAAGCGCCGCTACCGGAGCGAGCAGGAAATCCCCACGAGGCTCCGGGAAGATGCGTCGACGAGCTGGTACTGGTGCGAGGAGAGCTATCGTGCGATTCACCTCGGCCACACGCGCATGGGCGAGCGGGAGAAGTTCCGAATGTTCGAGGACCTTGCAGCAGACCTGCCGGATCTGCTGATCAAGCTCAGGGGACAGGCGACGCGCAAGCAGGTCGCCGAGGTAGCTGGAGTGCGGCCCATCCAACTGAAGGAGCTGGAGGAATGCCTGAAGCACCCTGAGGGGCTCGAGACGCTCGGCAAGGTGCTGCGGATGAACCACGTCCGGCTCGGTGTGGCGATGCCGACTCGGTAGTAGCGCTCGGCAGACGGAGACCCCCGAGAAGTCTCTTCTCGGGGGTCTCCTCCTTTTCCGACGAGCGGCGATTGCCCGAAGAGCGCGCCAGTACCGGATTTCTCTACACACCCGTAGCACCACCCAAGGGTCTCCCTGAATGACCATTCGACTCCCATTCGGACACCCCTTTCAAGTAGGATCGAACTCGCTTACGGGTCGATGACGATAAGGAGTCTGGCGTGGTCGCGATCGTGGTGGCGGAGAAGCCGAGCGCAGCGAGGAACATGGCCAGCGCCCTCGGCGGTGCGAAGGGCAGCTACAAGGGCACGGTCTACGAGGTGGCGAGCCTGCGGGGCCATCTCTATGAGTTCGCCCAGCCGCACGCGATGGTGGACCCCTCTCTCGCGGACGCCTACCAGAAGTGGGATCTGAGCAATCTGCCCTGGGATCCCGATGATCTGACGTGGAAACGCGAGCCGCAGAAGAACGTCGCGGACGTCATCAAGACGCTGCGCAGCGCGCTCGGCCGCGGCGACGAAATCGTCATCGCCACGGACCTGGATCCGTCCGGCGAGGGCGACCTGCTCTTCTGGGAGGCAATCAACGAACTCGGCTTCCATGGCAAGCAGTTCAGCCGCATGGAGTTCACCGATGAGTCGAAGGCTTCGATCCAAAAGGCCTTCGAGCAGCGCCGGCCTGTGAAGTCCATGCAGGACGAGGGCGACTACCGCAAGGCGATGTACCGCTCCCAGTGGGACTTCCTCTCGATGCAGTTCACTCGCATCGCCACGGCGATGGGCCGCCAGTCCGGCCAGGACCTCGTGCTGCGCCAGGGCCGGCTGAAGTCGGCGATGGTCTCGCTCGTCGGCGACCAGCAGAAGGACTACGACACCTACGTCAAGAAGCCGTTCTTCCAGAACCGCTTCCGCGACGAGAACGACGTCATGTACACGAATCCGGACGAGCCGCGGTTCGACCAGAAGGGTCAGGTGCCGCAGTCGTACGGCCCTTCCGCCGTCGTCCTGGACAGCAAGGCGGACAAGAAGACCGCACCGCCGAAGCTGCTCGACCTTGCCTCCCTGTCTTCGATGCTCGTCGGCAAGGGAGTGAAGGCGAACCTGACGCTCTCGACCTACCAGAAGATGTACGAGGACCAGGTCGTCTCCTACCCGCGCACCGAGGACAAGACGATCACCCCTGAGCAGTTCAAGGACCTCGTGCCGCTGGTCGACAAGATCGCCGCGGTGGTCGGCGTCGACGCCAGGCTTCTGACGCACCGCCGGCCCCGTCCCACGCATGTGAAGCCCCAGGGCGCTCACGGCGCGAACCGTCCGGGACCGAAGGTGCCCTCGTCGCTGGACGAGGTCGAGCGCAAGTACGGCAAGGCCGGGCGGCTCATCTACGAGCTGCTCGCGAAGAGCTATCTGGCCATGCTCGCCGAGGACTACCTCTACGAGCAGCAGAAGGGCCACGTGGAGAAGTACCCGGACTTCGTCGGCATCGCCAACGTGCCCAAGTCCCCTGGCTGGCGGGCCGTGTTCGATCCGGACGCCGGCGACGGCCCGGCCGAGGACGACGGGAAGGAGTCCGGCAAGGGCCTGGGCCGGAACGCTGAGCCGTTCATCTTCGAGGGCGCGAACAAGCGCCCCGAACACCCAACGATGAAGTGGCTCATGAAGCAGCTGGAGAAGCGTGACGTGGGCACGGGCGCGACCCGCACGTCGACGTACTCGGAAGTCACCAACGACAGGGCGAAGTATCCACTGCTGACCGAGAAGGGCCGGAAGCTCAGGCTGGCGCAGGCCGGCGAGATGAGCTGGCGGCTCCTGCCCGGCACGCGCATCGGCGATCTCGGGCTCACCGAGAAGGTCTACGCCGACATGCGCGACATCGCCGCCGGGAGGGCGACCGCCGAGGAGCGTCTGGCTGTCGTCGCCGACTGGGTGCGCGAGGACATCGCCACGATGGCGAGGAACGCCGCGTCCATGCGCGCTGAGCTGGGCCTGAAGGAGCGGGTCGACGCCGCCCGCGCCGAGGGTGTGTGGCAGGTCGCTCCGGGCGGCCCGAAGAAGGTCACCTTCAAGAAGGTCTGGTCGGGCCACACGTTCAGCGATGACGAGGTGGCGAAGCTGCTCGCGGGCGAGACGATCTCGTTCGAGGCGAGGTCGACGGAGGGCAAACCCTTCACGGCCACCGGTGCGCTCGGCGTCGGCGACTTCAAGGGCCGCAAGTTCGTCGGGTTCCAGCTGGAGGTGCCGGACAGGCCGACGAAGTGGTCTGGTCGGACGTTCACGCCGGCGGAGGTCACAGCGCTTCTGGCAGGCCAGTCGCTGGAGATCGACGACTTCGTCAGCGCGCGGACGGGCAAGACCTTCGGCTGCAGGGTCAGCTGGGACGCGAAGGCAAAGAAGATCACCTCTGATCTCGGCTCCGAAGACGAGCCGCCTCGGTCCTGGTGCCAAGTGACCTTCACCGACGCTCAGCGCAAGGACCTGGCGGCGGGCAAGACCATCCAGGGCACGGGCTTCGTCTCGTCCAAGGGCAAGACCTTCGACGCCCGCATCTCCTGGAAGACAGAGGGCGGCAAGAAGAGAATCGTCCCGACGTTCGGTTGATGCCGGACGGGCACTGACGAGTAACAGCGGGCTCCGGACCTCGGGGCCCGCTGCTGCCTTTTCACGGCAGCGACAGCGACCGCATGAGGATGCGATGGGGACGATGACCGGAGTCGTTCAATCCATGCAGGTAGGTCCGTTACCACACTTAGGATCGCTAGGGTTCTGGGGTGACGAACGTCCCGCACCGCCACTCGACCTGCTGTGGACACGAGCGCCTGGCCCCGTGCGACGATGCCCACGACGCCTACCGGCAGCTCGCCGCCTGGACCGCCGAGGGGTCCCCGTACAAGCTGGCCTCCGGCGGTTTCTCCGCCGAGGCCCGCCGTCACTACCGCGCCTACACCACCGCCTGGCTCAACTGGTGCGACCTCAGAGACAGACTCGACCCCTACGCCTGCGCACGGGCCAACATCGGGGTGTGGATCTCTGACGAGCACGAGAGCACCGCCCTTGCCACCCGGGCCGTGATGGTCTCCGCCGTCACGAGCTTCTACCAGCACCTGCTCGCTCTGGGCGTCACCTACGGGGTCGACACCGAACTCACCCGGGCCCGCCTCGCCGGGGCCCCCGTGCCGACCGACCCCAAGCGCACCGGCTTGAGGGGAGACGGCCCGAGGTGGATGATGCACGCCGCCGACCGTCTGACCGGCCGCGACGCCCTGCGCGACCGGGCCCTGATCTACCTACTGCTCAACAGCTACTTCGGGCACGAGAAGCTACGCCCCGGCACGATCCTCGCCCTCGACCTGGAGGACCGGGTCAACGAGGGCTTCCGAACCAGCTGGAAGGTGCGGCCCAAGAACGCCGAGGACACCGCCCTGACCACCCTCACCGTCAACCGGGACGCCGCCCGCGCGCTGGACGCCTACGTCGGGCGCACCGTCGCCGGGACGTACGAGCCCGACCCGCTCACCGGCCGTGTCATCAGCCCAGCCCGCGGCACCTACCTCTCTCGGGGCGCGCTGCTGACCGGGTCTTCCAACCGGGCCCGGGGCGCTCGCCTGGCCCGCTCCGACACGATCAACCGGATCGTGCGCGCCGTGGTGGCCTCCCACGAGGAGTTGGCCCCCTACGCGGACGTGCTGAGCGCCGACTTCATCGCCGCGACCCCGCCACCGCGCAAACGCCCCAGGGACGGCGAGGGAGGCAACGGGTAGGGAGGTCGGGGCCACCTGAAGCTGAGGGCGCCGACGGTGTGCTGGGCATCGAAGTCGCGCCAGGCGATCAGCCGCCCCTTGGTCATCTTCGATCGGACCGGGGCTTCGGAGTTCGGCGGGGTGAGCCGCTTCGCCCAGGGCAAGAACCTGCGGCCGTCATAGCCGGGCGGGGCGGACCGCTCCACCACTGCCACCAGGGACGCGCGACACCCCCAACAGGCGCCCCTGCCGGCCTCACCCTTTGGCACCGACCCGCCAAAAGACCCTCGCCCAGGACGATTGAGTCGATGCACTGGCCGCGCTCACCTGGACGACGACGCCCCGCGCTTCGAGGCCGTAGTAATGGGCTGAGCGCCTCTGCTTCCGTGGCATGGCTGCTCTGTCAGCCGTTCAGACGACACCCGATAACCCGAACTCGCCAGTCCGAGCCATCGAACGTCGCCATTCAAGCCCCTTTCGCTCTCGATTCGAATGACCTATCTAAGATAGGCTGTCATCTACACACCTCATACATGAGGGCTTTTCAATAGGCAAGTCAATGACCTTTGGGGTTGCAGGGGGAGATGAGGGATCCATGGCGAAACTGTCCTACAAGGTGCCGAGTTCGCTGAACAGGAGCTTCCTCGACCACGAGGTCACTCTAAGCAAGGGAGGTTGGGCGGCCAAGCCCTCCCCGATCAAGCAGCTACTCTTCTTCGGCGGCGGCATCCTCGCCCTCCTGTGGTTCAGCACGTCGACGTTCGTCGCGAGCTCGGGCCCAGTCGCCATCACGTTCTTCGTCCTCTGGGGACTGGCGGCCATCGCCTACTTCGGCGGGCTGATGAAGACGAAGGAGCTGCGCATCATGCGCGTGCCAGCCTTCCTGGCGTATCTGCCCCGGAAGGCCCGCCACGTCTTCACCCGTCGTAGCTCGAACCCCACGGACTTCTACTCGATCGTCGGCATCGACGGGATCGACGAGGACGGGCTGATCCACTTTTCCGACGGCGGCGAAGGTCGGGTCTACCTGGTCGTCGGCTCGGCTAGCTACCTGCTCTTCGATGAGGACCGAGTCGGGATCCTCGATCGGGTCGACTCCTTCTGGCGCAAGGTCGAGACGGCCTGCGAGCACAGCTTCATCACGACGAAGGAGCCGCAGCGGATCTACCACCAGGTGGCGAACCTGGAACGGCGCAACCAGGCCCTGCAGGTCCGCGATCCCGATCTGATCGAGCTGCAGAACGAGCAATACGACATTCTCACGCAGCACGTGGGCGGGAAGTTCACCTCGATCCACCAGTACCTGCTGCTCAAGGGCAAGAACGCCGACGCACTGCGCAAGGGGCACCAGGTCCTCCAGGCCGAGGTCGGCGGCTCGACTCTGATGATCAAGGAAGCCTCGATGCTCGACCGCGAGGAGGCCCTGCCGATGCTCCGGGTCTTCTACCAGGGCATCGACGACGAACTGCTCGATCTCAAGGCGTCGCTGAACTGACCAGCGCCAGGCCGGCCACCACGACGAGGAACGAACGAAGGACACCATGGCGCTGATGACGAAAGTCCGGGCACAGCTCGGCATTCCGGGAAAGAAGCCCGACGAGACGAATGAGACCGCGGAGCTTGTGGTCGATGATCCGCGCGCGGACGGTGCTGCTCAGGCTGAGGGCGTGCGGGACGCTGCGCCGGCGGACGACGCAGCCGATGAGGCCGCCGAAACGAAGAAGAACTGGTGGCAGCGCCGCCGGGAGGTGAAGCACCTCCAGGGCACGTTCGACGCCTACCCTCACCTGCTCGCGCTGAAGCCGAAGGAGAAGTACCTCTTCCGCTCCGACTACTTCGAGGTCGACGGCTCCGTCGCCTGCATCCTGGCGTACTTCCACGACGACGCCGCGCACGACGACTTCGCCGCCTTCTGGGGTATCGACCGGATCCCGGACGGCCTGGACGAGCGGGTCACCGCCGTCGTGCTTGAGCAGGTCAAGCGGATGGATGAGAAGTGGATCGACTCGTACACCAAGCAGTCGGAGAAGCTGGACCGGCTGGATGCGAACGAGCAGGAGGAGACGGGCACGACCTCCTCCAAGCGCAAAGCCGCGAAGATCTCCGGCGACCTCGGGATCACGATCGGCGAGATCCAGGACGGTGCGAGCTACCTCTCGGTGCACAACCGGCTCTTCCTCAAAGCCCCCGATCTGGCGACCCTGGACGACACGATCGACCGGGTCACGCGTCTGTACATCGACCGATTCGGCACGCTGAAGGCTGCGCCCTACGCCGGCGAGCAGCGCCAGGAGCTCTCGGGCCTGTGGAAGAACAACGAGAAGAAGAAGGGCAAGGGCTTCCACTTCACCTCGACCGAGCTGGCCGGCTCGTACTCGCTGGTGACCAATGGCCTCAACGACAAGGGCGGCGAGTACGTCGGCTACATGGTCGGCGACGTCAACAACAGCGCCGTGCTCATGGACGTCAACGCCTACGACCACCACGTGATCGTCGCCGACGCCACGCTCAGCGAGTACCTCGACCGCCAGCGGGTGGCCAACATGTGGTGTTCGAAGATCTCTCAGGCGGCGCTGCTGAACAACGGCCAGGTCGTCCACCTCGTCCTTGACGGGGCGAACCTCGACAAGCTCGGCCCGAGGTTCGAGCGGCTCACCTCGCGCGTGGACCTGAATCAGGGCGACGTGAACATGTTCGAGATGTTCGGTGAGGAGGAGGACGAGCTGACGGTCTTCTCCGCCCAGATGGAGAAGCTCAAGCTGATGTTCGAGCAGCTCTACGAGACCAGCGACGGAGCGATCGGCTCGATCATCCGCAGCGCCCTCGAAGACACCGCGACCGACTTCTACATCGAGCAGGGCATGTGGCGGCACAACGCCAAGGAGCAGCGTCACCGCCTGCGCGTGGTGAACATCCCGCACACCCAGGTGCCGCGTCTTCAGATGTTCGTCTCCTACGTGGCAACCGCGCACAAGGCACTGTTGAACTCCAGCAAGACCGACCCGGACCAGCTGCGCGCCTACAACGTGCTCAGGGGCATCGCCAGCGCGATGCTGAGCACCAACGGCGACCTGTTCAACAACCACACGGCCTCGGCCGTGGACGGGGTCCGGGATTCGCGGCGCGTGGTCTACGACTTCTCGCGGCTCATGCGCCGTGGCAAGGGCGTGGCGATGGCGCAGCTGGTGAACATCGTCGGCTTCGCCGTTGGCAAGCTGGGGCTCGGCGACACGGTGATCGTCCACGGCACCGAGCACATCGACGACCGGGTGAAGAAGTACATCAAGGACCAGTTCGATCACATGCACGAGCGCGGTGGCCGGGTGGTCTACAGCTACAACAACGTCGACACGATGCTGGCCGACAGCGACTTCAACAAGTTCGACGCCGCGGACTTCACGCTCTTCGGTCCGATGCGCGACGGCACGGTGGCGGAATACCAGAAGCAGCTGCACCAGCGGATTCCGCCGGATCTCGCCCAGCTCATCACGACCAAGGGCGGGAATCTTACGTACCTGCGCCGGGGCGTCTCCAACGTGGTCTTCCACTTGGACCTGGCACTGGGGACCAACCCCTACCGCGAGGCCCAGCGCAGGCAGGTCCGCCTGGAGGCGGCCAGGGCCGAAGAGGCGGCGCGGATGGACGCGATCATGCACGACAAGCCGGCACCGGGCGCGAACCTCACCAGCATCCGGAAGCACAGCGAGGGCGGCGACGGCGAGGCTGACGCGGGCCAGAGCGACAGGGGCAAGCGCCGCGACGGCAAGAAGAACCTGCAGCAGCCCGAGGACGGCCCAAGGCGGCCGGCGAGGAAGCCCAGGCCGAAGAAGCTGGTCAAGGCATGAACGAGGTCAGCACTGATACGAAGGCGAGGAGCAGGGGAGAGACCATGAACGGGACGATCGCGGCGGTGGCGCGGCTGCATGCCCGGGCCGGCCACGGCGGTGGCAGAGCCCGCCAGGGCAGACTCGCGCGCGGGATCGCCCTCATGCTCCTGGCCGCGCTGTTCGTGCCGGTCCTCATGATGGCGACCTCTTCGCCGGCGTCCGCGGACGACGAGAAGGAGCGCGACAACTACAGCCTCTACCAGCTGGCTTCGAATGCGAGCTCGTACTTCAGCGAGAAGAACTCGCCGTCGAACGACAAGGGCATGCACGAGAACTGGAAGCCGGTCGTCGGCAGCCCGGCCTCGGGCGGCTCCATGCTCGGCTACGCCGACCCGGACTTCAGCCTGGGCAACATCGTGGGCTGGTTCTTCGCCGAGGTCTCGGGGTCCTCCCAGACCGTCACGTACGAGACCCTGGCCGCGAAAGACGACAAGGGCAACGCGAAGTACTCGGGCATGCTCGACTACGCGCACTTCGGGGCGGCGAACGCCGACCTCGGCCTGGACACGATGTCCTCGGGCATCGGCGGCCAGATCGTGAGCGTGATCGGAGGCTCCGTCATCTGGGTCCTCTACGCCCTGGCGCTGGCGGTCGGCACGCTGTTCTACGTCGTCCTCCAGTTCCTGAAGCTCATCAACCCCTTCCTGTGGTTCTACCAGGCAGTCAGGGCGGTCAATCCGACCTTCGCCGACGGGATGACGGGAGGTGACACCGGAGGCGGCGCACTCTCGGGCCTCCAGCACTGGATCAGCGGCTGGTACGGCCTACTTGTCGATATCTCGTGGCAAGTGCTGGTGCCGATCTTCATCGGCTTCCTGCTCATCGGCCTGGTCATGTTCAAGAAGATGGACCGGGGTTCGGCGATCAAGAAACTCATCGTGCGCGTCGTCTTCATCGGCGTCGGCCTGCCGCTCATCGGTTCGATGTACACCAGCGTGCTCGACAAGTTCGACGACTCGGTTCTCGGCCAGCATGCCGGTCCGACGCGCGTCGTGCTGAGCACGTACGTCGACTTCGAGGCGTGGATGATCAACGACCGCCTCGGGATCCCGGACCAGGCCACTGTCTCCTGGAACGGCGACCAGGCGAGCTCTGACGCGATGATGTCGGTGCGCACGAGCGCGCTGGCGATCAACAAGCAGTCCCACGGAGCGACGTTCAACGGCATCGGCATCGGCACGAAGGCCAACGACGCCGAGTCAGCCTGGAAGGACGGCACGGTCTCCGCCGGTACCGGCGCGTCGGACGACTTCAAGGCAGTGTTCTCGACCTTCGGGGTCATCGGCAAGTACATCGCCAGCAACGAGATCGCAGCCTCCGACTTCGAGTCGGGGATCAAGAGCTCGATCACGCAGCTGGACGAGAGCTCGGAGGACAAGAAGAGCTGGTTCGTCGACAAGGACAGCTACGGCGACGTGGAGGAGTTCGGTGAGGAGGAGGGGCCGAAGCCGGTCGATCACCCGGTGATCTCGACGGACGGCACGGGCCTGACCTCCTCTCGTCCCGGCAAGGACTCGACAATCTTCACGACGACCGGGACGAAGAGCAACTGCGGCTTCACGGTGGGCAAGACGCCCTCCTCGTGCAACCTGTCTCCTCTAGCGGCGTACAACTACCTCAACACGGGGTTCAGCCCCAGCTCGCTGAACATGTACAGCTCGAACAACGCCACGTCCGGCTTCACCCGCGAGAACCACATGGCCGTCAGCCAGGTGGGCACGGGGCCGGCGAAGTTCATGTACTGGTCCAACGCAGCCACGGTCCTGGGCTCCATCGTCCTGCTTGGCTTCTGGTACGCCATCGGCATGCTGGCCGGCTCGGTCAAGCGGATTTTTGGCCTCGTAGCGGCCGTACCGTTCGCGACGCTGGGCGCGATGCAGGCAATCGCCAAGGTGATCGTCTACTCCATCGCGCTGATCCTCGAGGTCCTCGTCACGCTGTTCATCTACCAGTTCGTCTCGGAGTTCCTGATCTCGGTCCCGGACATCATGGCTGGACCCGTGTCGAGCTTCATGAGCCCGGGCGGCCTGTGGGGCAGCGCTGCGTTCGGCGGGATCATCGTGGTGATCCTGACGCTCATCTCGTCGCTGCTGATCGTGGGCGTCACCTTCGCTCTGCTGCGGGTCCGCAAAACGGTGCTGCAGGCGATGGACGAGGTGGTCACCAAGCTCGTGGACAAGTTCCTGGAGACCAACACCGCGCCGAAGCCGGACAAGGGCGGGCTGATGCCTGCTCTGGCTGCAGGTGTAGGGGCTGGCGCGGGTATGGCCATGGGCAACAAGCTCGCCAACGGGTTCAACAGCAAGACCAGCGGTCCGGCGTCTCCGAGCACGGGCAAGCCCGCGGGCAAGACGGCATCGACGAACGCCGGCGGCACGAACGGCAACGCCACGGCTCTGACTGCTGGCAAGCAGGCGCTGGCTCTGGAGGGCGGCGGAGAGGGTGGCCCGGGCGATCCGAACAGCCCGGCACTGGACGGTGGTCCTGGCAGCGGTGGCTCCGGTGGCGGCAGCGGGCCGGCTGGTGCTCTGGGCGCGTCCGGCCAGGGCGACGGTTCCGACGACAAGGGCGGTCCGCTGCAGCTGACCAGCGGTGGAGCGGGCAGCTCGCACTCGGACAAGCAGACGGCACAGAATCTGAGCAACCAGGGCGGCCTGTCGAACCTCGGGTACACCTCGGACGGCAACAAGGTCATCCCCGGCGAGGTTCTGGCCTCGTCCACGGAGCCGTCGAGTTCTCACGGTGGTCCTCAGGGGCAGAGCAGCGCTGACAGCGCTGGTTCTGTTCCGACCAGCGGAGGCCGTAAGGCCGTCGCCGGTCAGACGGGCCCGGCGCAGTTTGGCATGGGTGCCCAGGGTGCGCAGAGTCAGCAGGCTGCACCGCAGCGCTTCAGCGGCGACGCTGTGCCTGGCCCGGCTCCTGCTTCCGGGCAGCCGGCCGCGCCGAGCACGCGTCCGACGCACTCCGCTCAGGACACCGCTGCCCCGAGGCAGCTGGGAGCTGGAACGTCGGCTCCTCGTCCCGTGGCCGTTCCGGTTTCGGGTCAGACTCCGGCTGCGCCTGGTGCGCGGACTCCGGCTCGGACGCAGGCAGCGAGTCAGCCGGGTTCGATCCAGGCGTCGACGCCGACGCCGCGCCAGACGCCCGCCCCGCGGGCTCAGGCTCCGCAGACGTCGGCTCCTGCACCGGCTTCTTCGCCGCGGCAGACTCCGGTTCCGCGCCCTCGTCCCCGTCCGCGCCGGGTTGCCGATCCGGCCCCTCAGAGCGTGGAGACTCCGGAGCCGCAGCAGCGGCCGGCCGGTGGTCTTCGCCGGCGCCGGCGCGAGAAGCCGCAGGACTGATCGGGCGAGCATGGAGGGCTGAGCACCCGGTGAGGATGATCGCAATGGTCGTCCTCACCGGGTGCGTCGTCTTTTGCGGGGCAGGAAGAGAAGGGGAAGAGCATGAGGCTCGGATCGAGGCTTCGCGGCGAGTTCCCGCGCGGCTGGTGTCGCTCGGCGCGATGGTGGATCACCGGGATCCGCGACCTGGCATTGAGCACTGCGGCGGCCGTGGCCACCGTGGTGTTCGTCGGCGAGATGAAGCGCGCTGTGCGGCAGCGCGACGAGCCGCGGACTCTGGCGCGCCTATCCGGCACGTTCGAGGGGTACGTGGCCAGCCTCTTGGTCAACAGCGCAGGCTTGGCCGTTCTGGTCACCATGGCGATCGAGGATGGTCTACCGGTGGTGCTGACGGCGGTGCTGGCTGAGTGGTGTCTGCTCAACATCGTCATCAGTGCCACGGTGTTCGTCCTGGTGGCCCGGTCGAGGATCCGGCAGTCGACAGCATGGGCTGAGCTGGATTTCGTCGAGCAGCACGCGCCGAAGTACGGCCGGCCACCGGAGACGATTGAGGAGTACCGGGCGCAGCAGCTCCAGGAGTAGGTGTCAGAGAAAGGACAGAACCCCGTGGACGTGATGTCCACGGGGTTCTGTGCTGCCTGGGTGGTGCGGCAATCAGCTCTGCTGGTTGCAGTCCTTGGCCATCAATGCCTTCGCTTGGTCGCTGGCGGCGGGGACGAGCTGTACCTGGTCGATCGAATAGGTGAAGGTGTACCCGAGCGTGATCATGCTGTTCGACATCGAGATCGAGCCGGATCCCGGGTCAGTGCCTGTCTGGTCGGAGCCGTTGACGTCGTCCCAGAGCACGCTGGTCCGGCTGTCGTTGATCGTGCCGGTCGAGAGAACCTGGTACTGCCCCTTGTCGGTCGTGCCGTCCTTGACGATCGAGCCGTGCTTGATGTCGTCGAGGGCCTTCGTGGTCAGCTGGCACTGCTGGTCGCCAGCGGTGACGTTGATGTAGGTGATCTTGTGGCCTTCGACGGCTGCGATGCCGCCGCGCGCCCCGTCGGTGATGGAGATGTAGGCACCGTCGAAGCTGGGAGCCTGGCTGCTGCTGGGGCTCTGCGAGGAAGCAGCATCGCTGCTCCCGCCGCAGGCGGTGAGCATGAGCGCGCCCCCGGCCAGGGCCACGGCGAACACGGCGATCCTGGTCCGCGTCGCATGCGCGGTCCTGGTGGTCTTCATGGTGTTCTTCCTTCGTTCGTTCTGGATGATCGGTCGGGGTCAGCTCTGCGGAGGCTGGGTCGGTGGCATTTGCGGGATCGCAGACGCCTGACGCGACGGCAGCCGGATGAGGACGGCAGCAGCCAGCATCACGACCGACAGCAGCGCCAGGAGCACCACGCCTGCTCCGACGGAGGCGTAGCGGGTGCCGCTGACGGAGCCCATGGTGCCGAAGCTGTCGATCATGCCGGCGCCGATGCCACGACTCCGGCGGTGATGCGGGACCGGTTTGCCTTGCGGATGACTGCCATGGCAGAGGCAGCGATGGCCGCGAGCATGATGAAGAGCAGGAAGCCGCCCTCGCCGTCGGCCTCGTCGCTGAAGTAGTTGACCGAGAAGCCCATGACTGAAGCGACCGGCATGAACAGCGAGATGATCGCCAGGAACGCCGCGGCGGGAAGGATGTTGGTGGCCAGCCCCCTCAGCTTGGCCAGTCCCGGACGCGAGGTGCTCTGCTGCATCGAGCGCGCGGCGCTCTGCGCGGCGGGGGCAACGCGGCTGCTGAGGAACTCCTTGGCTCCAGAGTTCTCAACGGCCGGCGCGACCTTGGTGTTGAAGAGGTCCCGGGCACCGTTGACGACCTGCTTGGCTTCGTCGGTCATCTGCTGCGTCGACGGATCACGAGGCCGGCACTCGGGAGCGATCAGTCCGGCATGAACGGCGGCCTGATATTCGGACATCGTCGGCTCGCGGTGATGCGTCTGCTGGAACCCGGCGGCCCCACTGCTCGGCCGTGACAACGGGCGGAACCTGCGGTCGCGGCGGCACGGCCTGTGGTGCTGTTGCATGGCCCTGTGTCGGCTGCTCGGGTATCTGAGGCTGATCCTCAGTCATAATCGCCCCCGCTTCCTCTCGTTCAGCCCTGCGTGTCCAGGTGGCGCCCTCTTCACAGGGACCGGCGTCTCGGCTCCACACTTCCACACTGCATCCCCGAGACCCGGCTCCCGACCACGCCCGGGAGCCGAAGCCGGCCCCCTTGAGGAGCACCTGACCGACTTTCGAGCCTTCTTCTCGTACATCAGCGCTTGCGAAGGTATTCACAAGTCCACTAGCAGTATTGCAGATTGATGTACCAGATGTACCACCTAACGACAGAAGACCAGTCAAAGGCGCCTATGGATAGGCGCCTTTGACTTGCCAGGACTCAGCTGTCAGGCCTCTTCTCGGAGGTTGCCGAGTCGATGCTCAGTCAGCGCCAGCGCAACCTCGGACTGATTGAGCGCATGCTCGCCGTCCTGAATGCGCCACTGAAGACGCTGCACCGGCGGGGCGTCTGCTTCCTGGAGCGCCAGGTCACCGAGCTCGCGCAGCTCCGCGTACGCGCCCTGTAGCTGTTCTTCGTGGTGCGCCGACCGGACCCTGAGGCGGGCGACCCGCTCTTTCCACCAGTTCACCCGCGACTCGCGGTCGAGTGTGGTCTTTCCTTCGAGCCAGGCGCGGAGCTCGGCCTGGTCGACGTCGCCGGGGAGCCCGGTGGCCAGGGGCCCCTCGGGTTCCGGCATGTCGATGGGGATGTGCGACAGCAGCACCGCGGGGGTCGTGTCGAGCGCGTAGGCGATCGCGACGAGGTCGTCGACGGTCACGGGGCGAGCGCATCGCTCCATCTCCGCGAGGGCGTCGGTCGAGATCGGGTGATCGAGCATCCGGAGCACATAGGCCAGCTCGTCGATGGTCAGCTCGCGCAGCTGGCGGTAGTGGGTGATGGCGTCGGACACAGCAAGGGACGTGGGAAGGGACGACGGCATGCGTCGATCATAGGCGCGCTCGGCGCGGCCCCCGGGTGGGTTGTCGCATTGCCCTGATCGTCGCCGCATAGACGCACGAGAGATTCCGGGAGTCGCAGTCTCCGCGTTCCCTCGGGCCGAGGGCGGGTGCGACAAGAGGCGCAGCTTGGCGAAGAAGCTCAGGTCGGTCTTGTAGTCGCAGCCAGTTCTGCACATGTCCCGCGCAGTGGCGTTCATTGAGTCGCAGTCGACTGCCCATTGAATAGAATTCGGACTTATGATTCGATAGGATGACAATAGACGTTCGGTTCACTCTATACAAGGCGGGCAACACATGTTCGGGCGCGACTCTTCCGCTGATTGCGGCGCGGTCGTGACCGAGCATGCCTCCTCGCCGAGTCGAGTGCGAGTCTCCACCGCTGCGTCTCGCGCAGTCTCGCTTCGCCCGATTCCCATGGAGGCCATTCAGGTCGGAGCCGATGCCGCTGCATCCATCGCCTTGCGGCGCGACGCCATGACGACAACTCAGGCCTCGGTCGCACGCCGGAGGAAGGCCGCATAGAACCGCCGGCGCCTCGGACAGCCATGCCCACCGTCCGTGCTTCCCTCCACTCCAAGGAGTCCCTTGTGATAACCCAGCGCGTCAAGCGCACCCTCGTGTCCACGACGATCGGCTTGGCCATCGCCACCGGCGGCCTGGCCACCACCTCGGCGGCGGAGGCAGCCGACACCGGCCACACGAAGATCAGCTGCAGCGCGGTCAAGATCCGCAAGGCCCCGTCGAAGACCGCCACGGTGGTGGGAATCGGCTACCGGGGCGACAAGGTCGCCTACGACCAGTGAGCCTACAAGCGCGCCGAGAAGCAGTGGTACACCCGCGGAACGGTCACGCGGAAGAGCGACGGCAAGAAGGTCCGCGGCTACATGGTCTACCAGTGCGCCAACCCCTACGGCACCAACCCCGCGCCCACACCGCCGATCCCCAACTAGACCACGTCTGACTGGAGTTGGGCCCAACGGCACCCACGCGCGTGCCGCAGCCGGTCTGCCCGTCCCCTGCGCCCAGCACCGGACGCGCCTCCTCCCTTGCCCGATACGGCGGCCTCACGCCGCAGTCCTGCCGCAGGGGCCCCGCCCGCCAGTGGCTACGCCCTGGCCGGGCCGGGGCAACACCCTGCCCCCTCCTCCCTTTCGGAAGGTCGGTTCCCGATGATCCGCAATCTCGCCCTCCGCTCGGTTGCGCCCGCCGCCCTCGCACTCGCGGCCGCTGCCACCCTGACCGTGACAACCGCCCCGGCCGCGCACGCCGTCGGCGAGCACAGCAAGTGCACCCGCAACTGGCCTGACTACCGCGCCACCGTGGCCAAGAACGGCTGGAACTACCGCACCGGCCCAGGCACCACCTACGCCAGCAAGGGCTACCTCTACCGCGGCGACAAGCTGACCGTGATGTGCAGCCGCGGCAACTGGGACTACAGCCAGCTCACCCAGCGCTCCAAGTCCGGCATCCCCAAGGGCACCCGAGGCTGGGTGCGCGACGACGGCCTCTACCAGCTGGCCGGCTGACCGGACAGGCCCCGTGGCCGCGTGCCCGAATCCTGATCCCACTGTCGGCGCGGTGCCGGTTCCGACACCGCACTCGGGAGTCCCCTGATCAGAGCGTTCCGCGCTGGCCGGACACGTGTCGGGCAACGACGCGGCTACGGGCTGCTGGCGCGCGAGGCCTTTGGAGCGCGCCCCAGTCCGATACCGCACAGCGATCACGAGCTCTGCAGCAGCGCACTCATCGGGCCGGACAAAGCAGGCTGCCACGCCGGTCCTCGTCCTGAACCACCTGAATCCACCAACGAAAGGACCTGGTCATGAAGTTGACATCGCGTGCTGCGGCCGTGACCGTCGCTGCCACCTTGATACTCGGTGGAGCCGTCATGGCCGCGTCGCCCGCATCCGCGGTCGGTTCATCTGCTTGCGACTACCGCCCCGTCTACTCCCCCGTGTCCAAGGCCTCCACCAACGTCAATCTCCGCAACGGGCCGTCGACGTCCTACTACTCCAAGGGCCTCCTCACGAAGGGCACTCGCTTCGACCCGCTGTGCAGCGCCAAGAACCACGTGTGGTTCTACGGCAAGGTCCTCAGCGGGGCCAACGCAGGCAAGTGGGGATGGGTCAACGGGTACCACCTCCGGGAGAGGTAGTCCCGGAGGTGGTGCCTTGGCCGTTGGCGCTGAGGCCGATCGAAAGATCGCTGGCGCAACCCAAGCCGTGCACCCCGAAGAACACCGTCGGCTGGGTCAGCTGGGTCTACGTCAAGAAGCTCGCGCCCAAGAACACGCGGGGCTGCTGATCTTGTAGGTCGGAGATCTGTCATCGGTGACCGTTCCCGGGACACGGCCTGAGACACCGCGAGAAGCCACAGGTCAAAGCGCCGCCGTAGGACACGAGCGGCGAGAACGCACAGGCCGCTCCCCACCCCCCTTGCTGGCCCGGCCCCGTTCGGCCCGCCACTCCATCATGATCCGGAGGAAACACCTGCATGTCCGCGTTCAAGCGCACCGCCATAACCCTGCTCGCTGCCGGAGCCCTCACCGGCACCACGCTCGCCACCGCCACCACGGCCTCCGCCGCGGACTACCGCTGCACTACCAGCAGCGCCTCGGTCGACAATCCGGCCTACTCCGGGCCGTGGGCCGACAACTACAACTTCGACGTCACACTGTGCGCCAAGCGCTCCGGGGGCTACATCTACGCCTACGCCAACGTGAAGTTCGAGGGCCCCGTCTCGTACGTCAACATGACCGAGACCCTTGATGGAGCCCGGTTCCACCTCCAGGTCAAGAAGTCGGTCGCCGGGGCCGACCCCGTCGTGAAGTGGGCGAACTATACCGGCCTCGAGTACAAGCTCGAGCACGGCAACGTCGCCGGAAACGGCAGCTACAGGACCGGGACGGTCAAGTACAAGGCCGGTTCGGGCCGATACCTGGCCGACGGGGTCATCCAGCTGGACTGGAACAACGACGGCAAGGGCTACCGCAACACGAACTTCAGCGCTTCCCCGACCGTGTAGCCGCACTGAACTCCCCGACCGGACGGAGCGTCCTCCGTCGGCCGGCACCAGGCGCAGCCCGGCCCCCCGCTCCCACCCCCCTGGGGCGACATCCCCGCGTCCTTCCGGCGCGGGCGCGGGCCCGGCTGCTCAGTGGGGGCGTCGTCCGCCCACGGCGACGCACCCACCCACTCCACCCTTCCCGTCCGGCGCCCGAACCAGCTGACGCCGGCCGCCCCATCAGGAACGTCTCGCCCCTGCTTTCCCTGGAGCGTCTGTGTCAGCCACCACCATGCCCATCTCCACCGACAAGGCCGCCGAGCCGTCCCGACCGCGGCCCTGGCCGCGGGCGATCTGGGCACTGCTCGTCATCACCCTGGTAGCGCGCGGCTTCGGCTTCGCCTATCCCTTCCTCAGCTATCACCTCAAGGACCTCGGCTACACCACGGCCGCCGTCGGCCAGGCCCTCGCGGTCTTCGGCATCGGATGGCTCGTCGGCCAACTGCTCACCGGCTGGGCCGCCGACCGGCTCGGCCGGCGCCGGACCCTCGTGGCCGCCATGCTCACAGCCGCCGTCTGCCTGCCCGTGATGTCCCAGGCGCACGCATTCGCCGCCGTGTGTACCGGAGCCCTGATCGCTGGCATCGTGTACGACGCGCCCAGGCCGGTCGTCTCCGCGGCCATCGCCGACCTCATCACCGACGACGGACAGCGAGCCGCCGTCAACGGCTGGCGCCACGGGGCCGTGAACATCGGCGCGGCGATCAAGGCGCGGCCGGAGGCATGCTGGCCGGACAGCTCGGCTTCCCGGCGCTGTTCTGGTTCAACGCCGCCGCCTGCGCGGCCTGTGCCCTGCTCGCCCACCGCTACCTCGACGACGACACCCCGGCCGCCTCCGCCCGCCCCAGCGAGCCCGCCGCGCGCACCCCGCTGCGCTCGGCCGTGCGCGACGCCCGCCTGTGGCTGCTGTGGATGGCCAGCGTGGCCGCCCTGACCTGCGCTGCTGGCATGTTCACCACGCTGCCACTGCTGATGGAGGACGACGGGCTCGCCGCCGACGCCTACGGATGGACACAGGTCGCCAACGCCGGCGCCGTCGTCGTGCTCACCCCGCTCCTCAACCCGTGGCTGCGGCGCCGCTGCGACGGGCCCCAGCCGGTCACCGGCCTGCTCGCCGTCGGCTCGCTCCTGCTGGGCGCGGGCATGGGCAGCGCAGGCCTCGCCGACACCACAGCCGGCTACAGCCTCGCCGTGGCGGCCGCCGTCCCCGGGGAGATCGTCTTCTTCATCGCGGCCAACGACATCGTCACCAAGATCTCGCCCGTTCACGCCCGCGGTCTGTACGCCGGGATCTGGGGTTCAACCCTCGCCGTCGCCGTGATCATCGCCCCGGTTCTCGCGGCCGTGTCCCTGAACTCGGGCGTTGGGGTTCTCGCCGCGCTTACCGCCCTTGCCGCCGGTGCCACGGGCGCAGCCCTGTGTGTGCCGCTCGCTGGCCTCACCCACCGCCGCACGGCCTCCCGTGTGACCGCCACCCCCGTCCCCGTCGCTACCTGACCGCCGCATCGGAGAACCGGACCATGAGACACAGCACCACGCGCCCCAACTCGGGGGGCAGCAGCGCCCAGACGGGCTCCCGTTTCGACAGTCCTGCCCACGCCCGCAGCGGGGGCGGGCCGATGACCGCGATCGCTCCGGCCGAGCAGTCCGCACCGCCGACGGGCGACCGGCGGCTGCTGCTCGGTGTCTTCGTCGTGATGGGCCTCGTCATGGCGGTGTGGGGCACGAGGATGCCCTCAGTGCAGAGGGTGGCCAACCTTGGGACGGGCCATCTGTCCCTCGTTCTTCTCGGCGCTGCAGCCGGTATGGTTGCCGGACTCCAGCTCGGCGGGCGTCTGGCCGACCGGCACGGTCCCTCCCGACTGCTGGTCGTCCCCGCCGTCGTCTTCGGCCTAGCCCTGGCTCTCCTCGGCCAGTGCCGCACGCTGCCGACTCTGATCGGGGCTGCCGTCGTCTTCGGCCTCGCACACGGGCTGCTTGACGTCGGCTGCAACGTCTCTGCCGTTCACTGCGAGATCGCCTTCCAGCGGTCGATCATGTCCGGGCTGCACGCCGCCTACTCGATCGGTGCTCTGTGCGGGGCCGCGCTTGCAGCCGTGACCACCTGGATGTCCCACGCGGTGCTGTTCGCGATGGTCGGTGCCCTCACGGTGCTCGCTGCTGTCACCGCCGTTCCGGCCGTACGAACGGCAACCTCCCTCGACCACGCACCCGAGCGTCCCGAAGCGGTTCCGGACGAGGCAAAGCCGGCGCAGACCTCCCACGCCTCGGTGTGGCTGCTCGGTGCCCTGGCCGCTGCGTGCCTGCTGGCCGAGGGTACCGCCGCCGACTGGTCGGCAGTGCACCTTCATTCCCTCCACAGTTCCGAGGCAACAGCGGCGGCCGCCTACGCCCTCTACAGCGCCGCCATGGCCGCGGGCCGGCTCACCGGTGACCGGCTGACCGGCCGTTACGGAGCACCCGCCCTGCTAAGCGCCGGGGCCACCCTGGCCGCCGCCGGACTCGGCGCTGCACTGATCGCCGGCAGCGCCCCGGCCACCCTGCTCGGCTGGATGGCCCTCGGAGCCGGCCTGTCCACGGCCATGCCGGCCCTCATCACAGCCGCCGGACGGGGAGGACCACGCGCGGTGGGCACCGTCGCCACCATCGGCTACCTCGGCCTGCTTGCCGGACCGGCCGCCATCGGGGCGATCGCCTCGCTCACCAGCCTGACCACCGCGCTGGCCCTGCTCGTCGTCCTGACCGCGACCGTCGCTGTCGTCTCCCACCGAGCCCTGGAGTTCCGTTGACCTCTTCCCAGCCCACCACCCCCAGCGGCGCCGACCTCGAGGCCGTGATCCTCGACTACAACGGCGTCATCGGCCGCCAGCCCGGCCCGGCCCAGTGGGCCCGGCTCGCCGAACTCGCGGGCTGGCACCCCCACGAGACCCACGCCTTCCAACAGGCGTTCTGGCAGCGGCGGGAGCCCTACGACCAGGGCGTCGCCCTCACCCACACGTTCTGGAGCGGACTGCTGCGCAACGGGCGCACCGCACCTGTGGGCAGCACCCTCCTGGCCGCTCTCGCACGCGCCGACATCGACATGTGGACCGCCACGGACCCCGCCGTGCTGGACCTCCTGCACACAGCCCACGCCACCGGGCTGCGTCTCGTACTCCTGTCCAACGCGCCCAAACCGCTGGCAAACGCCCTCGACGACGCCGAGTGGTGCGCCACCTTGTTCAGCCGGACCGTCTACTCCGCCCGTATCGGAGTGAACAAGCCCCACAAACGGGCCTACGAGGCCGCGCTCGAGGCCGCCGGAATGCCCCACCCCTCAAAGACCCTGTTCGTCGACGACCGGCTGGACAACGTCGAAGCCGCCGAGCAGCTCGGCATGCAGGCCCTGCACTACCCCGGCGACCCGGCCGCACTCGCCCGCCGGCTTCCCCCGCCGCCCGCCGTCACACGCCCGACCGCCCTCGCTACGAGCGCATGACCGTCCTGCACCCCAACTCCCGTGCGGTGACGAGCACGTGGCACTCCTCGGTCGCACTTCCCGCCGAGCGGCGCGCCGCCGCCCCCTTCCACACCCGCGAGTGGGGCGCCGCCTGGCGGGCAGTCCGCACCGAACAGGTCCGCAGCCGCCACCACCTCTTCCTCCACGAGGGCCCGCGTCAGCACCGCATGCCTTCCTACCAGCCAGATCACCAACCGCCCGCTGCGGCGCGCGATGCAAAGCGACGCGGGCGTCACCCGTCCGGCCATCGAAGCCGACGCCCTGTACAGCCCGTCCGTATACGGCGCATCCGACGGACTGCCCGGCGCGACCGCGCCAGTCCTGGCCGAAGCCGTCGAGGACTTCCACCGGCGACTCCAACTGGTCGAAGAACGCGGGGGCTTCCACATTCAGCCCGACGCCAACACCGCCTGCGTTGCCTGACCACAGCCGACCGATCATCACGTTCGCCCCCAGGAGAGTCCCCGTGCGCCCCGTCCCAGCAAAGGTCGCAAGGACCCCGCCCACTGCCACATATCGCAGTGTGCGTCGCGGCGGCGCAGTCTCCGGCGATGTAGCGGACTTCGTCGTCCGTGAGCACCGGGCTGATCACCACGGGGACACAACCGTGCCACCACAGGCCGAGGACGGCGACCACGGTCGCCACGGAATCGTCGGCGACCAGGAGGCCGCGGGCGCCCTCAGGCACTCCTGCTGCCCTGAGGGCGCCCGCGTACCCGCGTGCTGCCTCCAGGAGGCCGGCGTACGTGATCTCCCCCGCCTGGGGGTCGAGGTAGCTGGTCCTTTCGCCCCGGCCGGCGGAGACATGCCCCGCCACCAGGCGGTCGATCAGGTCGACACTCTGGGGGCTTGTCGCCCGCTCGCTGAGCACGGACACCGCGGCGTCCAGGCTGGTGAGGGCTGCCGCTTCCTCAGCGGACAGGGCTCCGAACTCGCGCTCGATCGCGGCCGCGATCGCAACCTTTTCCAAGGAGCTGATGCCGAGTTCCTCATAGAACAGGGCACCGGACTCGATGTCTTCCTTTTCCACTTCAAGGACAGACGCCACGATCTCTCGCAGCCTGTCGCGCACTATGTCGATGGGTTCTGCATCGCGCACCGGTGAGGGTCCTTTCGGTATCGTCGTAGCCGAGAAGTGAGATCTGGGTGGACAGAGAGCGAGGATGAGCCGGAGACCTGCTTCCGGCCCTGTGCCGTTCGCTGAAACGCCGATTTGTTCCGGTCGGGGATGCAAGAACGGGGTGGGATACCGCGGCCCTCAGCGGGTGTGCTCAGAACTCCAGGCCGACCTCACAGGGGAACAGGACTGAAACGCCCTGGGGCTCCTCCGTGAAGATGAACCTCTTGGAAAGCGCGGACATGAAGCCGAGCTCGAACATTGTGCCGTTTCCGACGAGACCGCCGGGGTTGCATACGACAACAGCGTCGGCTTGCCTGAACGCGTCCATGTGCACGTACTTGTGCCGCCACGTGTCGCGTTCGTTCTTCAGCAGATCCTGGTAGTCGAAGAGGATGAAGTCGGTGCCCGCGGTTTCCGGCTTGATCCTTGTGCTCCGAGGGCTCAGCGCGACGGTGCCGCTCTCGCGCAGACGGACGATGGTGTCCTCGATATACCCCAGAGATTGCTGGAAGCTGCCGCAGACAACAGCATTCCGGAATTCCCGCCGGATCAGGCCCTCCATCATGCCGTTCGATCCGCACGCGGACATGCCCGCTTCCCGGTAGAACCGCTCCAGTTCAGGCCCGACTATGTTGAAATAGAGGCCGGTGTCGACATAGACGCTGTTGACCAGTGCGGCCGCTTCCGGCTGCGGGAGCTGCTGAAATACCCCGGTGGCGTACAGGCGCGTTGTCTTGTTGTCGACGACCTCGTTGAACTCCGTGAGTCCGGCGCAGAACTCGCCGACTCTGTCTGCCAGCACCTCGTGGGCGCGGCTGTCTTCGAACGCGAGCCGCTCCCTTTTGAGTAGTTTCAACTCGCCGCTCTGGGAGCGGTAAACGCTCACGCGTTCCGAGTCGAAGTGGACCAGGACCCTGCCTTCTGTCGCCAATGTACTGTTCTCCTGCTCGTTCCAGCGCGTTGGGAGCCTACGGCCTTCGTCGAATCAGCTGAGTTGGCAAGCGTTCCGGAGGACGCCGCAACTAATCGCGTTGCTCACGGAAGGCGCTGAGGAACTTTTCGGCGAATTCTTCCTCTCTGTCCCGATTGTATTGAGTGATGAAACGCGGGTGATCCAAGGGCACGATCCTTTGGAAGAAGCGCTCATCCTCGTTTACCTTCGAGAGGAATCTGAAGTTCTCGCCACTGCCGATGCAGTAGCACACCGACGTGTCAGTTCCGAATGCCAGCTGGCGTTCCAGGGCGTCCACGAGGAAAGAGTGCAGGAGCTCCAGCAGCTTCTTGTTCTCGTAGTAGTTGCAGTTGACCTCTTTTCCCTTGGGGCTCCTTCTCACCAGGCCGAGAGGGCACACAAAACTCATGACGAAGTCGGCATAGAACTCGTCGCGGCCCCCGTAGCGCCTGATGACGTCGTGCAGAAACCCGGCGGAAGGCCGGCTCACCGCATAGCCGTCGACATCGACTCCCGTTTCGCTTTCGAGGAGCTGGGCATCTTCGAACGGGACCCCTGTCACGGCCGTGCCGCGCCGGGCGGGCGAGCTACCCAGTACCAGACGGCGCGGCTTATCGTCGTCGTAGTACTTGTGGTAGAACGCAGTCGTCACCTCCCTGACACGCTCCTTCTGGGGGCCGCTGAACGGGTTGATTACCGTGAATCCGGGAGGCAGTTCAAGCGTCGTTTCCGCAAGTTCCGCGTTGAACTGCAGGATCCGATGGGCAACAGTCGTTCGCCCGTTCATTGCAGAAGTCCTTCCTTCGCGCTGGTCACTCTGGACAGTCCGGTCGCCCCCGGCCGTCTGCGATTCAGCCTTCCCGCGGAACTGATGGGGCGTCGCGAACGTGGTCGGCTGGAGGGGCGGTGGAAACGTTAGGCGGTGACAGCCGACAGGTAAATCTCGGTGCTTGTTGGGAATATTCGGATATCTTTGAATCCGGCACGGTCGAGCTCCGCGCCAATCAGATTGGCTGTGTCCATCCCGCGATAGAGGTCGACGAAGTCAGTTCCGGGGATGATCAGTCCTGGCACTACGCAGCCCCGCTGAGTATACAGAAATCCGTTGGCTACGGAGACGATTATCACCGCGCCGGGTTTCAGTACTCTGTGCGCCTCTGAGGCCGCTGCGGACGTATCGAAGAACGATGAGTTGTACGTTCTCAAGGAGACATACAGATCGTAACTGTTTTCCGATAGGGCAGACAGGTCTTCGGCGCTGGAGACGACGGTTCTCGACGAGGGAATGCGTCCGCTTATATTTGCAAGGCCACGTTCCGCGATGTCAACAAAGGTGATCTGCGGGCAATCTGAAAACAGAGCTGCTGCTTCGTAGCCAGCTCCGACGCCGACGTTGAGGATGTTGACGGTAGACAGAGGCCTTGTGGACGACCTCCTGTAAACCGACATGAAGTCGTCGGTCCACCTCAAGTTGGCGGCACGAGCGTCGTACGCGTAGTCATAGGTGCCGTACTTCGCGTCAAAGGCTTCGGACAGTGCGTCGTTTACGGCGCGATCAGCCTCCTTGTACTCAATCCCATACCTCTGGCAGATTAGAGAAGCGAGCGCGACCCTGCCCCTGTTCGCATTGACATCACTCCTGGAAAGCGCGAACCCCCTCGACCTTAGGCTGGTGGAGAGGGCTTCACTGATGCGATGTGTGGAGTAGTGGGGGTTGCACTCGATATTTTGCTCGCTCGCTGCGTAGAAGTCTCGGTTCTGCTCGAGTATCTCGCGCTGCAAATCGTCGGGGAAGCGGTATACGTGCCCTCGTGCAGTGACGGGATCGTCATCGAGGTAACTCGTCAGGGCGGGGTCTGGCAGACCGATATAGACCCTGTCGATGCGCAGTTCATTTAAGAGCTCGGCGAGCTCAAACGACCAGGCCGCTGACAGGGTGTTGATCGTCAGATATACGCTGTGTGCGCTGGATGTTCCGAGTCCTTTAATTCTGCGCCGCAAAATGCGATACCAGGATGCGCCGCGCCCTTCGCCCTCGAAGGCGGAGCAAATCAACTCGTCGTGTTCAGAAACGAGCGCAACGCCGACCCGCCGACCTGATTGTTGCGCCCTTTGCGCGATGCTAATGGCGTAGTTCATCCAATACGTACTGTTCGGGCTCATTTGGGCCTCGATCTCTCACCTCGGTGTGGCGTGCAGCGCACGTGACGCCGGGCCGTCGGCCGCCGCCGACTGACCGGGTTCATCAGGGCTCGGCGAGGTTTTCGATGGTGCTCCAGGACAGGGTGACGGCCATGCCCGGGTCAGCGGCCGCGCTCGTTCTTCCAGAGCAGGATGTGGAGGCGGGTGGTCATGGACCATCCGCGGGCGATGACGGGATCGGCGAGGACGCGGGCGCGTTCGATGACGGTCCCCGGGGTGGTGCCCTCCGGCATCACGTACACCGGGGTGAGGCCAAAGCGGTCGACGTGGAGCTGGATCTCCTCCAGATCCGACTCCCGCTCGGCAACGAACTTGAAGACGGCCTGGCCGCTGTCCGCGAAGGCACGCAGCGCATCCGCCGCAATGCGCTTGTCTTCATCCCCGCCAGCGTTCGCGAGCTTGGGCGAGACGTTGAACCGCACGCCGTCGGTGAGGAGTCGGGTGCGCCGGGACCTGGGGCCGATCCTGCTGTTCGGCGATGACGAGCTGACGCAGGTCCTGAGCACACCGAGGTCGCTGGTCAGCCTCCTGCAGGTGAAGCGGGAGGAGCTGATCACCCACGGCCGCGTGCACCTGGCCGCTGCCCCGAAGCCCCGGCGCCGGCGCCGACTGGCCACGGACCTGCCGGGCGCGGAGGTGCGGCTGCTCGACGCCGCCAGGCAGCCGCTGCCCTACGTCACCTCCGGCGGCGGGTTCGGGGAATTCGTCTTCGTGCAGGAACTGCCCGACGTGGACTGGGCGTTCGGCAGCGGCAGCGGCGTCTCCCTCGACGTGCCGGTCAGGCCGTACGACGAGGCCGGCATCGTGGAGCTGCTGCACGGGCTGGACTCGATGGGATGGACCAGCGCCGAGCCGCAATGGAACATCCAGCAGTCCGGCGCGAACTGGCATGGCTTCGGCGCGCGGGAGTTCGTTCAGGCGCTGCGTGCCTGGAAGAAGCGCGAAGAGAGCCTGGACGACGCGCACCACACCGAGCTGATCACCTACTTCGACACGTGCCAGGGCGGCGGCTTCTACACGCTCACCGGGAGCATTGCCGTCCATGAGGCGCGGTCGGTCTACGACTGTCACCTGTCGTTCCAGCTGCCCGGCGTCCCCGTGGACTTCCAGCCGATCCGGCACCTGTTCGAGCAGTTCGACGCCGCCGCGTTCAGCTACTTCCGTCCGCTGAGCAGCCCGGCAGTCGCCAAGCATCACCTCCAGGACAGGGTTGCGCTGGAGGTGGTCGGTTACGTCGTCTCGCACAGCGACCTGGACCTGGAGGAAGAGAATGTCAACGGTGCGCCTACTGAGTGGGTCACTGGCCTGGTGGCGAGGAACCCGCACCGCAGCGGTGGACCGTCCTCGCAGGAGTGGCCGGGCCGTGCCGCAGAGAGCGAACTGATCGTCTGTGCCTTGCGGTCGCACCACCCGCTCTACGAACCGAAAGCGGCGTATCACCTGTACTGGTGGGAGTACGCACGCACCTCCGATGCTGTGGTGCTGCGGCCGGTGGCCGACTGGTAGCGGAGCTGGGTGGGCCCGCGTGGCGGAACGTCAACGTCGGCGCTCTCGCGTCCAGGCAGGCTTCCACACGCGGTACAACTCCCTGGCTCTCGGACACGGCCAGGTCTTGGTTCGCGGGGCGTCAAGGTCGGGTTTGCAGCGGGCGCACCCGGTGCAGTGGGCGGCAAGGACGACGAACACCTTCCCCGCCCGGCTCAGTTGGGCGACCACTGCCGCCCCCCTTCGGTGCCACTTCCACTGCGTCGAGCCGAACCCGGGCGGGCGCCGGATCGCCCTCGCCTTCTTCCTCGGCTTGACCACCACCGGCCAGCTCATCGCCTGGTCCTGACCCCTCTTTGACAGGAGCAACACGATGCACGCCCTCACCCACGGCGATATCAAGACCGCCCAGGACCGGATCGCCGGACGCATCCGGCCCGTCACCCTCGCCCGAGTAGATCCCGGCGCCATTCGCACCGGCCACCGCGATCCCCTCGACGACCGGCCCGAACAGCCCTGCGAGGTGTGGCTCGCGCTGGAGTTCATGCAGCACACCGGCTCCTTCAAGGCCCGTGGCGCGCAAAACTTCATCCAGGCCCACCGCGACGCCGGAACCCTCCCCGAGGCCGGGGTGACCATCGCCTCCGGCGGCAACGCCGGACTGGCCTGCGCCTGGGCCGCCCAGCAGCAAGGCATCCCGGCCACCGTCTTCCTACCCGCCAACGCGCCGCAGGTGAAAGTCGCCAAACTCCGCGGTTACGGCGCGGACGTACAGCTCGTCGGCTCCGAGTACGCCGAAGCGCTCGCGGCCTGCGAGGAGTTCGCCGCCTCCACGGGCGCCCTTACCTCGCACGCCTACGACCATCCGCTCATCGCCGCCGGGGCCGGCACGCTGCTGGAGGAGATCCTGCAGCAGATTCCCGGACTGGACACCGTACTCGTCGCAGTCGGCGGCGGAGGCCTGTTCGCCGGCGTCGCCACGGCTGCTCAGCACCACGGCATCCGCACCATCGCCGTGGAACCGGAAAACTGCCGCGCGCTGAACGCCGCGCTCGAGGCCGAACGTCTGGTGGACGTCCCCGTTGACTCGATCGCCGGCGACTCCCTCGGCGCACGCCGCACGTCCGCCATGGCCCTGCACGCGGCCCAGCAGGACCGGGCGCATTCCGTGATCGTGCCGGACAGCGAGATCGTCCGCGCGCGCCAACGCCTGTGGTACCACCGCCGGATCGCCGTGGAATACGGAGCCGCAACCGCCCTCGCGGCGCTCACCTCGCCGGACCAGCACCGGCCCGACACGCACGACCGGCCGTCGACGTGGGGCCGCAGCTACCGGCCCGGCAACGGCGAGAAGGTCTGCGTGGTCCTGTGCGGGGCCAACACCGACCCGAGCGATCTCGTGCACCGGCCCGAGGAGCACTGACCGTACGAGGAGCAGATCAGCTTGCGCCTTCTCAGCGAGAGTAGGCGGCGAGCGGGTCGTCGGCATCGACGCACGGTAGAGCGCGCGACAGCTGGTTCGGCGGTCCAGGACGGCTGTGCTTGCCCATGCGGTCGATGGTCCCAGGCCGCGATTGCGGGCGGGCTGCGGCGAGATTCTTCGCCCTCGCAGTGGCGGCGTATTGCGCGGTTCCGGACCGTTGGGCCGCCGTCGCCCCGTACCGTCACCTCAGGCAGTGCAGTGACCAACTGGTCACACGGAGTCGGACCCTTGGAGGTGTCGAGCATGGTGAACGCCCGGACGTACCCGCTGTGGCAGCAGCTTGCCGTCATGGAGGGGCTGCCGGACGAGGCGCTGCCCGCAGTGATCGAGGCGCTGTGCACGCCCTCCCGTGCCTTCTACGGCGTGGACAACCGTGGGGAAGAGTGGCGGAAGAAGGCCTTCGCGGAAGCGCTGCCCGCCCTGCTGCGACGCACGGCCGACCCCGCGCTGCGCGAACAGCTCCTTCAGCGGGCCGAGGACCAGCAACTCGCCGACCTCGCCGACCAGGGCGTGGTCACGGCGGCCGACCTGCCCGCGATCCTGCGGACCCACCGCCCGACGCCCGGCCTGGTCATCGGCCTGGCCCGCGATCCTGCGCAGGTCGACGCCGCGATCGGCCTGCTCTGCCATTTCCACAGCAACGAGCTGGAGCGTGTCGTCAGCGAGTGGAACCCCCGCCGCTACCGCCCGGATGCCGAGCCGTTCCCGCCCCTCCCGCCCACCCTCCTCGACGCGGTGCTGGAGTACGCCCTCGGCCCGTTCGCCCGCCTTCTCCAGAACCCCGGCGAGCACGACGGGTGGGAGATCGCCAAGCACCCCGACCTGGGGCTGCCGCACGACTTCGGCGAAGGCGCGCCCTGGAGCATCCTCGCCACCTGTCCCGCGCGGTGGCCCGCCCTGTTCGAACACCCGACGCTCGGCATGGCCGTCCAGCACCTCCTGCTGGACCACGCCGAAGTGGAAGCGCGCCGCAACCTGATGGGGTGGGGCGGCGACTACCTCACCCGCGGCACCCAGGACGAAGACCCCGCCGAACGGCCGGAACCTGGGCCGGCGCTCGACAGCGCCCTGCTGCAGGCCTGCCTGCCCGCCCTGT
Source organism: Streptomyces chengmaiensis (assembly GCF_029846775.1). NCBI lineage: Bacteria > Bacillati > Actinomycetota > Actinomycetes > Kitasatosporales > Streptomycetaceae > Streptomyces > Streptomyces chengmaiensis. Next base: position 86,106 of record NZ_JARWBG010000015.1, read on the forward strand.
GCCTGCCGGAGATGGCCGACCTGCCCAAGCCGAGCGTGACCGCCCGCCACCGGCTCCACCGCATCGCCGAACGGGTTCGCAACAACCCGGGCCTCGTGGACATTGCCGCCGAGCAGCTCCACGCCGCAGCCGACGAATGCGTGCAGCGGGGCCGACTGCTCACGCGGCCGCGCAACGACAGCGCCCGGCAGACGGCCCTCCCCGTGGCGGAGGACCTGGCCCGGCTCAGTGCCAACCCCCAGCACCTGACCAGGGCCTGTGCCCTGCTCACCTCGCTGGAACAGCCCACCGTCGTCTCCAGTCCGCCCAGCCCCCGACTGTCCCGCGTCACCGAAGGCACGGATGTGCTCACTCCGGTCCGCCTCCTGGAGTGGCACTCCCAGCACCGGCGCGTCGCCGCGCTGCTCGCCCTCGCGGGCAACCCGCACACTCCGCGCACCGCCGTCACCGAGGCACTCCCCGTGCTGCACCCGCTCGAACTCGCCTGGGTCGGCCACCAAAGCGACGTCCCAGACTGGCTCCGCACGGCCGCGGCCGCCCTCGCCCCGGCCGACGACAACGAGGCCGTGCTACGGCTGCTGACCGACGACGAACTCGACCGTCACCCCGACCCGGGCGCCGTACTGCAGTCCTGGCTGAACGCCCCCGAAACCGAGGGCCTGTGGACGCACCGAGAGGTGTACCGGGCCATCCTCAACTCCCGCCACCACACGCTCGATCACCTCCGTCAGCTGCCCGCCGACGAGGTCCTCGACCGCACCGAACCACACCTCGCCCTGCCTCATCTGCTCGCCCAGTGCGGCACCCAGCCGGATCGCTGGAACGCCCTGCTCAAAGCACTCGACTACGGCCCCGCGGACGAAAAGATCACGTTCGGGCAGCTCCTCGACAGCATCCAAGCCCCCGCGCCAGAGGCAGCCAGCGCCATCTGATGCCAAGGACGGCACCCACCCGCCGTGTTCCTACTCTTCGCTGGTCCGCAGCAGCGTGCCGTTGGGACCAGCGGTGTAGACGCGAGCCGCGTTCTTCTCGATCTTTCGCTTGTCCTCTGCACCGAGGTCGCCACCCTGCATCTCGGCGATCACCACCAGGTACAGGAAAACGTCGGCGACGAGCGTGCACCTCATCAGTCGCGGAGTTGAATCCGTACCCGGCGCCAGGCGAGCCGAGCCGGTCCCATGGTGTCAGGTCTGGTTCATCTTCTGGAACTTGGCTGCTGTGTCGACGCCGGTGGGGCTCAGTGCGGGATTGCCGCCCGCTCCGGGGCCTCCAGCGGCGCCCCCGGCGACATCGAGCCCGCCCCCTGGCTCCAGGTCATCGCCGACGTCCGCACCCGCTACCTCGGCCCCGAGCGACGGGCCGGATCAGGCACCTACTCCCACCCCAAGGAACGCCACCAGGACTTCCTCGCCCGCTCCCCATTCTCCAACGTCGAAACCGCCCGATGGGACCGCATCGTCACCCGCACCCTGGACGAGGTCATCGGTCTGCAGTTTTCCTACAGCTACTCCAGTCTCGCCCAACTCGGCGACGACAAGGACGACTTCGAACGCGATCTGCGTCGGGCCCTCACCGAGCTCAACCCCGATGGCGTAGTCAACGAAGTCGTACGCACCGAGGCCATCGTCGCCACCCGCCCCTGACAGCCCGCCCGTTGCTGCCTGGTCCACGGCCCCGTCACGCGGCCAAGCAGCAACGCAGCCTTGAGACACTCTCGCGCTGGAACAGGTTGACAGACCGCATAACGCCCTCGGTGATCCAGTACATCGAGGGCACGTCCTGGTCGGCCGGGGTGGCGCGCGCGTGAGCGCGGGCGGTGCGGGCTGCCGTACGGGACGGCGGTGAGCGCCCATTGAGGGGTGGCCTGGAGCAGCGAGGTCATGATGTCGATAGTGCCGCGCAGGGCGTCCAGCGCATCACTGTGCCCGGCGGCGCGCAGTTGCCAGCTGGCGGCGGTGCGGACTCCGGTGAGGAGGGTGCGACAGCGGATGGACTGGACCTGCGGGAGGGCGGTGGTTTCCGTGTCCCGGGCGCCGAGAGGCTCTGGAGGGCGGGGCGGTCTCAGAAGGCCGTTCGGGTGTCGCTTCGCGGGTCCCCGGCTACCAGATGTTCGTCGTAGAGCCCGTTCTGTGCCAGGCGGCGCCAGGGCCGGGCGTAGCGAAGGGCCACGTCGATGCCCGGGTCGGCCGAGTCGAGGTCGATGTCCGCGACCGCGAGGGCGGGTTGCCCGTCGGCGGGGCACTGCACCAGCCACCGGCCGCCGGGCGCCACGATCCCGGACGGCACTGTGGCGCTGTACTGGGCCGGGACGGAGTAGCCGAGCCAGTAGTTGTACAGCGTTCCGTAGGCCTGGGCGACCCGCGCCCGCGGCGCGTCGTCGACCATCACGGAAAGCAGGACACAGTCGACGTCCAGGCGCTCGTATTCGGCGAAGAGCGGCGGGAAGTTCGCCTCGACGCACAGCACGCAGCCGATGCGGATGCCGTCCACCTCGAAGACCACAGGCTCGCGCCCCGGGGTGTACAGGTAGGAGACCTCGGTGTGCGACAGGAAGCGTTTGTCGTATCGCGCGACCAGCTCGCCGCGGTCGGAGACGACGAAGAGGCTGTTGTGGGGCCGGTTCGGCGGTGTGAGCGGATGGATCGACCCGAACGCCGTCCACAGTCGCAGTTCCCCCGCCAGCGCGGCGATCGACTCGGCTTCTTCGCGCAGGACGTCCCAGGCGGCACGGCTCCAGTCGGCCGGGGCCAACCCACCGTCCGGGCCGACCGCCATCAGGTGCTTGCTCGGGTAGGTGATCGATCCCTCAGGGAACTGCACCAGGCGCGCGCCCGCGTCGGCGGCCTCAGCCATCAGGGCCCGGATCTCCTCCCCGGCCGCTCGCAGCGCGCCTCGGTCGGTGGGATCCTCCGGCACAGTGCTCTGCGCGACAGCGAGCCGCAATGTCCTCGCCATGACGTGGACGCTATGGCATCTCCACCGCCGTGGCGTGAAGCTCCGGCCGGCCCGGCCGGATCCGCGCGGTTCCTGTCCGGTTCGCCGGCTGTGACCGGTGGGCTGGCACGCCGACCGCAGTGAGGGTCAGCCCGCGTCCAGACCGTGACCACGTGTGTCGTCGACCTTCGGCGCCCCGCTCCACACAAGTCCTGGCCGTAGGCCCGGCGTTCTGGACCAGAGCGGCACCGGTGGTGCCGCCGGGGTACTCGATGCCAGCAGGCCCTCGTGGACTTGGTGTAGCTGACGAGCCAGTCCAGGGGACGGCCAGCGGCAACGTCGATCTTCAAGTTTTCGCGAACGGAGCGCCGCCGTCGACTGACGTGCACCTACGGGGGCCCGGGCGGGTCAGACGAGCGGTGGGCGGCCGGCGCGTGTCAGTCGCCACACCGTGCGCCAGGACATCGCCCGCCGCTCCCCCGCGCCCCCGCGAAGCCCCTCGGCGAACCCCCGGAACATGGCGCGATCACATAGACCCCAAAGGTCACTCCACGGCGCGCCGTGCCCATCAGCATGCGACCGAGGCTCACATGCATGGCGAGCTACAGAGATTCAGGAGCCGAGGGATTCAACAGGAGGCCAATAGCGATCGACTGGGTAAGTTAGCAGCGACTCGCCCCGAAGGACAGAAGATCTGATTGACGAGTCAATACGCCATTCGTTAGGCTTTCAGAGTAAGTCTTGATAGGCGAACCGGAGCACCACCCATGAGGACTTGACACACACCGGGAACCGACTCGACATCATCGCTGCAGCACAGCGTCGGCAGTGCCGCAGCTTAAGGTGCGCTCCGCGCTGAGACGCGAGGACCAGCCGTCTACAAGTTCGTACGAGTTCCTGCGCTCGCTTCATGCCCGGGTGCCTCCCAGCTGACGCAGCACCCCAACAGCCCAGACGGAAGAGGTGCCATGACTAGCCCCGAAACGAACCGCACCGGCGCCGAGCGCAAGGCCGTGATCGATGCGGCCATGCGGGCCCTTGAGCAGGGCGAGGTGACGCTCGACCCAGGGGAGGCGGCCCGCGTCATCGGCTGCGGCGAGAGGTGGCTACGAGATGGGGCCAACCAGCGCGGCTTCCCTCACCACCGCTTCGGCAAATTTCTGCGGTTCAGCCTCCAGGACTGCCGCGAAATCCGGGAGATTCATCACAAGATGACCCGGCCGTCGGCACTGGCCAAGGCCCGCCGCCGCAAGGCCACTCCACGTAAGTCCACTGGCAGCGGCCCGGCTACGCCGGCCACCGCCCGGTTCAAGCCCGCCGCGTAAGGCGATCCCTAAGGGTATGCCGCGACCGGCGGCCTCACCCCCATTTGCTTCTCCCAGACGAAGGAGCGCATAGGTCGGCTCGCTCCGCCGGACCCGCCCTGACGTGAGAAAACTCCCGGACCAGGGCGGGTTCTCCCATGCCCGGCAACCTGCGCGTCACCCCAACCTGGCTTCCGTGACCCACCAAGTGCTGGTGTGTCCGTTGCGGACAGTCCGAGTCGTGGGGGGATCCAGGCCGTTCCACGCCAGGCTCCGGGCCGCCTCCAAGTCCCCGCAGTCCCACACCCCGCGACGCATCTGCTTCATTCAACTGCCCGAGCTCTGACCCTACCGCCCAGAAAGATAGACACCTGATGCCCTACATCGAGTGGCGCGGCAACTTCTGCCGCGTCCGCTGGAACACCGGCAAGAAGAACCCTGAGACCGGGCGCTGGATCTACGACAGCCAAGGCGGCTTCGACACAGAAGACGAAGCCCTCGAGTACGGCCTCGACCGCGAGTCGGACATCCGCAACGACCGATACATCAGCCGCCGCGACGGCGCGGTCCTCATGAGCGAGTACTGCAAGACGTGGCAGCAGACCCTTGACGTCGGCCATCTACGTAAGCGGAACGTCGAGTCGATCATCCGGCTCTACATCGAACCCCGCTGGGGCGAGATGACCGTGGCCGACATCAAACCGTCCCTGTACCGGGCCTGGGAGATCTGGCTGAAGGAGCAGCCGCACATCGGCGGCCGCTACCGCGGCGAGATCCTGCTCGTCTTCAGCATGATGATGGACGACGCCGTCGATGACGGCCTGCGACTGACGTCTCCGGTACAGAAGAAGAAGCACCGCCGCGGCAAGTACAAGAAGAAGCCGCGCGAGCGGAAGCGGAACATGCGTATCGAGGACGTCCACCAACTGGCGTGCAATGCACTCGTGTTCTGGGGGTTTCCCGGCTACGTGTACGTATGGACGTTTGCGATGACCGGCATGCGCCCGGCCGAGCTCTACGGTCTGCGCCCCGAGTACTGCCACCCCAACTGGCCTGCCTCCGACCCGCTGGACGACGAAGAGGAGGAAGACCGGGAGGAGCGGCACGAGGAGGACATGGATCGCTACGGTCCCGATGAGATGCCCGCGATCCGCGTGCAGTGGCAGCACCAGCGCAAGGAGGGCGTCGGGAAGCCCGGCCTGTACCCGCCGAAGTACGAGTCCCGGCGCACGCTCGTGGTGCCGCGGTTCCTGGCGGAGCTGCTGGAGATGCTGATTGCCTGCGGTGGGTCTGAGTGCGTGTTCACCTCAATTAACGACGGCCCGCTTATCAACGCGAACTTCCCGTACCACTACTGGAGAAAGTTCGCCGACGGGCGTGAGGCGAAGGAGGAGTTCGAGCGTGTTCGCCTCGGGCAGAGGCAGACCGTCGGCTCCCGGCGTCCCGTCCCCGAGCTGCCGACCGTGGAGCGGTGGAAGGGCAAGCGGCAATACCTGATGCGTCACGGGCACAAGGAGTGGATCGACGAGGACGGCCACAGCCGCATCGCCACGGAGTCGCGCATGGGTCACGAACTGGCCGGTGTCGAGGGCCTGTACTCCAACGTGACTCCGGCGATGGAGAAGGCCATCATGGAGTCGCTGCAAGCGCGTTGGGAGAGGTTCGTTTTGGCGCTTCCGGAGGGGTGGGAGCCGCCTCCGTCTCCCACCCCTCTCCCAGTTGATCTTTCTGGGTGGATGAAAGCGCAGGTCGCGGCGGCTCGGGACAAGTCGCCATAGGTTTGTTCATGAAGTTCATCACTACGAAGAGCTTCATGCCGTTTGTGATCTACCGAGTGATCTTGGGACTTGTGCTGTTCATCCTGGTCGGAACGGATGTGCTCAGCCCGCACGCCGGAGAATCGGGGGATTAGAACAGCCGTCGCGGGGAAGACGAGCGCGTCGCGGAGGCCGTAGCCTGGCGGCATGCCCCCTTTCCACCGCATGACCCTCCCCCGCACGAAGGAAGCCAGACCGTCCGCCGCCGAGCTCAACGCGCGCATCCGCGAACTGTGGGCGGACGGGCAGCTGCCCGACGATCGTCGGCGGGAGTACGAGGCCCTGGTGGTGGAGTGGGCCGCGGCGGCGTCCCGCACCCCCGCCGGTCGCGCGGCCTGAGCTTGCGGGCACCCCATTCCGGCCGACCGCCGGGCTCTTCGGAGCCCGGCGGCTGCATGTCGGGCCGTACCGGCGCACCCTGGAGACATGGCATGGACCGCGCCCATCGTCGTCCATCCGCCGTCGCCCGGCGGCGGACGGAGGGTCACCGTGCGCGGGGAGACGGTGGGCGTCGCCCGCAGTGACAAGGATCTGGTCGAGTTCCTGCGGCGAGCGGGCCTGGAGGACGCGGACATGATCCTCGACGACCCGCATCTGATCGAGTGGCGCGGTGCGGGCCCTCACGAGGCCTACGACGCGGCGTGACCGGGCCCGGCGGCGTGCACAGCCGGGCGTGCGACCGTCCCACGGTCGCGGGTCGGCCGCCGCCCTCTCCCCGCGAGCTGGCGACGGCCCACGCGTGAACAGCCCGGCCGCGTGAGCGCAGCGCCGCATGAACAACCCGTCGGACCGACCGGGCCGACGGGTCGGGGCGCTCGGATAGCCTGAGGGCACGATGAACCGTTTGACCACGTCATGGGGCGAGTTCGACCTCACCCGCTTCCCCGAGGACGCCCGCGACCCGCTCCGCGCATGGGACGCCTCCGACGAGTATCTGCTGCGTTGCCTGGACGGCATCGAGGGCGCCGCCCCGCCCGTCGACCTGTCCGGCACGGTCGTCGTCGTGGACGACCGCTGGGGCGCGCTCACCGTGGCGCTCGCCGGCCGCCGGCCAGGACGGATCCGTCCCGTGCAGATCTCCGACTCCTTCCTCGGCCGCCGGGCGACCGAGGCGAATCTGGCGCGCAACGGCATCGGCCCGGCCTCGGCGCGGCTGCTGACCGCGCGGGACGCGCCACCCGAACGGATCGACGTGCTGCTGATCCGGGTGCCCAAGAGCCTCGCACTGCTGGAGGACCAGCTGCACCGGCTGGCGCCCGCCGTGCACGCCGGGACGGTCGTCGTCGGCACGGGCATGGTCCGCGAGATCCACACCTCCACCCTGGCGTTGTTCGAGCGGCTCCTCGGCCCGACCAGGACGTCGCTCGCGGCCAGGAAGGCGCGGCTGATCTTCTGCACACCGGACCCCGCACTGCCGAGGACGGCCGGCCCCTGGCCGCTGCGCTACCGGCTGCCCGCCGACACCGGGAGGCTGGCGGGCGTCGCGGTCACCAACCACGCCGGCGTCTTCTGCGCCGACCGGCTGGACATCGGCACGCGCTTCTTCCTGAGCAAGCTGCCGGAGCGGCACGGCCCCGAGCGGGTCGTGGACCTCGGGTGCGGCAACGGCATCGTGGGCACGGCGGCCGCGCTGGCCAACCCCGAGGCCGAGGTGACCTTCATCGACGAGTCGTACTCCGCCGTGGCCTCCGCCGAAGCCACCTACCGCGACAACGTCAAGGAGACCGCAGCTGCCGGAGGACGTTCCGCGGCCCGCTTCCTCGTCGGCGACGGAATGGCGGACGTCCCCGACGGCAGCGTCGACCTGGTCCTCAACAATCCGCCGTTCCACTCGCACCAGGCGACCAGCGACGCCACCGCCCGCCGGATGTTCGGCGGCGCACGGCGCGCGCTGCGCCCGGGCGGTGAACTGTGGGTCGTCGGCAACCGCCACCTCGGCTATCACGTCCGGCTGCGCCGGCTCTTCGGCAACTGCGAGACGGTCGCCGGCGACCCCAAGTTCGTCGTGCTGCGCGCCGTCAAGCACAGCTGACGGGCCGCGCCCCCCGGGTCCGCGGCCCCCCGCGAAGACGACGGTCGCCGCTCCGGCGCGAAGCTCGGACCCGCCATCCTCGCGCGGACCCTTGGCGCAGTCCGCGCGGTGGCCGACACTGAGCCGATGACGCAGCGTGTGGATCTCACGACCGTGATGCACCGGCTCGCCGTCGACGACGTGGTCTCCCGCTATGCGGCTGCGGTGGACGACGGCGACTGGGACGCCTACCGGGCTCTGTTCGCGCGGGCAGGCCGCGCCGACTACCGCAGTTCCGGTGGGATCGAGGGCCCGGCGGACGATGTGGCCGACTGGCTGGCGCAGACTCTGCGGGTCTTTCCGGTTCGCCAGCATCTGATCGTCAACCGGCGGGTGCGGCTCCAGGACCTCGGCGGCTACCCGGGGGACTCGGCCGACGTGCAGGCCGACTATCTCAATCCGATGCGCCTGGACTCCGGTGAGGACTTCACCTCGGGCGGCCGGTACGCCTTCTCCCTCATACGCACCGAGGCCGGCTGGCGGCTGCGCTCCGCAGTGATCCACGAGAAGTGGCGGCGTACCGGTCGCCTCGGGCCTGACGAGGGCTGATGCGCCCCGCGCGGTCTGCCCGCGCGCGTTTGTCTCACCCACACTGGAAGGAACACTGCTGGCGGGTCCCGGTCCGGCAGGCCGGGGACGCGGGACGAGGAGGCGCGGCATGCGGATCCCGGCGGAGGGACGCGGCGATCCGCCGGGCCCGGCGTCAGGTCCGGTGCCCGGACCGGCATCCGGGCCTTCCCCCGGACCGGATGCCGGCCCGGATGCCGGTCCGGGGGAAGGTCCGCCCGGTCGGCTGAACCGCCTGCTGACCTCCCGGCTGTCGACGGCTCCGCCCCTCGCGCGCGACGGGGCGGCACTCGTCGCCGGCGCCCTGCCGGTGCTCGCCTTCCCCGAGCCGTCCCTGTGGTGGCTGGCATGCGTGGCGCTGACGCCCTGGCTGCTGATCCTGCGCACGGCCCCGTCAGGCCGCCGCGCTGCGCTCGAGGGGTGGCTCGGCGGCGTCGGGTTCGTGGTCGCCATGCACCACTGGCTGGCGCCGAATCTGCATGTGTTCATCGTGGTCCTGGGGGCGCTGCTGGGCGTGCTGTGGGCACCCTGGGGCTGGCTCGTGCGGGCGCTGCTGGGCGGCGCACCCTCCGCCGCGCGAGGGGCCGCGGCCGTGCTCGCGGTGCCGTCCGGCTGGCTGCTGATCGAGCTGGCACGGTCCTGGGAGGGGCTCGGCGGGCCGTGGGGCCTGCTGGGGGCGAGCCAGTGGCAGGTCGAGCCGGCGCTGGCACTGGCGTCCGTCGGCTCCGTGTGGCTGGTGAGTCTGCTGATCGTGGCGGTGAACACGGCGCTGGTGCTGCTGTTGACGGCCCGTGCGGCGCGCCTTCCCGCACTGGCAGGGCTGCTCGTCATCGCGCTCGCCGTCCCTGCCGCCTGGCTGTGGGCGCCGCGTCCGGACCCTTCCGGCCGTGTGCGCGTCGCAGTCGTCCAGCCGGGCGTCGTCAACGGCCTCTCCAGCATCGAGCGGCGCTTCGACCGCAGCGAGGAGCTGACCCGCGGGCTGGCCGCCCGGGACCTCGATATGGACCTGGTGGTCTGGGGCGAGAGCAGCGTCGGCGCGGACCTGGGCCGACGTCCCGATCTGGCCGGGCGGCTGGCCGCGCTCTCCCGCGAGGCGGACGCGCCGCTGCTGGTCAATGTGGACGCGCGGCGCGGCGACCGGCCGGGCATCTTCAAGAGCAGTGTGCCGGTCGGCCCCGAGGGTCCGGCCGGGGACCGCTACGACAAGATGCGTCTGGTGCCCTTCGGCGAATACGTTCCGGCCCGTGCGCTGCTGGGGTGGGTCACCTCCATGGGCGAGGCGGCGGACGAGGACCGCAGGCGCGGCACCCGGCCCGTGGTGATGGAGCTGCCCGGCGACGGTCTGCGCATCGGTCCGCTGATCTGCTTCGAGACGGCGTTCCCCGACATGAGCCGGCGGCTGGCGCGCAACGGCGCGCAGTTGCTGGTGGCCCAGTCGGCGACGTCGACGTTCCAGGGCAGTTGGGCGCCCGAGCAGCATGCGTCGCTGGCGGCGCTGCGCGCGGCGGAGACCGGCCGTCCCATGGTGCACGCCACCCTGACGGGCGCGAGCGCCGTGTACGACGCCGAGGGGGAGCGCATCGGCCGGGTGCTGGGCACCGAGGAGAGCACGGCCGCCGTGTACGAGATCCCGCTGGCCGAGGGCTCCACGCTGTACGTCCGCTTCGGCGACTGGCCGGTGTACGGCGCGCTCGCGGTGCTCGCCGCGCTCAGCGCCGCGGCGGGCGCCCGTACGTTCAGGTCGTCTGCTCGAGGGCGTGGAGCACGACGCGTTCGCACAGCTCGTGGGTCCTCAGGGCATCCGCGGGACTGAGGGTCTTTCCGGCCCGTACGGCGTCGAGGAAGGCGAGCACGGCCTGTTCGACGCCGCGCTGGCGGGCGACCGGAACCCAGTCGCCGCGGCGGCGCACGCTCGGCTGGCCCTTGTGGTCGACGACCTCCGCGAGATTGCGGACCTCGCGCTTGGTGTCCTGGCCGGACACCTCGAGGATCTCCTCGGCCGAGCCGCTCAGCCGGTTCATCACGCCGATCGCGGTGAATCCGTCGCCGGAGAGCTGGAGCACCACATGGTGCATCAGCCCGTCGCGGACGCGGGCGCGCACGTCGGTGTGGTCGACGGGCCCCGGCAGCAGGAAGCGCAGGGTGTCCACGACGTGGATGAAGTCGTCGAGGACGAGCGTGCGGGGGTCTTCGGGGAGGCCGACGCGGTTCTTCTGCATCAGGATCAGCTCGCGCGGATGCTCCAGGCACTGGGCGTACGCGGGGGCGAAGCGGCGGTTGAACCCGACGGCGAGGCTGACCCCGCGCCGTTCGGCCAGGTCGGCCAGTCGCCGGGATTCGGCGAATTCGTAGGCGAGGGGCTTGTCGACGAAGACGGGCACCCCGGCGTCCAGGAGCCGGCCGACGATCTCGGCGTGCGCGGCGGTCGGGGCGTGGACGAAGGCGGCGTCCGGCGCCTCGGCGAGTAGCGACGCAAGGTCGGCATGGCGGCGTTCCGCGGGGACATGGAGCATGTCTCCGATCCGCGCGAGCGTCGCCGGGGTGCGGGTCTGCAGATGCAGTTCCACGCCGGGCAGGGTGGAGAGCACGGGGAGATAGGCCTTCTGCGCGATGTCCCCGAGCCCGATGCAGCCGACCTTCACGTCGTCCTCCCTCTGTGCGCCGGTGATGCGCGTGTGCGACCTCAATCTGACGGTTCTCGCCGTCGCTTCGGCGGTGCTCCGGCGGCACCGGCAGCATACGTGGGCTGCGGCGGACACCAGTCGGCGATCCCGTCGAAGGTGCGCAGCACCAGGCCGGGGCCGAGCCGGGAGGCCGCGGCCATCAGGGTGTTGCGGACGGCGACGGCGGGTGTGTTCGACAGGGTGGCCAGGCGGGCGATCCGCGCGGAGAGGCGCACCACGGCGGTGGTGCGGGGCAGCCGCTGGGCGGTGTACGCGGCGAGGCCGGCCGCCAGGTCGGCGTCGGGCGGAGCGCAGTGGGCGAGCACGACGGCGTCCTCGACGGCCTGGTTGCCGCCCTGGCCGGCGAAGGGCGCCATGGCGTGGGCGGCGTCGCCGAGGAGCGCGGTGCGGCCCCGGTGGAAGGCGGGCAGCGGATCCTTCTGATGCCAGATGTCGTTGCGCAGCACCTGTTCGGGGTCGGCGGCGGCGATGATGCCGGGAACCGGGTCGTGCCAGTCGCCGAAGCGGCGCAGCAGTTCGGACTTCTCGTCGTCGCCGGCCCGCTGTCCTGAGGGGGCGGCGGCCGCCGCGTAGGCGTAGATCCGGTCGTCCTTGAGGGGCTGGCTGCCCCACAGTGCGCCGCTCCCCCAGGTCTCGTGGGGCGGGAAGGGACGGTCGAGGGCGGGGACGACGACCCGCCAGGCGGTGACGCCGGTGTATCGGGGGCCCGGGTGGCCGGGGAAGAGCGCGGTGCGCGCGTCCGAGTGGATGCCGTCGGCGGCGACGACCAGCTCGGCGGCGATGTCCCCCCGGGTGGTGGTGACGCGTGCCGGGCGGCCTGCGGGGTCGCCCGGGTCCGCGAGGACGGCGGACGTGCCCAGAAGCAGGGCGTCGGAGGGCAGCCGGGCGGCGAGGTGCTCGATGAGCGTGGCGCGGTGCAGCGGAACGAGGGGGCCGCCGAAGCGTTCCGCGGCGGCGCGGCTGTCCGTGCGGGAGAGCCAGCGTCCGCTCGGGGTGCGCAGGCCGCCGTCGCCGTGCCAGGTGGCCAGGGCGCGGACGGCGTCGCCCAGTCCGACGACGTCGAGGGCGCGCTGGGAGTTGGGGGCGAGGCCGATGCCCGCGCCGACCGGTTCGAGGCTGTCGGCCCGTTCCAGGACGGTGGTGTGCCAGCCGCTCTGTCGCAGGGCGACGGCGGCGGTCAGCCCGCCGATGCCGCCGCCGATCACAACGGCTCGGGGGGTGTGGGGTCGTGCGGGAGTGCGCGGGGCCGAGGACATGGCTCCTCCTGGAGTGCTCACACAGCGGCGACTACACCTGTAGTGATGCCATCAACGTACTACATGTGTAGTGAAGGCGGTAGGTTGACGTCATGACCGCTCGCACCAGGACCACAGGCGCGGGCCCACGCGCCGAACTGATCGGCGACGCAGCGCTGGAGCTGCTCGTCGAGCGCGGCATGCGGGGGCTGACCCACCGGGCCGTCGACGCGAAGGCGGGACTCCCCCAGGGGTCGACGTCCAACCACGCCCGCACCCGGCAGGCCCTGCTCCAGACGGCGGTGCGCAGGCTCGCCGACCGCGAGGCCGCCGCGCTGGCCCCGCAGGAGCTGCCGGTCCCCGGTGACGGGCTCGACGGGCTGACCGACGCCCTCGCCCTGGCTCTGCACCGCTATCTGACCGACCACCGCCCCCTGCTCGTCTGCCGCTATGAGCTGGCCCTGGAGGCGACCCGGCGTCCGGAGCTCCGCTCGTTCTACGACGCGACCGGCAGCCGCTTCCGGGAACCCCTGAGAGCCTTGATGGCGGCGGCCGGCTCCGCCGAGCCGGAGCGGCACGCGCTGTCTCTGGTCGCCTGGTGCGAAGGGCTGATGTTCTCGTGCGCCGCCGGCTCGTATCACGCGGCCGTGCCCTCGCGGGCCGAGCTGCGGACCGGCTTCGGCGAACTGCTGCGCGGCATGCTGGGCGAGGACCCACAGCCGAGCCGATAAACCGTGGCGTGCGGCAGTGCGTTGATCGATGATGTCCGCCATGACGACCACACCTGAGCGCACCGAGCCCTCCACCACCGCCGGCGAACGCGCGATGCTGGAGGGCTGGCTGGAGTTCCACCGCGAGACCCTGGAGAGGAAGTGCGCCGGCCTGACCGACGAACAGCTGCGCACCGCGTCCGTGCCGCCCTCGGACCTCTCCCTCCTCGGACTCGTACGGCACATGGCGGAGGTGGAGCGCGGCTGGTTCCGGCGGACGCTGGCGGGCGAAGAGGCGCCGCCGCTGTACTACGACGACGCGGACCGGGACGGGGACTTCCACCCCGCCGAGGAGGACACCTGGGAGGAGGCTCGGGCGACCTGGCAGGCGGAGATCACGCGGGCGAGGGAGCTGGCGGCGGACCGCTCGCTGGACGACCTGGCGGCACGCACATCGCGCGCGGGCGAGTCGTACAACCTGCGCTGGATCCTCACCCACATGATCGAGGAGTATGCCCGCCACAACGGCCACGCCGACCTGCTGCGCGAATGCGTCGACGGCTCGACCGGCGACTGACCGGTCCACGAGCCCGGCGGCGTCACCCGTGCGGGCCATTCGACGGCCGTATGCCTGAGAGGACACCCGGCACGCAGCAGAGTTGCGCGGGTGCATGAGACCCGAACCGCGTTACACGCGCTGGCCGGGGTCATCGCCTGTGCGGCCGCGTCGGGGTGTGTGGCCGTGGAGACGGGGCCCGTTCCGCCGCCGGCCCGACAGGCCCCGCCCTCGGCACAGGCCGTGACACCGCAGATCGTGCAGGGGCCGGGCCGCGAGGTCCTGCGCCGACCGCCCGGTGACCCGCCGGCCGGCAATCCGCCGGCCGGCGACCCCGCATCCGACGGCGCCGCCTCGCCGCGGACGTCCAAGGCCGCCGCTCCCGGCTCCGCGGACGCCGCCCCGCGGTCGCGGCGACACCCCGCCGGAGCCGCCCAGCCGCCCGTACGGCAGCAGCCACGGCCGACCCCGGAGGCCGCGCCGCGACCGCGGCCCGGCACGGCGACACCGTCCTGGCGGCCCGCACCCGCGTCCCCGTCGCTCGCCGGCCCCGCAGATACGGCGCTGCCCGTGCCCGCCGTACGGCCCGACGTCTGTGCGCTGGGCGAGGAGTACGGGGGGTGGCCGACGGACAGCCCCCAGGCGGTGATCTGCAAGCAGGCGGCCGGAGACTGAGCCGCCGCACCTCCTGAAGGCCACGCCCTCGAGCTCCCCGGCCCAGGAGGCAGGGGCCTGGGACGCAGCCCCTTGAAGGGGCGCGCTTCCGGCGGCAGCTGCGGACGGAGCCCGGGGAGAGGCGGCCGGGGAAGTCCCAGGAGCGAGGGCCCTCCGACCGGGCCCGGGTCGGAGGCTCGGGCCCTGGGGCCGGGCCCCTTCAGGCCAGCCGGCTCTCCAGCCGCGCGATGGCCGCCCGCACCCCGTCCCCGTACCCGTCGTCCCCCAGGGAGTCCGTCGCCGCCCGCGCCCGGTCGAGATGGACGCGCGCGGCCTCCGGCCGGTGCAGCTTCAGGTAGTCGGCGGCGAGATTGAGGTGGAGCGACGGGTACAGGGATCTCACCGCCAGCGTCTCCTCGTGCCGGGCGAGCCGCTCATCGCCGAGCCCTTCCGCCGCCGACAGCGCCCGCAGATCCCAGGCCAGCTCATCGCCGGGGTCGTCCTGGGCGTCGGCCATGTAGTGCGCGAGGGTGCACCGGTGCAGGGGGTCCCCTTCCTGGCCGATCTCGCCCCAGAGAGCGGCGAAGCGGTTGCGTGCCTCTTCCCGGTCGCCGCCGTGCAGCAGCATCACCGCCTGCCCGATCCGGGTCATCATGGCGTCCCCCGACGCCTGCCGCTGCTCTGCCACGGGGCCTGCACCTCCCTCGCGCCGATCCTCTCAGCCCAGATCCGGGATCCGCCAGTCGATCGGCGCGTGCCCCTGGGCTGCGACCGCCTCATTGATCCGGGTGAAGGGCCGGGACCCGAAGAACTTCTTCGCGGACAGCGGCGAGGGGTGCGCGCCCTTGACGACCACATGGCGCTCCTGGTCGATCAGCGGCAGCTTCTTCTGCGCGTAGTTCCCCCACAGCACGAAGACCGCCGGGTCGGGCCGCTCGGCGACGGCGCGGATCACGGCGTCCGTCACCTTCTCCCATCCCTTGCCCTTGTGGGAGTTCGCCTCGCCCGCGCGGACCGTGAGCACGGCGTTGAGCAGCAGGACCCCCTGGCGGGCCCACGGCATCAGATAGCCGTTGTCGGGGATGGGGTGCCCGAGCTCCTCGTGCATCTCCTTGTAGATGTTGCGCAGCGACGGCGGGACCTTGACACCGGGCCGCACGGAGAAGCACAGACCGTGCCCCTGCCCTTCCCCGTGGTACGGGTCCTGGCCGAGGATCAACACCTTGACCTGCTCGTAGGGCGTGGCCTCCAGGGCGGCGAAGACCTCCTCGCGCGGCGGGTAGACCGGCCCCCTGGCGCGCTCCTCCTCGACGAACTCCGTCAGCTCCTTGAAGTAGGGCTTCTGCAGCTCTTCGTCGAGGACGCCGCGCCAGGACTCGGGCAGCATGGCGGTGTCGGTCACGTCAACAACCTCCGGTATGGGATCAGTTCGCGATCCGTGTTCTTGCTTCACAGAACCTACCGGGGACCACTGACAACGGCCCCGTGGGACCGGGCGGCTGCCCGGTCCCACGGGGCCGTGGAGACGGCGTCGGCCTACCAGCTGGCCTTGCGGTACAGCTCCCACATCTGCATGACCGTCTGCGGGTCGAGGGCGCGCTCGCCGCCGCCGATCTCCTCGCTCGCGGCCACATACAGCTTGCCCTGCCACAGCGGCAGCAGCCGCACGTCGTCGACGAGGATCTCCTGCGCCCTCTCGAACTGCTTGGTCACCGCTCCCCGGTCGCTCTCCCGCCGGGACTGCGGCAGCAGCTGCTCGGTGATCTCCGCGTTCTCGTACGGGGTGCTGAGCACGTTGTTCTCGCCGACGAACGGGGCGATGAAGTTGTCGGGGTCCGGGAAGTCGGGGAACCAGCCACGGCCGAAGACGGGGTACTCACCCGCCTTGTAGCCCTTCTGGAAGTCCTTCTCCGGCTTGCCCTGAATCGTGATCTCGAACAGACCGGAGGCGTCGAGCTGCCGCTTGAGCTCCTCGAACTCCGCCTTGGTGGCCGAACCGTAACGGTCGGTGGTGTACCAGAAGGTCAGCGGCACCGGCTCGGTGATGCCCTCCTCCTCGAGGATCTCCTTGGCCTTCTTGACGTCGGGCTCTCCGAAGCGGTCGAAGAACTCGGTGGTGTGGCCGGAGATGCCCTTGGGGACCATGGAGTACAGCGGCTCGGCCGTGCCCTGGTAGACGTTGGCGACGAGGGTGTCCCTGTTCACCACCTGTGCGATGGCGCGCCGCACGGCGAGCTTGCCCGCCATCGGATCCTTCGAGTTGAAGACGAGGTAGCGGATGTCCGCACCGACCGTCTCGACCAGCTGGAGGTGCTCCGTCCCCTCCTGCCCCTCCTGGATCTCGACCACCCGGCTGGAAGGAAGACCGCGGTAGATCGCGTCGATCTCCTTCTTCTTCAGCGCCTCCACCAGGACGTCCGACTCCTGGAAGTAGCGGATCGAGACGCCGTCGTTCTGCATGTTGGCAAAGCCCTGGTACTTGGCGTTCTTGACCAGTTCCGCCTTTTCGCCCTTCTTGTACTCGGACAGCACATAGGGGCCGGATCCGGTGAGCTTGCCGTCTTCGCGGAGCTGGTCTGCCGGGTACTCGGAGGGCGGTACCAGCGACATCGCGGGCGTGGCCAGGATGAAGGGGAAGGTCGCGTCGGCGGCCTTGAGCCGGAAAGTGATCGTCTCCTGACCGGTCGTCTCGATGGAGGCGAGGGAGCCGAGGAGGCCGTTGGGGCCACCCTCCACGTCGATCGTCCTGATCCGGTCGATGGAGTGCTTGACGGCCGCGGCGTCCAGCGCGTCGCCGTTGGAGAAGGTCAGCCCCGGGCGCAGCGTGCACTGGAAGACCTTGTTGGAGGCGTCCGTGAAGCGGCACCCCTCGGCGGCGTCGGGCTGCGGAGCGCTGCTGCCGGTCGGGAAGCTGAGCAGCGTCTGGTAGACGTTGCGGAACAGCTCCCACGATCCGTCCCAGGCGGCAGCCGGGTCGAGGGTCGTCGGTTCACTTGTGGTGCCGACGATGATCTTTTCGCCGTCGCCGGAGTCTTCGTCCCCGAACAGACCGCATCCGGCCAGCAGAGATATGGACGCTAGGGCTGCAGCGGCCTGCAGACTGGTCCGGTAGAACACTTGCACGCTCCTCGTTCAGCCATGGGTCGGCAGACGATACCGCAGCGCCCTGCCGGGTCAATGGAGAGGTCCGGCAGGGCACTTAGCGCAATCACCAACAATTGGTGCAAGTGGTGCAGGCGACCTCAGTGCACTCCGGCATTGAGGAAGATACCCCCATCCACCACCAGTGTCTGCCCGGTGATCCAGGCGGACTGGTCGGAAGTGAGGAAGGCGGCCGCTCCCCCGATGTCCTGCGGCACGCCGAGCCTGCCCAGCGGGTAGGCGGCGGCCGCCTCCGCTTCACGGCCCTCGTACAGCGCCTGGGCGAACTTGGTCTTGACCACGGCGGGGGCGATCGCGTTGACCCGCACGCCCGGCGCGAACTCGTGCGCCAGCTGAACGGTCAGATTGATCATCGCCGCCTTGCTCATCCCGTACGCGCCGATGAAGGGCGAGGGGGACAGCCCGGCCACCGAGGCGATGTTCACGATCGCCCCGCCGTGCTCCTTCTGCCAGGCGCGGTAGGTCTGCTGGGCGAAGCCCAGCGCCGAGATCACATTGGTCTCGTAGACCTTGCGGGCCACACCGAGGTCGAGGTCGGCCATCGGGCTGTAGACCGGGTTGGTCCCGGCGTTGTTGATCAGGAAGTCGACGCGGCCGAACACCTCCATGGTCCGCTGCACCGCGACGGCCTGGTGGGCCTCGTCGTGCGCCTTGCCGACGACGGCGATCGCACGGTCCGCACCGAGCCTCTCCACGGCTTCCTTGAGGGCGTCCTCACCTCGTCCGGTGATGCAGACCCGGTCGCCGCGTGCCACCAGCGCCTCGGCGACTCCGTAGCCGATCCCGCGGCTGCCGCCGGTGACCAACGCCACCTTCCCGCTGTCCGGCGCCGCCCGTCCCGCCCGTCCCGGCCGCCCCGACTGTTCCGGCTGTTCCGGCTGTTCGGTCATTTCGGTCGCCTCCGGTTCAGTTGAGCGGGCCGCCGGCCACGTACAGGACCTGGCCGGAGACAAAGCCCGCGTCTTCGCCGGTGAAGAAGGCGATCGCGTTCGCGATGTCCTCGGGCCTGCCCACGCGCTGCACCGGAATCTGACCGGCAGCCGCCTCCTGGAACTCCTCGAAGCCCATGCCGATGCGGGCGGCCGTCTGGGCGGTCATCTCGGTGACGATGAAGCCCGGGGCGACGGCGTTCGCGGTGATGCCGAACTTGCCCAGCTCCTTTGCGAGGGTCTTGGTGAAGCCCTGCAGCCCGGCCTTGACCGCCGAGTAGTTGGCCTGGCCGCGGTTGCCCAGGGCGGAGCTGGAGGAGAGCGAGACGATACGGCCGAAGCCTGCGTCCACCATGTGCTTCTGGCAGGCCTTCGCCATCAGGAACGCGCCCTTGAGGTGCACGTTCATCACGGTGTCCCAGTCGGATTCGGACATCTTGAACAGCAGGTTGTCGCGGAGCACACCCGCGTTGTTGACGAGGATGGCCGGCGCGCCGAGTTCGTCGGCGACGCGCGCCACGGCCGCCTCGACCTGCCCGGCGTCGGACACGTCACAGCCGACGGCGAGCGCCCGGCCGCCGGCGGCGGTGATCTTCTCGACGGTGTCCTTGCAGGCCGCCTCGTCGAGATCGAGCACGGCGACGGCGCGGCCCTCGGCCGCCAGCCGTACCGCGGTGGCGGCGCCAATGCCCCGTGCGGCGCCGGTCACGACGGCGACGCGCTGCTCGGTGGTGGACATGCTGTCTCTCCTCGCCCTGGGAATGACCATGGATGTCTGACGGATGCCGAGGGGCAGTGCGGCGGTGGCCGGCCCGGGACCCGTCCCACAAGCCCCCAGGTGAGCGACCGCTTAGTACCTTCGGCAGACGAGACGCTAGAAGCCCTGGCACCCGGTGTCAACGGCCGCCGTGCCCGCCTGCGCCGGCCGCCATGCGGCTGCCATGCGGCTGCCACGCCGCACCGGCCGGTCAGCGCACGAGCAGATCGAGAAGCCGTTCGACCTCCGTTTCCGGGTCCGCGGTGAGCCCCGAATGGACGGGGCCCGGCTGGACTACGGTGGAGCGCGGCGCGATCAGCCAGCGGAAGCGGCGCCCGGCGTCGTCGCCCGCCGCCTGCCCGGCGTCCCTCCCGCCCCGGCACACGCCCTCGACGGCCCGCAGTGCCGCCCGCACCCCGGCGACGTCCGCCTGCGGGTCCAATGCCCTGAGCTTCGCCTCGTCCAGATGTGTCCGCGCCGCGACGAAGGACCGGGCGCGGCAGTACACGACCACACCCGCGTTGAAACACTCGCCGCGCTCGACCCGCGGCACCACACGCAGCAGCGCGTACTCGAAGACGTCGCGCTCGCTCACTCGCCCGCCCCCTTGCCGGTCAGCCAGCCGGGGGCCTGCGAGGGGCGGTCCGCGGTGGGTGCGCCGACGACGATCCGCTCATGGATCGTCGCCGCGCGGGGCAGCAGCGTCTCCACATAGGCGCGGCGCACGGCGTCCGGCCCGTCGAAGCCGTGCTCGTCGGCCAGCCACGCGTCGGGGACCTCGGCGGTCACCTCGGTCAGCAGCTTCTCGGTGACCTGCGGCGCGAGTTCAGCGGCCGCGGCCGCCACATCCGGCTCGAAGGGCGCGAGGGCGTGGTCGGATGCGTCATAGCCCTTGGCCGCGGAGGCCGCCGCGGCGGGCCAGTTGTGGTGCCAGATCATGGTCGCGCCGTGGTCGATGAGCCAGAGGTCTCCGTGCCACACGAGCATGTTCGGATTGCGCCAGGAGCGGTCGACGTTGTTGATCAGCGCGTCGAACCAGACGACCCGGCCCGCCTCGGCCGGGTCCACCTCGTAGGCGAGCGGGTCGAAGCCGAGCGAGCCGGGCAGGAAGTCCATGCCGAGGTTCAGCCCGCCGCTGGCCTTCAGCAGCTCCTGCACCTCCTGGTCCGGCTCGGCGCGTCCGATGACCGGGTCCAGCTGGATGCCGACCAGCTCAGGCACCCGCAGCCCGAGCCGCCGCCCGAGCAGCCCGCAGACGACCTCGGCGACCAGGGTCTTGCGGCCCTGCCCGGCTCCGGTGAACTTCATGACGTAGGTACCGAGGTCGTCGGCCTCGACGATTCCCGGGAGCGAGCCGCCCTCACGCAGGGGCGTGACGTAGCGAGTTGCGATCACTTCTGTGAGCATTTTCCCAGGCTATCCGGCGACCGAGCTTGGCGATCCAAGGAACCGATCAGAGCCAAGCCACCCCCGGGCCGCAGAGGCAAGCGGCCGGCCCGGGAGGATCCGCCGGCGCAGGCTCCCACGCGGCGCGCAGCGCTGCCCGCTCCTGCCTTGTTGTGTTGTCGTCCTGCTGGCTAGTCCGACGGGCGCAGGGCGATCAGCGGCACGCCCTTACGGCGGTCGGCGCCCAGGGCCTCGAAGTCGGCCGCGGTGCGCGGGGCGTGGCCGACGGACCGCATCAGGCGTTCGGCCAGGCGCGGGTGGCGGCGGGCGTAGTCGGCGAGGGCCCTGCCGGACTCCGCCGGCGGCAGCGGTACGGCCGTGCCCCGGTATGTGTGCCACCCCACCTGGTAGCGCACCTCAGGTGCGGCGAGGACGTTGCGCAGCCACTGCGAGCGTTCCCCGTAACCGGAGGCGATCAGGTACGCGCCCGGCTCGGGGAGTCGGGCGACGACCTCCAGGACGACCTGGCGGGGCAGGCCGGACTTCCGGCCGGTGTGCGTGAGGAGCACCATGCGGTGGCCCAGCAGCCCGCCGAGCCCGATGCGGTAGAGCGTGATCGGTGCACGCAGCACCGCGCGCCGGAGTCCTTTCGAGGGCGGTCCTCCCTTGAGCGGATTGATCATGACGTGTGTCCCCCTTCTTCTGACGGGACGAGCAGCGTGACGAGTGGTTCGACAAGAGCGGCGAGGTCGACGGTCGGGTCAAACAGCGCCTGCAGCACGCATCCCTCGATCGCTCCGACCAGCACCGCGGCGTGCGCCTCCGGGGTCACGGCCGGTTCGGCGCCGCGCTCGCCCCCTGCCGTCAGCAGAGCGGTGACGGCGGCCCGGTAGTCCCGGTAGAAGGCCGCCATGTCGATCCACTCCGGCGCCCGCACCCCCGCCGACCAGACGTCCAGCAGCACCCGGGCGAGATCCCGCTCCCGGGCCAGCAGTTCCATGACCGAGCGCACCAGGAGCTCCAGCCGCGCCGCGGCGCCGCCGGGCCGGCGGCCGACCTCGGCGAGCAGGGCCTCCGAGCGGGCCGCCAGCCCCTCGAACGCGGCCCGCAGCAGCTCCTCGCGGCTGCCGAAGTACAGATAGACGCTGCCCTTGGCGATGCCCGCTTCCCGGGCGATGTCCTCGATCCGGCTGCCGGCGTATCCGCAGCGGGCAAAGACCCGCACCGCGGCGGCGAGGATCTCCTCGCGCCGCGCCTCACGATCCACCTGCCTGGGCATCGACCAACCCCGCAATAATGACTGACTGGTCAGTCATTATTGCATACATGACATCTCGATCGCCAGACGGGAGACCGGGGACGCCCTGCACGACCGCGGCGCGGAGCCCCACGCGGACCGGGCACGAGCACCTTGATCGTTCGACTTCCCGCTGTCATGGTCCGCACATGAAAGTACCCGGATTTCCCCGCCAGTTGGCCCGTACACGTCGCTTCTCGCTCGGCGTCCCGCAGCGCTTCACGGTCTCGCCGGACGGCGATCGGGTGCTGTTCACCCGTACCGGAGGCGGCGACGACCCGGTCGGCGGGCTCTGGCTGTACGGTGCCGACGGCGAGCGGCCGCTGGCCGATCCGCGCACCCTGGACGGCGCCCCCGGGGACGCCGGAGTCCCCGAGGAGGAACGGGTGCGCCGGGAACGCGCCAGGGAGGCGTCCTCGGGGATCGTGGCGTACGCGACGGACCGTGAGGTGCGCCGGGCGGTGTTCGCCCTCGCCGGCGAGGTGTGGACGGTGGACACGGACGGCGGCACGCCGCGCCGGGTCGGCACGGCCGGGCCGGCGGTCGATCCACGCCTCTCGCCGGACGGGCTGTGGATCGCCTATGTGACGGGCGGCGCCCTGCATGTCATACGCCGGGACGGCACGGACGACCGCACCCTCGCCGCACCGGAGCCGGGCGCACGTCCGGGAGACGTGGTCTACGGGCTGAGCGACCATGTGTCGGCGGAGTCGATCGGCCGGCAGCGCGGCCACTGGTGGTCGCCCGCCTCGGACGCCCTGCTGGTGACCCGTGTGGACAACTCCCCGGTGCGGACGCTGTATCTGTCCGATCCGGCGAATCCGGCAACGCCGCCCAAGCCGGTGCGGTATCCCGCCGCGGGCACGCCCAACGCGGTGGTGACGGTGCATGTCGTCCGGCTGGACGGGCGGCGGGTCGACGTCCGCCTTCCCGGCGCTGCGGACGCCGAGCTCCACCCGCCGGGCGACTGGACGGACCGGACGTTCGAGTATGTGACCTGGGCGGACTGGGACACGCTCGGCCCGGTGGTGCAGGTGCAGTCACGTGACCAGCGCTCGGCGAGCCTGCTTGAGGTCGACCCGGCATCGGGCGTCACACGGCCGCTGCACCTCCAGCGGGACGCCGCCTGGGTGGAGTTGCCGTCCTCGCCCCTGATCCGCACGACCTCGGGCGCACCGGTCGCACCGTTCGTCAAGGACGACGTCCAGGGGCTGCGCATCGGCGGAGTGCGGACGCCGCCCGGCCTCCAGGTCCGCACGGTGCTGGGCGCCGTCGGGGAACGCGTCTACTTCAGCGCGAGCGAGGACCCGACCGAAACACATGTGTGGTGCTGCGACCCGGAGTCCGACGCCGCCTCCCCCTTCTTCCGGGTCAGCCGCTCCCCCGGCGTCCACACCGCGGCGGCCGGCGGGGACACCGTCGTGCTGAGCAGTGACACGGACGACGGCGGGAGCGTGACCGTGCTGCGCGGCGGTGTGCCCGCCGGCTCGATCGAAGTGCTCGCCGAGCGACCGGTCCTCACTCCGCGACCGGTGCGGCTGAGCCTCGGTGAACGCGCGCTGCGCAGCCATCTGTTCCTGCCGTCGTGGCACCGCCCGGGCGAGGGCCGGCTACCGGTGCTGCTGAACCCGTATTCCGGCCCGGGCATCCAGTTGGTGCAGCGCTCCCGGGCATGGCACGCGTGCGTGGCGCAGTGGTTCGCGGAGCAGGGCTTCGCGGTGCTGGTGACCGACGGCCGCGGCACCCCCGGCCGGGGCCATGCCTGGGCCAGGGCGATCCGCGGGGACCGGCTGGGCCCCGTCCTTCAGGACCAGGTCGACGCGCTGCACGCGGCCGCAGACCGCCATCCCGACCTCGATCCGGGTGCGGTGGCGATCCGTGGCTGGTCCTACGGCGGCTATCTCGCCGCCGGGGCCGTGCTGCACCGCCCCGAGGTGTTCCACGCCGCGATCGCCGGGGGTGCGCCCGCCGACCGCCGGCTGTACGACACACACTGGGAGGAGCGCTTTCTCGGCCATCCGGAGGTCACGCCCGAGAACTACCGGCGCTCGTCGCTCGTGCCGTTCGCCGACCGTCTGACCCGCCCGCTGCTGCTGGTGCACGGCGTCGCCGACGACAACGTCCTCCTCGCCCATGCGCTGCGGCTGTCGTCCGCGCTGGTCGCCGCGGGCCGGCCGCACAGCGTGCTGCCGCTTTCGGGGGTGACGCATACGGTGGCGGACCAGGACATCGCGAGCAGTCTGCCCGCGCTGGAGGTCGACTTCCTCAAGAAATCCTTGAGGAAGTGAACACCGCGCCCCCGGCGCTCGTAACCCTTGGTGAGACTGGCCGAAAGAACACCATGGGATCGCCATGGGATCGCCATGGGATCACCGTGGGGTCGCCGCGGAAAAGGGGAGTGCAGCATGGCAGTGACGCGTCGTAAGGTCGTGACGGCGGTGGGCGGAGCGGGGCTCGCCGTCGCGCTGACCGCGTGTGGTGGATCGGACGATCAGGCGGCGCAGACACCGGCGGACGGCGCGGGCGGCGCCGCGGGCGGTGAGGCCGGCGGCGGGAACGGCGCGGGCTCGGAACTCGCCAAGACCGCCGACATCCCCGAAGGCGGCGGCAAGGTCGTCGGCGATGTGGTGATCACCCAGCCGGTGGCGGGACAGTTCAAGGCGTTCTCGTCGAAGTGCACGCACGCGGGGTGCGCGGTCAAGGATGTCGTCGACGGCACGATCAACTGCCCCTGCCACGGCAGCAAGTTCGACGCCGGGGACGGCAGCGTCAAGGCGGGCCCGGCCACCTCGCCGCTGGCCCCCGCGTCCATCACGGTGCAGGGGGACTCCATCACTCTCGCCTGACGCGGTGCGGCCGCTTCCAGCAGGCGAGGACCTCGTCGGTCGTGGTCACGGTGGCCACCAGGGCGAGGGTGTTGCGGACCATCGCGGGGGTGTAGTCGGCGGGCACCCCCGCGATGGCGTCCCTGGGCACGACAGCCGTGTAGCCCAGGTTGACGGCGTCGAAGACGGCGTTGGGGATGGCGACGTTCGCCGAGACCCCGACGACGACGAGGGTGCGGCAGCCCAGATTGCGCAGCAGCGCGTCGACGTCCGTTCCGGCGATCGGCGAGAGTCCGTGCAGTCGGCGGACGATCAGATCCTCGTCGGCCACCTCGATGGGCGGGGCGACCCGTACGGCGGTGGTTCCGGAGTGCTGTTGCACGGGGAGGCGGGGCGCCGCCGCGAAGAGCCGCGCGTTGCTGCTGGACCCGCGGCCGTCGGGGCGGCGCTCGGCGATGGCGTGCAACACCTGCACGCCCGCCTCGTGCGCGCCCGCGACGAGCCGTGCGACACGGTGCAGCGCGCCCGAAGAACGTGCCTGGGCGGCGAGTTCGGGCAGCGCGCTGTCCACGCCGACCACTCCGCGCTGGCATTCCACGGTGAGCAGTGCGGCAGTGGCCGGGTCCAGTTGCCCGGCGAGGTCTGCGGGCGGCGGCACAGCTCCCCCTCAAGGCGGCTCGGGCAGGGTCACAGGCACGGACGGGGACAGGGACGACACGGACAGGGACACGGGCGGCGACAGTAACCGGCATTGCGCGACGGCGGAAGAGCATCCATGCTTTCTGACATACCGTCAGAAGTGAGGGAGAGCCCGCAGATGGCCGTCACACAGCGCCGCAGCCGCCGCATCATGATGAGCCCTGCCGAACTGGACGCCTTCCTGGCCGAGCAGCGCACCTGCCGTGTGGCGACGGCCTCCGCTGACGGCCGCCCGCATGTCAGCCCCCTGTGGTTCGTCTGGGACTCGGGATCGCTGTGGCTGTACTCGCTCACGCGCAGCCGCCGCTGGGCCGAGCTGCGTCGCGACCCCCGGCTGGCGGTCGTCGTGGACGCCGGCGAGGAGTACGGCGAACTGCGCGGTGTCGAACTGTCGGGGACGGCGTCCTTCGTCGGCGAGGCCCCGCGCACCGGCGCACCGTGCCCGGAGCTGACGGCTCCCGAGAGGCTGTTCGCCCGGAAGCACTTCGGTCTGGACGCGATGCCGCACGACGGCCGCCACGCATGGCTGCGTTTGACGCCGGACGCCATCACGTCCTGGGACTTCAGGAAGCTGTAGGGGCGGGCCGCTCGGTCGCCGCCTCGCGAAGGACCTCCACCGCCGCCCTGATCGACGGCCGGCGGTCGGCGTCCGCCCGCCATACCGCGTACACATGACGGAGCATCCGCTGGCGTACGGGGACGAGCACGACGCCCTCCGGCACCGGGCCGCGCCCCAGCCGGGGGGTGACGCACACCCCGAGACCCGCGGCGATCAGTGCGAGCTGTGTGTGGTGCTCGGCCGCGAGATGCGAGATGCGCGGTTCGATGCCTCTGGCACGCAGAGTGAAAACCAGCCAGTCATGGCAGAACTCGCCCTCCGGCCAGGAGACCCACTCGTCGTCCGCGAACTCCTCCAGGTCCACTTCCCGCCGTGCGGCGAGGGGGTGCGCGGCGGGCATGGCGACGTCCGGGGCGTCGTCGACGAGCTGGGCCTGGGCGAGCCCGGCGGGCACGGGCAGTCGGCGATTGCTCCAGTCGAGCACCACTGCGAGGTCGAGATCTCCGCGCATCACCGCCCTGATGCCGAGCTCGGGCTCCAGCTCCCTCGTCCGCACACGCAGATCGGGATGCGCGGTGCGCAGCCGGGACACCGCGCCGGGGAAAAGCCCGCGCGCGGCCGTCGGGAAAGCCCCTATCCGCACCTCGCCGACGACCTGGCCGCGCTGCGCCTCGATGTCCGCCTGGGCGAGCTCCACCTGGGAGAGAATGCGCGCGGCATGGTCGGCGAGCAGCTGCCCTGCGTCGGTGAGGCGGACCCCCCGGCCGTTCTTCGCCACCAGCTGCTGGCCGACCTCCCGTTCGAGCTTGGACATCTGCTGCGAGACCGCGGAGGTGGTCACATGCAGCCCTTCGGCCGCGCCGCTGACCGAGCCGTGCCGTGCGAGGGCGTCGAGGGTGCGCAGGCGCTCCAGATTCAACATGTAAGCAATGCTACGCGAAAATCTCAAACAAATCTCGCTTGTCCTAAAAGTTTATGACCCTGATGCTGGACGCCATGACCGTGAACTGGCGCATCCGCTTCGCCCTGCTGTGCCTCGTGTGGGGCTTCAGCTTTCTGCTCATCAAGATCGGCACCGAGGCGTTCCCGCCGCTGCAAGTGTCCTTCGGGCGTGTCCTCTTCGGTACGGCGGTACTCGCGGTCGCGATGGCGGTGCGGCGACAGCGACTGCCGCGCGGGGTGCGCACCTGGGGCCACCTGGCCGTCGCCGGCTTCCTGCTGAACGCCCTGCCGTTCTCGCTCTTCGCCTATGCCGAGCAGACGATCCCCTCGACGCTGGCCGGCATCTGCAACGCCACCTCGCCGCTGTGGGGCATGGCGCTGTCGCTGGTCGCCCTGTCGGAGGACCGCCCGACCCGCCGCCGAGTCGCCGGCCTCGGCCTCGGCTTCCTCGGGGTACTCACCGTGCTCGGCGTCTGGCAGGGCTTCTCCGGACTGGAGACGGGCGGCACGGCCATGGCCCTGCTGGCCTCGCTGAGCTATCCGATCGGCTGGATCTACGTGCGCCGCACTCTGGCGGGCAGCACCCACTCCCATCTTTCGCTGGCCGGGGCGCAGCTGCTGCTGGCGACGCTGCAACTGGCGGTGGTCACCCCGCTGTTCACCGCCCTGCCGCCGGAGCTCCCCACGGGGCCGCTGCTCGCCGTGGTCGCGCTCGGCGCGCTGGGCACGGGTCTTGCGATGCTGGTGCAGTACGGACTGGTGGCGGAGGTCGGTCCGACGACGGCGCAGATGGTCACGTACTTCATCCCGGTCATCGCGACGGCGGCGGGTGTGGCGCTGCTGGGCGAGCGGCTGAGCTGGAACACACCCGTGGGTGCGCTGATCGTGCTGGCGGGTGCGGCACTGACGCAGAGCGGAACGAAGGCGCACGCCGCTGCGACCGCGCGCCGCTGGCGGCCCGCCGCCTCGCTCAGGCCTTCCGGCGTCCAGCGCACCGGCCGGTCGGCCGCCGACGCCTCCCGGGAGTCGGCGGAGCGGTGGTTCAGAGGCTCCAGGCGCTCGCCCGCGCGACGGCCCGTGCCGACCACTCGGACCGACCGGCACACCCGGCGGTCCCCGTCCGAAGGGACCGCATCGGGGCGGACTTCCGGTCCGGGGTCAGGCCCGCAGACCCCCGTACCGCCTTCTGCCGTGTGCTCAAAGTCCCCCAGCTGACTCCCCCGGACTCCGCCCGGAGCCCCCAGCAGGCGCCCAGCAGGCTCAACTGCCCTTCCCGGCACTGCCGAACCCCACCGCCGACCGGGCAGGAGAGCCCGCACAACCCAACCCCTCCGACACACGGGGTGCAGCGGCCCCCACAACCCAGCCCTTCCGGCGCTTGAGGAGCGGGGGCCTGGGGGCGGAGCCCCCGCAACGGACCTGGGGCGGGGCCCCGGTTGTTCCCGCAGGTCAGCCGTAACCGCGCGCCGCCGCCGGCGCCACCGCCGCGGCCACCGCGTCCGCCGCCGGCCCGATGTCGTCCAACGTGAGGTCCGAGACGGTGAACCGAACCCCCGGGGGCGAGGCGATCCGGAAGCGCGCACCCGGCGCGACCGCCCAGCCCGACTGCAGCAGCCGGGCGACCGCGCCCGTCTCGTCGGGGACCGGCACCCATACGTTCATCCCGCTGCGGCCGTGAGCGGACACCCCCCTGGCGGCCAGCGCCCGTACGAGTCCGTCGCGCCGCTCTCCGTACGCGCGCGCGACGGCCCGCGGATCGACGGCCCCGGTCGCCCACAGATGGGCGACGGCCTGCTGCAGCAGCCGGCTGACCCACCCCGGGCCGAGACCGAGCCGGCCCATGACCCGGTCGACGGTGACGGCGTCACCGGTCAGCACGGCGACTCTCAGGTCCGGGCCGTACGCCTTGGCCGTGGAGCGTACGAACACCCAGCTGTCCGTGGCCCCGGCGAGCGGGTGCAGGGGCTCGTCGACGAAGGCGTGTCCGTGGTCATCCTCGATCAGCAGGGTCGCGGGGTGGCGCGTGAGCACCGCACGCAGTTCCTCGGCGCGGTCCGGGCCGAGGACGGCGCCGGTGGGGTTCTGCGCCCGGTCGGTGACGATCAGCGCCCGGGCGCCCGCGGCGAGCGCCCGGTCCAACTCCCGGGGCAGCGGCCCTTCGTCGTCGAGGGCCACCGGCACGGGCTTCATGCCGAGCGCCGGGATCAGATCGAGCAGACTTCCCCATCCGGGGTCCTCGACGGCGACCGGGTCACCGGGCCTGAGATGGGCCGTGAGCACCCTTTCGACGGCGTCCAGCGAACCGGACGTGACCGCGATGGGCCCGTCCGGCACGCCGTCGGCGTCCAGCGCCGCTCGTGCAAGTGCGGCGAACCGGGGGTCGACGGGGTCCTGTCCGTACAGCCCCGGCCGCTCGGCGTACTGCCGCGCGGCCTCGGCGAGCGCTTCGTGCAGGGGCGGGAGCAGCGAGGGGTCCGGGTTGCCCTGGCCCACGTCCCGCACACCCGGCGGGGCTTCGACCCTGATCGTGCCGCGGGCGGTGCTCGCAGGCCGCGAGCGGATCCGGCTGCCCCGGCGCCCGGCCGTCTCGATCACTCCGCGTTCGCGAAGCGTCCGGTAGGCGGCCGCCACCGTATTGGGGTTGACGCCGAGCGCAACGGCCAACTCCCTCATGGGCGGCAGCAGTTGCCCCGGCTTCAGTTCTCCGGCGCCGACCCCTCGCTCGACCGAGGTGACGATCTCCGATGCGCGCCGCCCAACGATCCGATACTCTCCTAGCACAAAGCCAATTATGCACTAGTGCAATAAAGG
Organism: Streptomyces chengmaiensis; assembly: GCF_029846775.1. NCBI lineage: Bacteria > Bacillati > Actinomycetota > Actinomycetes > Kitasatosporales > Streptomycetaceae > Streptomyces > Streptomyces chengmaiensis. The sequence goes on from NZ_JARWBG010000015.1 coordinate 116,005, forward strand.
AAGGCAAATGGAGTCCTACACCCCGACCGAGCGGACCGTACCCACGCGTGCCAAGGAGCGGGTCGGCTACGACCGCGAGCTGGTCCACTCGATACTCGACGAGGCATTCGTCTGCCATCTCGGCTTCGTCCGCGACGGCGCGCCCGTGGTGCTCCCGACGCTCTACGCGCGCATGGACGACCGCCTGTACGTCCACGGCTCGACGGGCTCCCGCCCGCTGCGGATGGCCGGCAGAACGGACCCCGGACTGCCCGTCTGCGTCACGGTGACCCACGTCGACGGTCTGGTGCTGGCCAAGTCCGCCTTCCACCATTCGGTCAACTACCGCTCCGTCGTGGTCCACGGCGCCGCCCGCCAGGTCACCGACCCCGCCGAGAAGCGCACGGCGCTCGACGCCCTGGTCGACCACGCGGTCCCGGGCCGCGCCGCGGACTGCCGCCCCGCCGACGCCAGGGAACTCGCCGCGACCGCCGTACTCCGCATCGACCTCACGGAGGTCTCGGCCAAGCTCCGCACCGGCGCCCCCAACGACGACCCCGAGGACCTGGCCCTCCCCCACTGGTCGGGCGTGCTTCCCCTGAATCCCCGGTATGGCGCTCCCGTCCCCGCGGAGAGGGACGCGGACACGCCCCTGCCGTCGTACCTGCCCGCTGGCTGACGGGCACCCGGAGGGTCCACGACGGGCTCCCCGCCCGGGGAGGCTGGGGGCTAAGCCCCCAGCCCCGTCAGGCGGCACGCGCCTCCGCGGCGGCCAGCCCCGCCACCGCCCCCAGGAGCAGCACCGCACCCGCGCCCAGCGACACCGTCAGCCGCTCCCCCAGCAGGGCGACCCCGAGCACGGCGGCGCTGACCGGCTCCAGGAGCATCACCACCGAGACGGTCGCGGCGCGTACCACGGCAGCACCGGCGAAGTACAGCGCGTATGCCAGCGCGGTCGGCACGGCGGCGACATAGACCAGCAGCCACACCACGCGCGCCGGATCGTCCGTCGTCGGCAGCAGCCCCTCCGCCAGCGCCATGGGCATCAGCCCGACCGCCCCCACCGCGAACGCCCACGCGGTCGTGGCCAGCACGTCCCCGCCACGTCCGGTCCGGCCCAGCCAACGCGTCAGCAACGTGACCGCCGCGTACCCGGCGGCCGACAGCAGTGCCAGGGCCACGCCCACGGGCCGCACCGTCGCACCGCCGTCTCCGAGCACCAGCACACCGAGACCCGCGAGAGCGCCGCCCACGGCGCACACGCCGCCGGCCCCCAGCCGCTCACCCAGGGCGAGGCGTGCGCCCAGTGCGATCAGCACAGGCCCCGCGCCGAGGGTGACGACCGTGCCCACGGCGAGCCCCGTCGCTTCGACGGCGGCGAAGTAGGCGCTCTGAAAGACGGTCAGACCGATCCCGGTCGCCGCGATGCGCAGCACGCGCCGACGCCTGGGCTCGACGGCTGCTGCTGCTGCGTCGGTGACGGCGGCAGCATGGGACGCGCCCCGCCTCCGTACCGCGAGGACGGCGAGGAGCAGCGCCAGCCCTCCGGCGCAGCGCCAGAACGACAGGGCGAGAGGGCCGAGATCGCTGGACTCGTAGACCAGCGAGGCAGCCGCGCCCGCGGTGCCCCACGCCAGGCCGGCGACGACCAGAAAGGCGAGGCTGCGCCCCACGGGCACCGTGCCGACAAGGGCATACGACGAGGAATTCGACATGTGACTTCTCCGGATGAAGAACAGAACGGCTGATCGTTTGGCTCCGGCGCACGGGCAGCGACAAGCCGCTCGGGGACACCCCGAGCTCTGTTCTCGAAGGAGAAGTGACCTCCGCCCGCGTCAGGCGGCGGGAGGCGGAAGCACAGTCGAATGCATGGTCGGCACCCTATGCCTCGGCCCGTTCGCGGTCCAACCCGGTTTCGGCGGCGAGGTCCGCGTCGCCGTCCGTCCCGCTTCCGGCCACCGGGCCGGACGGCGGCCTCGGGGTCTGGGACTGGGCGATGAAGGCGCCCGCCAGGACCACTGCGCCGCCCAGGATCTGCGGCAGGGACAGGTGCTCGTGCAGCAGCACCCACGCCAGCACGGTGGCGATGACCGCCTCCAGACACGCCACCACGCCCGCCACCTGCGGCGAGAGCCTGCGCACCGCGACGACTCCGGTGATGTACGCGAGCACCGTCGCCATCAGCACGACCCAGCAGAGCAGCAGCACCGCGGGCACCCGCGTCCCGCCGAGATCCGCGCCGCCCGCGAGGAGTCGCCAGTCCATGGCCCAGGGCCTGGCGATCACGGTCAGCACCGCCGCGCCGACGAGCAGGCCGTAGGCGATCACCCCGAGCGGGTCCGCCCGGTTCGCCTCGTCGCCGCCCTGGTCCGACCCACCGTCCCGGTCCGACCCACCGTCCCGGTCCGACTCGCCGCCCTGATCGGAGAGGACGAAGTAGCCGACCTGACAGCAGGCCGCGCCCAGGGCGAGCAGCAGCCCCACGGCGTCGAAGCCGAGCCCCGCCCAGACCTCGACCACGCACGCAAGTCCGCCGACGGCGAGCACGACGCCCACGGCCGCGGCGCGGGTGACCGGCCGTCGCTGGACGAAACGGACCCAGCCCAGCACCAGCGCCGGGGCGAGATACTCGATCAGCAGCGCCACACCGACCGGAATGCGGGAGATCGCCGCGAAGTAGCAGGCCTGGACGCCCGCCACGGCGAGGAGACCGAAGCCGGCCAGCAGCGCGGGCCTGCGGCGGACGAGGTCCCGGTGACGCCAGGCCAGCGGGAGCATCACCAGCGCAGAACCGGCCACCCGCAGCCACACCATGTGCAGCGGGTCGAGCCCGGCCTCGATCAGCGGCTTGGCCGCGACCCCCGAACCGCCGAACGCGAACGCGGAGCCCAGGGCGAGTCCCAGGCCGGCGCTCCTCTTCTCAGACGCGTGCATCGGCACATCATGGCAGCACCCGTCAGGACCGTCACCCCTGTGACACATGTCGAGACGGCTGGGGCGCAGCTCACCGATGCGCCTGCGGCCCCGAGCGATCCACTACGTCAGCTGCGCGGCGTCCACGCCCGCCCTGCCGAGCACCTCCACCGCGCGGCACTCGGGGTCGGCGGCAAGACCGACGAGAAGATCGACGCCGTCGGCATACCCGGCCTTACGCAGCCGAGCACGCTCCCCCGCCGCCCTCATCGCGGCCGTCGCCGCGGGCGACCATCCCGGGCACCCGCGCCCGTCCGCCGCCGCGTTCACCACGGGCAGGGCGCCGGAGTCCTCCACTGAGCCCTGCCAGCGCAGTCCGTAGCCGATGCTGCGCTGGACGAGATAGCCGAGCACCCGCGCGATCTGCCGTTCACCGCCCAGCGCCGCCCGGGCCTCGGGATCCCACTCGAGCAGCGAGTGCAGCAGGTGCGCCGTGTCGATCTGCCGGTCCCCGTCGCGCTGCGCCCTTCTGCGGGCCCCCGCGATCACCGTGGCCAGTCGGGCGTCGAAAGCACCGAAGCAGTCATCGCCCTCGGCAGGGCGGGCGGCGGACCGGCCGGGCATTCGCGGGATGGGGAAGTGCACACCTCCCACCCCATCAGCTCCGCGCAGTCCGCACGTCCGCGCGCGGAAGCATTTCGCCCTCCCACGGAAGTCGTGCACGGTCGACCGGTTCCTCCTCCTTGCGGATGAGATCGCGCCACTTCTCCCCTGGGGGCGCGCATCGCCCCGCCGCGCGCCCTCAGGGCAACCGGTGCACACCCGACGCGCGTCCCGGCGGGCATGTGCTGGATGGTCGCACTGCTTGCCGGAGACGGACGGCAGTACGTCCACCGGGTCTACGCGCTCCCGACGCTCCCCGCCGATCTGTGCCGGGCCGCCTTCGGCCGCCATGGCGAGGGGCCTGATCCACGGGCCGGCGACCGGTTCGACTCGGCCGAGATCTGGCGACCCGGGAGCCACACGGCCGGCCGAGCAAAGCTGACGGCTCGTCAGTATTGTGCGTTGCCGCCGCCCCGGCTACCGTCCGCGGCACCGCAACCCGCCGAAGGAAGAGGTGGTCGCATGGCCGAGGTCAGCGCCGAGGCGAGGATCGCAGCGCCGGCCGAGAAGGTATGGGCCCGGCTCACCGACTTCCCCTCGTACGGCCAGTGGAACTCCACGCACACCGGCTTCCCCGGCGGCGGGCCCGCCGCACTCGAGATCGGGGCGGACTTCACGGAGAACATGAGGCTCATGGGCTTCCCGGCAGAGGTGGCCTGGACGGTGTGCGAGCTGGAGCCGGCCCGGGTTTTCGCCACCAGGGGCAAGGGGCCGATGGGCGTCAGCCTCGGCATGCGGTATGCGCTCACGCCGGACGGCGAGGCCACCCGGGTCCGAGTCGAGGGGGAGTTCACCGGTGCGGCCGTCTCCCTGATGGCGGGCAAACTCAAGGACTCCGCGTCCGCAGCCCTCGACGAGTCGCTGCGCAACCTGGCCGCCCTCGTCAGCTGACCGGCGCGGTCCGGGGGTTCGGTGCGCCGGCGCACCGAACCCCCGGACCGCCGGCCGTCAGTGCTCGTCGGCGAGGATGAGATAGAGCTTCTTACGCGCCTCGTTGATCACGGCCACGGCCTTCTGCCGCTGGTCGGCGTCCCCGGTCTTCCATACCTGCCCGAACGCCTCCATCAGACCGAAGCCGGCCTGCCGGATCTCGTTGACCGTCTCCCAGTCGACTCCGCGCCCGGCCTCCTCCCACGGCGCCTCCGGCCCGGATTCGGCCTCGGCCCGGCCGGACTCGGTGAGCGTGAACAGCTTCTTGCCGCCCTCGCTCTCACTGACGATCAGCCCTTCGTCCTCCAGGAGCTGGAGCGTCGGATAGACCGAACCGGGACTGGGCCGCCAGGCCCCGCCGCTGCGCTCAACGATCTCCTGGATCATCTCGTAGCCGTGCATGGACCGGTCCTTCAGCAGCGCCAGGATCGAGGCGCGCACATCACCGCGCCGCGCCCTCCCCCGGCCGCCGCCGCGACCGCGGCCGCCACCGAACGGACCCCCGAAAGGCCCGCCGAACGGCGGCCCGAACGGACCGAAGGCGCCACGCCGCCCCTCGTACTCGCCCCAGCCCTGATGGCCGGGCCCGCAGTGTCCATGCCCGCGGCCATGACCTTGCCCGTGTCCCTGCGAACGCATCACACACTCCTTCCATCGTTGATCTGTCGCGATGCGTCAACGATATATCGGGATAGTTCTTACGACAAACATCGAGGCCAGTGCACCCGGATTGGCCTTGGTCCAGAGCCATGTCCTGCGTCTACCGTCCCCCTCATGCGGATTCGAATCGTCGACGCGTTCACCGACCGGCCCTTCACCGGCAACCCCGCGGGAGTCGTGCTCTTCGGCCCCGACGGCTTCCCCGACGACGCCTGGCTGCAGAGCGTGGCGGCGGAGGTGAATCTCTCCGAGACCGCCTTCGCACATCCCCTGCCGGCCGGCGGCGAGGCCGACTGGGCGCTGCGCTGGTTCACCCCTGTCACCGAGGTCGACATGTGCGGCCATGCGACGCTCGCCACCGCCCATGTGCTGCACTCCGCGGGCGTCGCGACCGGCACGGTGCGGTTCGCCGCGCGCTGCGGCGTCCTGTCCGCCACCGCCCATGACGACGGCACGCTCACCCTGGACTTCCCCACCTCGTCGGTGACCGCGGTGCAGATCCCGGACGGCCTGTCCCAGGCGCTCGGCGCAAAGGTGATCTCCGCCCATGGAACCGCCCCGCACGTCGGCGATCTGCTCGTGGAACTGGCCGACGAGGAGACCGTGCGGAGCCTCGCACCGGACCTCGCGGGGCTGACCGCCTTCTCCGAACGTGGCGTGATCGTCACTGCGGCGGCCGCGGACCCGGCCGCCGGCTACGACTTCGTCTCCCGCGGGTTCTTCCCCCTCATGGGCATCGACGAGGACCCCGTCACGGGCAGCGCACACACCGAGCTGGCCCCGTTCTGGTCGGCACGGCTCGGCCGGCACGAGCTGACCGGCCTCCAGGCGTCGGCCCGCTCCGGACTCGTCAGGACCGAACTGCGCGGCGACCGCACCCTGCTGACCGGCCGCGCCGTGACGGTGATCGACGGCGAGCTGCTGACCGTGCCCTGACCGTATGTCCCGTGGGCGTACGGCCTCAATGCCGTACGCCCACGGGGTTCCCGCACCGCGTCAGGCGGTCGGCAGCCAGCTCACCTCGCCCGCCAGGAGCGCGTACCCCACGAACGCCACGATGTCGAGCAGCGCATGGGCGACGACCAGCGGCCCGACCCGCCCCCAACGCCGATACAGCAGCACGAACACCACACCCATGGCCATATTGCCGAGGAAGCCGCCGATCCCCTGGTACAGGTGGTACGAACCGCGCAGAACCGAGCTCGCGGCCAGCGCGGCCCACGGCGACCACCCCAACTGGTCCAGCCGGCGCAGCAGATAGCCGACGACGATGACTTCCTCCACGATGGAGTTCTGCAGCGCCGAGGCGATCAGGACGGGAAACTTCCACCACACGTCGGGCAGGTTCTCCGGCACGACCGTCAGATTGAAGCCGCCCGCGCGGGCACCCAGGTAGAGGGCGAGCCCGGTGCTGCCGATGCCCGCGGCGATCAGGACGCCCCGCCCGAGATCGGAGAAGGGCCGCGCGAAGTCGAAGCCGATGGCGCGCATCCCGGCCCCTTCGCGCAGCAGCAGATGGGCCACGAGCGCCACCGGCACCAGGGCGGTCGCGATGCCGAAGAGCTGCCAGGCCAGGTCGAGCCACGGCCGGCCGGGCGCGTACGAGGTGTTGAGCGTGGCGGCCTGGTCCTTGAGCCCGCCTGGCCGGGTCACCGAACCGATAAAGCTGATCAGCGCCGACACCGCGCTCGCGCCCAGCGAGAGCGCCAGCACCAGGATGGTCTCCTGCGTCAGGATCCGTCGACGGACGCCGTCGTGAAGAGAAGTCTCAGCCACCCGTCCCGCCGCTCTCAGCCGCACACGTGCCTCCGTAGGGTAGTCCCGTACCGGTTCCCCGTGAGGTCACAGCTTGCCCGACGGCGGCGCGGACCACTCCGCCGGGTGCGGCGAATCCGCGGCCGGGGTCTTCTCCCCCGGCCCGCCCCTTCCCGTGACCGGGGCTCCGCCCCGGAACCCGCGCCCGCGGGGCTGGAATCCGGCTGCATCGCATCCCAGCCCGTCTGGGGACACCTCCCGGGCAAAGCCCGGGGGAGGTCTGCGACACGGCCCAAGGCCGTACCCGGGGTGTGGGGGTATACGAGCGCCTGCCCCCGGCTTGCGGGAGGGGGCGGGGCGGGATTACGCCCCCGGGAACGGCCTACGGCGGACCGGCGGGCCAGGAGTGCACGGGCTCCCCCTCCTGTGCCAGCGCGCAGTAGCGCCGGGTCACGGCCGCCAGCGCGGCCTCCCGTTCAAGCCCGGCCTCGAGCGCGCGGTAGTAGCACTCCGTCTGCCAGGACGCCCCGTTGATCCGCCGTCGGCAGCGCTCCTCTATGACGCCCAGATACAGATCGCGGTCGGCGGACTCGACGTTCCAGGCGTCGAGGCCCGCGGCCGCGAGCGGCAGCAGCTCGTCGCGTACGAGCTTGACGGCGGGCACCGTGGTGACGCCTCCGCCCCGGCCGGGACGCGGCCAGCGCAGCTCCGCGTCGATGCCGTGCCGGCATGCGAGATCGAAGTTCTCGGCCGCGGCGGCGAAGGGCAGCCGGTGCCACACCGGCCGCGACTCGTCGGCGAGGGCGCGCACCAGGCCGTAGTAGAAGGCCGCGTTGGCGATGACGTCGGTGACCGTGGGCCCCGCGGGCAGCACCCGGTTCTCGACCCGCAGATGGGGGACTCCGTCGACCACTCCGTACACCGGACGGTTCCAGCGGTAGACGGTGCCGTTGTGCAGGGCGAGTTCATGCAGCTTCGGCACGCCTCCCGCCTCGATGACCCGCAGCGGCTCCTCCTCGTCGCAGATCGGCAGGAGTGCGGGGAAGTAGCGCAGATTCTCCTCGAACAGCTCGTACGGGGATGTCACCCAGCGCTCGCCGAACCAGGTCCTGGGGCGCACACCCTGGGCCTGGAGTTCGGGCGGACGGGTGTCGGTCGCCTGCAGGAACAGCGGCGGGCGGGACTCGCGCCACAGCTCCCGGCCGAACAGAAAGGGCGAGTTGGCCCCCATCGCTATCTGCACGGCGGCCACCGCCTGGGCCGCGTTCCACACATCCGGGAAACGCGTCGGCGTGACCTGGAGGTGGAGCTGTACGGAGGTGCAGGCGGCTTCGGGGGCGATCGACGTCGCGGTACAGCTCAGCCGCTCGACTCCGGCGATGTCGAGCGCGAAGTCCTCACCGCGCGCGGTGACGATCTGATCGTTGAGCAGTGTGTACCGGTCGGATTCCGAGAGGTTCGCGGACACGAGATCGTGCTGGGCGAGGGTGGGCAGAATGCCGATCATCACAATTCCCGCGCCGAGTTCCACGGCCTTGCGGTGGGCGTATCCAAGACCTGTGCGCAACTCCTCGGCAAGCTGGTCGAGAACGCGTCCCACGAGCCGGTGGGGCACGATGTTCACTTCGAGATTGAACATCCCCAGCTCGGTCTGGAAATCCTGGCTTGCGATGCGCTCCAGCACTTGGGCATTCATCATCCTCGGCATGCCGTCGGGCCCCGCCAGATTCAGCTCGATCTCGAGTCCCATGAGATTCCGGGGGCGGTCGAACCTCTTCTGGGCCAGCAGTCTGCCGAGCCCCTCGAGGCAGTCATGCAGCTTCCGCCGGTACATATGCCGATCGTGCAGGTCGCATCCCTCGACCTTCTCACCCATCGAAGCGTCCCTCCCCGAGTGGGCAGCCACGCGGCACAGGCCGCTCGCGTCACGGACGATAATGCCCAGACTGACTGATCGATAACGCCCCGCGGAAGGCCGGCGGACGGTAGGCTGGAAGAAGGGATCAGAGGGCACATTCCAGTGGCATGGCAGGAAGTGCACATATCGACGCCGGATGCCAAGTGAATTGCGCCGGTTGATTTCGGCCTACCACGCCGGAGAGTACTTTGCAGGCCACCGTGCAGATGCCTTCTCAGAATCCACAGAAACAGCACATTCTGCAGGCCGGATTCCGCCTTGCCCGCAATATGCGCAGGCGCTAGCCGAAACACCCTGTGAACACGTGTCGTATAAACTTCGCGAACGAGGCAGAGAGTTGGCGTCCCGCCGAGGGCCCGATGGCTCTTTCCGGCCCCCTCTGACCCCGCACTCCGACAGCGCCGTCCGAACGTGCCCCCCGCTCCACCGTGTCTCCGACGTGAGAGGCGACCCACCATGCCGCTGCACATCCCCCCGGCCCCCGCCCCCGCCCTGCGCAGCGTCCTCGCGGCACTCGGCTCCCCAACCGCCGTCCGCGAGGACCGCACTCCCGCCCTACGGTCCGCCCAAGGGCCGCTGACGCCCGAACTCCCCCTTCCCGTACACGTCCTGGACCAGATCACCCCGGCCGGGCGCACCCCCTGCACCCGCCTCGCCGGATGGCGTTTCCTCATCCGCGGCGGCGGACGCGCCGTGGCCGCCGCGGAGACCATGCTGACGCCCGACGGCTGGGTGTTCTCCCACTTCTTCGAAGGGCCCTACCTCGGCTCCACCGAGCGCGCCCTGCAGCAGGCCGAATCCATGGCCGGGTCCATGGGGACGTCCTTCCAGCCGCGGCTGCTGTCCGTGCCGGAGCTGTACATGCTCACCCTGTGGCTCCACCGGGACACGGAAGCCGACGCCTCGGCAGGAGTGCCCGCGCCCACGGACGTCCTGGTGCCGCTCGCCCCGGCCCCGCCGGGCATCGCGGCTCACCGGCCCCGCCGAGTGGCGGATCTGCTGCCGGTGATGACGCTCCGGCTCACCCCGGGGCCGCTGCTCGGCCAGACCGCCTGACCGCCTCCTTGTGCGCCCCGCGGCCCGAGCGGCCGCGGGGCGCGCGACTGGCCCGTGACCCGCCGCTGCGGGACGGCGAATGACTAGCCCGTACCGGCCACTGCGAACCATCCGAAAGGACAGTGCAGTTGAACTGAACCGTCCGCGCGGGTGACACGTCCCTATGCAGTAGGAAGCGCTGTCGCGAAATCCCTGCGGATTGACGCCCGTGGGGCAACACTGGGAGCAGACCGACACACACACGGGGGACGGCATGAACAGCTCCGAGATCCGCAGCACAGACATCACACCGCAGCGAAAGATCCCCGCCATGTGCCAGCACCAACCGCCCTGTCCGTCAGCCGACTCCGCCGACCGCGAGGCGGCACGACTCGTCGCACACCACCCGGAGCAGGGGTGGAGCCTGTTGTGCAACGGCGTGCTGCTGTTCGAGGACACCGGTGAACTGCTGCCGGACGGGCAGATCATCGCACCGCACCGGCCGCTGGCGGCGGGCACGGTGATGACGGCCGCCTGAGCGGACCGCCGTCGAAGGCGGGCGGAAGACCGGCGGGGCCGGCCCGGAGAGTTCAGTTCTCCGGGCCGGCCCCGCCGTACGGGCTGCGACTGCCGCGTGCGCGCCGCGTCAGCCGTCGTACTCCTCCAGCGGGGGGCAGGAGCAGACCAGGTTGCGGTCGCCGAACGCGCCGTCGATCCTGCGCACCGGCGGCCAGTACTTGTCCGCGGCGCTCACCCCGGCCGGGAAGACCGCTTCCTCGCNTTGTCCGCGGCGCTCACCCCGGCCGGGAAGACCGCTTCCTCGCGGCTGTACGGGTGCTCCCACGCACCGCCCAGAGCGGCCGCCGTGTGCGGGGCGTTGCGCAGCGGGTTGTCCTCGGCGGGCCACTGGCCGCCGGCGACCTTCTCGACCTCTCCGCGGATCGCGATCATCGTGTCGATGAAGCGGTCGAGTTCGCCCAGGTCCTCGCTCTCGGTCGGCTCGATCATCAACGTCCCGGCGACCGGGAACGACATCGTCGGCGCGTGGAAGCCGTAGTCGATCAGCCGCTTGGCGATGTCGTCGACGCTGACGCCGGTCGCCTTGGAAATCGGCCGCAGGTCGACGATGCACTCGTGGGCGACCAGTCCGGCGGGACCGGTGTAGAGCACCGGGTAGTGCGGCTCGAGGCGCTTGGCGATGTAGTTGGCCGCGAGCACCGCCACCTGGGTGGCGCGCTTGAGGCCTTCCCCGCCCATCAGCCGGACGTACGCCCAGGAGATCGGCAGGATGCCCGCCGAGCCCCACGGGGCAGCCGAGATCGGGCCGACGCCCGTCTCCGGGCCGGCCGTCGGCTGCAGCGGATGGTTGGGCAGGTACGGGGCGAGGTGGGCGCGCACACCGACGGGGCCGACGCCCGGCCCGCCGCCGCCGTGCGGAATGCAGAAGGTCTTGTGCAGATTCAGATGGGAGACGTCGCCGCCGAACTTGCCCGGCTTGGCCAGCCCGACCAGCGCGTTGAGGTTGGCGCCGTCGACGTACACCTGGCCGCCGGCCTCGTGCACCCGGGCGCAGATGTCGGCGACGTGCTCCTCGAACACGCCGTGCGTGGACGGGTACGTGATCATCAGCACGGCCAGCTCGTCGCGGTACTGCTCGATCTTGGCGCGCAGGTCCGCGACGTCGATCTCGCCGTCGTCGGCGGTCTTCACGACGACGACCTTCATGCCGGCCATCACGGCGCTCGCCGCGTTGGTGCCGTGCGCGGAGGACGGGATGAGGCAGATGGTGCGCTGCTCGTCGCCGCCTGCCCGGTGGTAGGCGCGTACGGCGAGGAGTCCGGCCAGCTCGCCCTGGGAGCCGGCGTTGGGCTGGATGGACACCTTGTCGTAGCCGGTGACCTCGCTGAGACGTTCCTCCAGCTCGTGGATGAGCGTGAGGTAGCCCTGGGCCTGCTCGACGGGGGCGAAGGGGTGCATCTGGCCGAACTCCGGCCAGGTCACCGGTTCCATCTCGGCCGTCGCGTTCAGCTTCATGGTGCAGGAGCCGAGCGGGATCATGCCGCGGTCCAGCGCGTAGTCGCGGTCGGCGAGCCGGCGCAGATAGCGCAGCATCGCGGTCTCGGAGCGGTGCTCGTGGAAGACGGGGTGGGTGAGGTACTCGTCACCGCGCAGCAGGGCGGCCGGCAGCCGGTCCCCGGCCGTGGCGTCCAGCGCCTCCACGTCGGCTGCCACGCCGAAGGCGGACCAGACGGCGTCGAGGTGGGCGCGGCGGGTGGTCTCGTCGCAGGCCAGGGAGACCTGGTCGGCGTCGACGAGGCGGAGGTTGACGCCCGCCTCGCGGGCGGCGGCGGCGACCTCGGCGGCGCGGCCGGGGACCCTGGCGGTGAGGGTGTCGAAGAACTCGCCGTGGACGACCTCGACGCCGCCTGCCGTCAGGCCTTCGGCGAGGAGGGCGGCGTACCGGTGGGTGCGCCGGGCGATGGTCCGCAGGCCCTCGGGGCCGTGGTAGACCGCGTACATGCCGGCCATCACGGCGAGCAGCACCTGGGCGGTGCAGATGTTGCTGGTGGCCTTCTCTCGGCGGATGTGCTGCTCGCGGGTCTGCAGCGCCAGCCGGTAGGCCTTGTCGCCGTCCGCGTCCACGGAGACGCCGACGAGGCGTCCGGGCAGGCTGCGGGCGAACTTCTCCCGGACGGCCATGTAGCCGGCGTGTGGGCCGCCGAAGCCCATGGGGACGCCGAAGCGCTGGGTGGTGCCGACCGCGATGTCCGCGCCCAGTTCGCCGGGCGAGGTGAGCAGCGTCAGCGCCAGCAGGTCGGCGGCGACGGTGACGATCGCGCCGAGTTCCCGGGCCTGAGCGATCACCGGCCGCAGATCGCGGACCGCGCCGGAGGCGCCCGGGTACTGGAGCAGCACGCCGAAGACGCCGCGCTCGGCGATCCCGGCCGGGATGCCGTTGCTCAGATCGGCGGCGACGATCTCTACGCCGGTCGGTTCGGCGCGGGTCTTCAGGACCGCGAGGGTCTGCGGCAGGGTGTCCGCGTCGACCAGGAAGACGCCGTCCTTGACCTTTCCGACGCGGCGGGCGAGCGACATCGCCTCGGCGGCAGCGGTGCCCTCGTCGAGCAGCGACGCGCCGGAGGTGGGCAGGCCGGTCAGATCGGCGACCATCGTCTGGAAGTTCAGCAGCGCCTCGAGGCGGCCCTGCGAGATCTCCGGCTGGTACGGGGTGTACGCGGTGTACCAGGCCGGGTTCTCCATGACGTTGCGCAGGATCACCGGCGGGGTGAAGGTGCCGTAGTAGCCCAGGCCGATCATGGGCGTAAGGACCTTGTTCCGGTCCGCGAGGGCGCGCAGCTCGGCCAGCACCTCGGCCTCGGTGCGGGCGCCTGGGAGGTTCAGCGCCTCCGCGCTCTTGATGACGTCGGGCACGGCGGCGGCGGTCAGCTCGTCGAGGGAGCCATAGCCGACCTGGGCCAGCATCTTGGCCTGGGCCTCGGCGTCGGGTCCGATGTGGCGCTGCTCGAAGGGGGTGCCGCGCTCCAGCTGGGAGAGCGGAATCCGGTTGGCGGTCATGAAGGAGGCCTCCTGGTCTGACACGACCTGCGAGGGGCATCGCGGCACGGATGCCCGGACGGCCCTCCCCCTCTGTCATCTCAACCTGAGAGCTTCACCGGCTCGCCCGTGTCCGGGCGCACCGGCTTTCACCGTCGGTGAGAGCGGATGCCGTCCGACGTCCGCCCTTCTTTCCAGAGTGACCTCGTCCGCGCGGTACCGGTTGCCTGAGAGATTCCGGGGAGGATTTGCTCCTTCGGCGCCGCCGGCGGTTTCACCGGCGGACTCTCCCGCGCGGGGTCAGCAGCCGCTTGCCAGCGTACCAGCGCGGTCCCTCGCCGATCGCTCAAGTGGCCGACACCCCGAATTTGCCGTTGTGTAGTGGTAGCGAGCAGTTGCGACCTGTTGGAGGGACCGTGCAGACCGATATCGATCCGCGCAGCCTGATCGGGCGCAAGGCGTACGACCGCGACGGCGCCAAGATCGGGACAGTGGACGAGGTGTATCTGGACGATGCGACGGGCGAGCCCGAGTGGGCCGCCGTGCGCACGGGTCTGTTCAGCCGCGACGCGTTCGTCCCGCTGGAGCCGAGCGAGGTGGTCGGCGACAGCCTGCACGTCCCCTATGAACGCTCCCTGATCAAGGACGCCCCGGATTTCGGCGTCGGCCGCCACCTCTCCCCCGAGCAGGAGCTCCAGCTCTACCACCACTACGGCCTCCACCTCGCGGGCCCTCCACAGCCGCCGCCCTCGGGCGACCGCTCCTTCGGCCGCGTGGCGGGTCAGGACGACTGACAAGGGGTCTTCGCGCCGCACCCGGCGCCCGGCTGCCCGGGCAGACCGTCCCTCGGGGGCGTGCCCGGCTCCGGTGAGGACGGCCGGAGCAGCGGAAGCGGCTCCGCCGGCGTCAGCTCGGGGTCGTCGACCGCGAACGTCCGCACCCGCCCGGGCTGCGACCACGGCTCCTCGAAGCGCACGGTCACCCGCCCGAGGCCGCTGCCCTGCACCCACCCCGCCCCGTAACGCGCATGGCGCACGTCATGCCCTGCCAGCCAGCGCCGCTCGGCAGGCGGCTCCGGCTCGGGCTTCGGCTCCGCGGCCTCGTTTCGCCCCTGCGGGGCCGCAGACGCCTCCGCCACGCCCGGTCCTGCAGCTCCCGCTTCTCCCTCGTGTTCCCCGGCCGCCGCCTGGGCGAAGAGGTCCTCCTGGGTGTAGTCGGCCAGGCCGCTGACGCCCACACCCAGCAGCCGCACGCCCCCGGTCGTGTCCACGGACTCCAGCAGCCGCGCGGCGGCCTCCCGCACCACCGCCGGGTCGTCCGTCGGCCCGCGCAGCGTCTCTGAGCGGGTGAGCGTCGAAAAATCGAATCTGCGGACTTTCAGCACAACGGTCCGCCCGGACCGCCCGGCGGCCCGGAGCCGGTGCACGCACCGCTCCGCGAGCCGCTCCACCTCGCCGCGCACCCGCACCCGGTCGTGCAGGTCCACATCGAACGTGTCCTCGACCGACACCGACTTCGCATCGCGCTCCGCCACCACGGGCCGGTCGTCGTGCCCCAGCGCCATATGGTGCAGCGCGGTCCCGTGCGCCTTGCCCACCAGGCGCACCAGTTCGTCCTCGCCGGCCTCCGCCAGATCCGCGACCGTCGTCATTCCGGCGCGCCGCAGATGCTCGCCCGTCGCGGGCCCGACCCCCGGCAGCGTCCGCACGGACAGGGGCCCGAGCAGCTCCCGCTCCGTGCCCGGTTCGATGAGCAGCAGGCCGTCCGGTTTCGCCTGCTCGGAAGCGATCTTCGCCAGCATCTTGGAGCCGGCCAGACCGACCGAGCCGGTCAGCCCGGTGACCCGGCGGATATCAGCGCGCAGCCGCTCCCCCGCCGCCTGCGCCGACGCGCTGTCGTCCGCGCTGCCGCCGGCTTCGAGGTCAACGAACGCCTCGTCCAGACTCAGCGGCTCCACCAGTGGCGACAGCGTCGCCAGCAACTCCATCACCTGTTCGCTGACCGCGCGGTACAGGGAGAAGCGGGGCACCAGATACGCGGCGTTCGGCGCGAGCCGCCTGGCCTGGGCCATCGGCATCGCCGAGTGCACGCCGAAGCGTCGCGCCTCGTAGGAGGCGGTGGCGACGACCCCCCGCGGACCGAGTCCTCCCACCACCACCGGCTTGCCGCGCAGACTCGGCTTCGCCGCCTGCTCGGCCGAGGCGTAGAAGGCATCCATGTCCAGATGCAGAATCGTCGGCGCGGTTCTCACACCATCGATGCTGCCCTACACCACTGACAACAACGTCACACCAACGACAACAACGTCCGACGACGGCGTCCACGCCGTCGTCGGCGTCCGCAAGGGGGCTCCGCCGGACGTCAGACCGCCCGGTCGCGTCTGCGCCTGGCCAGCTCATCGGCCGGATTGTGCCCGACCAGCGTCTCGCCCGTGTCGACCCGCTCCCCGTGGAGCTGGGAGAGCGCGGCCTCCACGTCCCTCCACACCACGCCCACGGCGATGCCGAAGACGCCCTGGCCGCCCCGGAGCAGATCGACGACCTCGTCGGGTGAGGAGCACTCGTACACCGTCGCCCCGTCGCTCATCAGCGTCATGCGCTCCAGGTCGCGAAAGCCGCGATCACGCAGATGCCGGACCGCGGCCCTGATGTTCTGCAGGCCGACACCGGTGTCCAGAAAACGCTTGACGATCTTCAGGACGACGACGTCGCGAAAGCTGTAGAGGCGCTGGGTGCCCGATCCGTACGCAGGCCGCACGCTGGGCTCGACCAGTCCGGTGCGGGCCCAGTAGTCCAGCTGCCGATAGGTGATGCCCGCCGCGGCGCACGCGGTGGGACCCCGATAGCCGATGGTGTCCGTCGCGGGGTCGACGGCATCGGCGCCGGTCGCGCCGTCGTGAAGCGGATACGGCCCGCTCTCCCCCGGACTGCGTCCGGGGCCGCCCCCAGCCGTACCGTCGCCGCTGCTTCTCACGCCGACCTCCGTCCTTGACCTGCCATCTCGACGGTAGGGAGTCGCCAGGGGTGCGTCAACGATCGCCACACTCGCCACGCCGAGTGATAATCACCCTGAGAGTGGTTTTCCGTACCCCAAGTCAGGGAATACGTGGCCGAATGCGCGGTCGCGCGGCGGGCCCGAAACGTATGCGCCTCAACGGCCCGCGAGATCCGCCTCCGGCCACCCGACAGGCCCTGCCGTACAGGACTCCCGACAGGGTCACCGGCGGCCGGTGCGGTCACTGGCTGTTGGTGCCGAAGTCCTCCGGCGAGATCTGGTCGAGGAACTCGCGGAACTTCTCCACCTCGTCCTCCTGCTCGTCGGGGATGGCGATCCCCGCATCGTCCAGCACGCCGTCACTGCCGTAGATCGGCGTCCCTGTGCGCAGCGCCAGCGCTATGGCGTCGGACGGCCTCGCGCTCACCTCGACGCCGCTGGCGAAGACCAGCTCCGCGTAGAAGACGCCTTCCCGGAGGTCTGTGATGCGCACTTCGGTGAGCTCCTGGCCCACCGCCTCCAGCACGTCCTTGAAGAGGTCGTGCGTCAGAGGCCGGGCAGGAGCCATCCCCTGCTGCGCGAAGGCGATGGCGGTCGCCTCCCCTGGTCCGATCCAGATGGGGAGGTACCGGTCGCCTCCCACTTCCCGCAGGAGCACGATCGGTTGGTTCGAGGGCATTTCAACCCGGACACCCACAACGTCGAGCTCGTTCACACAGTAACCCTAGGACGTGCTCGGCAGGTTTGGATAGTCGGGCCCTCACAAGATCAGTGAAGCCTTACCCCGAGCGCGCTCTGGACAAGGGCCGCATGGAGCCGCACCGACAGCGCCGCCAGCTCCCTGGCGGTGGCCTCCGCATGCGCTCTGGTCTGCGGATTCCGGTGCCGCCGCAGCGGGGCGACCACTTGTTCGACCAGTCCGGCCTCCCGGTCCGCTGCGGCCTTCATGGCGCGAAGATGCCGCGGCTCCAGTCCGAATCTGCCCAGATCCGCGATCAGCCGCGCCACCGTGACCGACCCGGCGTCGCAGCCGCCGTCCTCATCCGGGGTGATCAGCCCGTACGAGACCCATTCGTCCAGCTCTTCGTCGCTCACCTCGGCGGCGGCGAGCAGTTCGGCACGGCCGACCCGGGCGGCCGTGGGCCGTGCCGCCTCGTCCGCCCGCCAGGCCTCCCCGTCGAGCAGCTCGCGCGGCGCGGCCGGTGCCGGCAGCCGTACCTCCTCGCCGCGGCTCTGCGCCTCGAGATGCTCGCGGATGACCTTCAGAGGAAGATAGTGATCACGCTGCATACGCAGCACCTGCGCGAGCCGCTCCACGTCCTCCGGGGTGAACTTGCGGTACCCCGACGGTGTGCGCTGCGGCTCCACCAGCCCTTCCGCCTCCAGAAACCGGATCTTGGAGATGGTGACCTCGGGGAACTCCTCACGTAGCCGCCCGAGCACCGTGCCGATGCTCATCAGCCGGTCGGACCCGGCGGCGGCGCCGTTCCCGGCGCCGCCCGTGGGTGTTCGCAGCATGTGCCTTCCCTGACGGGTTTGACGGGTTACACGCCCCGCTGGCTCCCGTAGAAGACCAGCCGGTACTTGCCGATCTGGACCTCGTCGCCGTTCGACAGAAGCACGGAGTCGATCCGCTCGCGATTGACATAGGTGCCGTTGAGGCTGCCGACATCCGCGACGCTGAAGCGCCCCTCGGCATCCCTGCGGAACTCGACATGGCGCCGGGACACCGTCACGTCGTCGAGGAAGATGTCGCTCTGCGGATGGCGCCCGGCGGTGGTCAGCTCGCTGTCCAGCAGGAAGCGGCTGCCCGAGTTCGGCCCGCGCCGCACCACCAGCAGCGCCGAGCCGGGAGGCAGGGCGTCGACGGCGGCCTGGGCCTCGGGCGACAGGGACGGCAGCGCCGTCTGCCCGGTCATCTCGGAGTCGTATGCCTCGAGGCCGGAGATGGAGATCGTCGACGTCGTCTCCGAGGCGCGCTCCGCCGGCACGCCTCCGCGCAGCGGCGCGCCGCAGTTGGAGCAGAAGCGGCTGGCCTCGGCATTGCGGTGCCCGCACCTGGTGCAAACCGGCAGAGCCGACATGGACGGGTCCTCCTGCCGCGGCGCGGCCGCGTGGGGATTGGTCGCATACGGGTCGGCGGCGAACTCTCCACCCGTACCCGAGCTTGACGGTTCACCGAAACCTATGCGTCCGGCACCGGCAGGGTCAACAGACGACGCGCCCGGCCCGCCCGAAATGTCACCGCCCCCATTGACCTCGTCCCGGAAGAGCGGCCGCTCTCCGCCCTGCTCATCCGTCTGGCCATGGCGCGGTGCGCGATGCCTGGCGCTGCCGCCTTCTTCGCGGGCGCTCTTGCCGAACAACTTCCCAAACAACTTCACGGGCGTTTCCCCTTGACCGAAATAGACCCGCCCGTGGGGCAGGACGAACTCCCGACGAACACACCTGCCGACCCGGACACCCTCACAACGTCCGTATCCACCCGACAGTTTCCACCACGCACCACTTGTGTGATGCGGCGACCCCCTGCTACCTCCTGCCCGGCTCCGGAGCCCCCCATGCGCCCCCGGCTCACCGGGACGACGACCGAGCGTAGTCAGGCCGCTTCTCGGGTCGCAAGGCGTCCACAACGATCTTCTCCGACCGTGTCACAGTGGCGGTGGCCTGCTCCTTCTCCAAGGTCTGCACCACTCCGCCCGGGATGTTCAGAGCAGGCTCCAGGTCCTGCGGCTTGCCGATGACCTTGAAGGCGTACGGGGCCGAGACCGGCTTCCCGTCCACCTGTATGGCGCCGCCGCGCCCGGAGAGATACGTATCAGCTGCCACTCGGACGTCATTGACCTGGATGGCCTCCGCACCGGCAGCACGCAACTCCTGGATGGCGTCCAGCAGTGCGTCGGGCTCGACCGCGCCGAGGGGGTCATCGATGGTGAGCGTGATGCCGGGTCCCTGCGCGGCGACGGTGCCGGCCAGGATCGCCAGCTGCTGCTCCTTCTGCCGCGTCTGCCGACGCGCCTCTTCCGCCTGGTCGGAGCTGTTCTCCAGCTCGGTGCGCTGGTCCTCCAGCCGCTGCTTCTCGTCTTCCAGCCGCTCACTGCGGTTGTCGATCTCGTCGAGGATGCGCACCAGGTCCTCCTGGCGCGCACCGCGCAGCGCACTGCTGTCGCTGGTGGAGCGCACCTGGATGGCCAGGCCGAGCCCGAGGACGAACAGAAGGACGGCGACGGTGAGTTGGGCACGGGTGACGCGCGGCGGCCAGAGCCCTTCCAGCAGCCGCTGCCGGCCCGTCCGCTGGCCCTCGTCCCGGCCGGCCGGGAGCTCAGGCGCGGGCATGGGGGGCTCCTGCGGCCTCTCCGGGCCGGCGCCCCCCTCGTCGGCCTTCGCAGGGTTCTCCTTCGAAAGATCGACGTGGGCCGGCCGCACCGCGGCCCCGCTCTCTCCGGCGTTCTGGGTGTGGCCGGTGTTCTGGGTGTGGCCGGTGTTCTGGGTGTGGCCGGTGTTCTGGGTGTGGCCGGTGTTCTGGGGGCTGCCGGTGTTCCCGTCGAGCGGGCGGTCCCGGTCGCCGTCCCGGCTCTCGTGCTGCTCGCGGTTCATCGGCCTCACGCCCGGAAGACATGCCGCCGGATGGCGGCCGCGTTGGAGAAGATCCGGATGCCCAGCACCACGACGACGCCCGTCGACAGCTGGGCGCCCACGCCCAGTTTGTCGCCGAGGAACACGATCAGGGCGGCCACCACCACGTTCGACAGGAACGAGACGACGAAGACCTTGTCCACGAAGATTCCGTCGAGCATGGCCCGCAGACCGCCGAAGACGGCGTCGAGAGCGGCGACGACCGCGATCGGAAGATAGGGCTCGACGACCGCCGGCACCTCGGGCCGGATGAACAGTCCGACCACGACTCCCACGACGAGGCCCAGTACGGCGATCACGATGTGCCCTTCCCTGTCTCGTCCGCCGCCCGCCCATCGCTGTTCCCGGCGTCGGCGGACTGCGGCTCTGCTGTGCGTACGATCAGGCTGGTCGCCGCCGGCAGGCTCACCCTGTCCTGGTCGGAGATCTTGGACCGGATGCCGAAGCTCTCCTCCAGGACCTGGAGGTACTGCCCGTCGGCGCTGTTCTGGAACGCGGTGCGCAGCCTCTTCCCGTCCCCTACCGCGAGCACCGTGTACGGCGGCACCAGCGGCCTGTTGTCGACCAGTATGGCGTCGCCCGCGGCACGGATCGCCGACAGGGCCGTCAGCCGCTGCCCGTTGATCGCCACGGCCTCGGCCCCGGACTCCCACAGTCCGTTCACGACCCGCTGCATATCGCGGTCGCGCACCCGGCCCGTGTCGGAGAAGCTGCTGCTCTCCCGCGGCCCGCTGCCTCCTTGGTCGGACGACTCGGCATCGTCGACGACCAGCTTCACGCCCGGCCCCTCCACCGCGGTGGCGCCCGACAGCAGCGAAACCAACTCCCCCTGTTCTCCGCCCTGCGTCCGGAGGGCCCTGCGCTGCCGCTCCTCCACCTCGGCGCGGAGGCGCTCCACGCCGGCCTCGAGATCGTCGACCGCCGCGGTCTCGGCCTCCACCCGGTCGATGAGCTCCTCGCGCTCCTTCGCCACGACCGGGGCCGATATCCGCGCCTGGGCCGCGCCCACCGTGACCACGGCGGCGGCCAGCACCAGCCCGGCGGCGAGGCCGAGCTTGGCCCGCAGGGTGCGGGGCAGGCCGCCGCCTTCCGCGTCCCGGCGTGCCGCGGCCTCCGCGTACCCGTCGTCGAGGCTGTGCTCCATGACGTTGGTCAGCAGCGACATCGACGCATCGGGGCGCGTGGGCGGCGCGGAGCCAGTGCTCCGAACGGGGGGCTGCTGCGGCATGCCGCACATCGTCGCACGTCGCAGCCGCTACCGCCGAATGGCCCCTCCGGCACGCCGGAAGCGGCCCCGCGCTCCCCTCCGGCGTACCGGCCTCACCGCTCGGGAAGTCCCTAGCGACCTGCGCTGTCGACGACCGCCGACCAATCGTCGAGCAGGGACTGGGCCGAGGCGTCGTCGGGGCCCTCCGCCCACAGATGGGTGACGGCTTCGGCTGGGTCGGGGAGCACCATCACCCACCGTCCGTCGGCCTCCACCACCCGCACGCCGTCTGTCGTGTCCACATGGCGGTCTCCGGCCGCCTCGACGACCCGGCGCATCACGAGCCCCTTCACCGCCCAGGGGGTCGCCAGGTCCCGCTTGAGCACATGGGCCCGCGGAATCCGCGCATCGATCTGGCTCAGGGTGAGCTGCGTGCGGGCGACCAGTCCGATCAGCCGGACGAAGGCGGCGGCGCCGTCGAAGACGCTGCTGAACTCCGGCACGATGAAGCCGCCCCGGCCGTCGCCGCCGAAGATGGTGCTGTCCTCCCGTCCGACACGCGTCAGATCGTCGGGGGACGTGGTCGTCCACTCCACCTGAGTGCCGTGGTACGCGGCCACCTGCTCGGCGATCCTGGTGGTGGTCACCGGCAGGGCGACCCGCCCGCTGCGCCGCTCGGCGGCCACCAGGTCGAGCATCACCAGAAGTGCGCGGTCGTCCTCGACGATCTTGCCCCCTTCGTCGACCAGGGAGAGCCGCTCGCCTACGGGGTCGAAGCGCACCCCGAAGGCGGCTCGCGCCGAGGCGACGATTTCACCGAGCCGCACCAGCCCGGAGCGCCGGGTCTCGGCCGACTCCGTGGGCCGAGACTCGTCGAGGCCCGGATTGATCGTCAGCGAGTCCACTCCGAGGCGTCCCAAGAGGCTGGGCAGAACGAGTCCGGCGCTGCCGTTGGAGGCGTCGATGACGACCTTCAGCCCCGACTCGGCGATACCCGAAGTGTCCACGTTCCGCAGCAGGGAGCCCGTGTACGAGTCGAAGACACTCGACGGGAAGTGCAGATCGCCGATCTCGCCGGGGAACGCCCGTCGGTACTCCTGGCGGGCGTAGACGCGGTCGAGCTTGCGCTGCCCGGCCTGCGACAGATCCGCGCCGCGCTCGTCGAAGAACATGATGTCCACGGAGTCGGGCACACCCGGCGAGGTGCGGATCATGATGCCGCCGGCGCTGCCACGGGCCGTCTGCTGTCGGGCCACGGGCAGCGGGACGTTCTCCAGGTCGCGTACGTCGATGGCGCTGGCCTGCAGTGCGGAGATCACCGCTCGCTTGAGGGCCCGTGCGCCACGCGAGTGGTCGCGCGCCGTGGTGACCGTGGCCCCCTTCTTCAACGTCGTGGCATATGCCCCGGCCAGCCGCACCGCCAGCTCGGGAGTGATCTCGACATTGAGGATTCCGGAGACGCCGCGGGTTCCGAAGAGATGCGCCTGCCCTCTGGACTCCCAGATGACCGACGTGTTGACGAAGGCGCCGGCCTCGATGGTCTTGAACGGGTAGACCCGCACATTGCCCTGCACGATCGATTCTTCGCCGATGAGGCACTCGTCTCCGATGACGGCGCCGTCCTCGATGCGGGCGGCACGCATCAGGTCGGTGTTCTTGCCGATCACACAGCCGCGCAGATTGCTGTGCTGCCCCACATACACGTTGTCATGGACAACGGCCCTATGAAGGAAGGCACCGCTCTTGACGACGACGTTGGAGCCCACGACCGTGTGCTCACGGATCTCGACATCCGCCTCCACCTTGGCGTAGTCGCCGATGTAGAGGGGTCCGCGGAGTACGGCGTCGGGGTGTACTTCGGCCCCTTCCGCCACCCACACGCCCGGGGAGATCTCGAATCCGTCGATCTCCACGTCGACCTTGCCTTCGAGGACATCCGCCTGCGCCTTGACGTAGCTTTCGTGGGTTCCGACGTCCTCCCAGTAGCCCTCGGCCACATAACCGTAGATCGGCTTGCCTTCCTTCATGAGCTGGGGGAAGACATCGCCCGACCAGTCCACCGGAACGTCCGGCTCGACGTAGTCGAACACCTCGGGCTCCATGACGTAGATGCCCGTGTTCACGGTGTCGGAGAAGACCTGACCCCAGGTCGGCTTCTCCAGGAAGCGTTCGACTTTTCCCTCTTCGTCGACGATGGTGATGCCGAATTCCAGAGGATTCGGCACACGAGTCAGACACACCGTGACAAGGGCGCCCTTCTCCTTGTGGAAGGAGATCAGGTCGGTGAGGTCGAAGTCGGTGAGCGCATCGCCGGAAATGACGAGGAAGGTGTCGTCCTTCAGTGCCTCCTCGGCATTCTTGACACTGCCTGCCGTGCCGAGAGGCTTCTCCTCATTGGCGTAGGTGAGCTCCATTCCGAGCTCTTCGCCATCGCCGAAGTAGTTCTTGACCAGCGACGCGAGAAACTGCACGGTGACGACGGTCTCGTTGAGACCATGCCGTTTGAGCAGCCGAAGCACATGCTCCATGATCGGCCGGTTGGCGACCGGCAGGAGCGGCTTGGGCATGCTCGAGGTCATCGGGCGAAGTCGGGTGCCTTCGCCTCCGGCCATCACGACGGCCTTCATGTCGGAAGCGTCCTCCTTGAAGAGACGACGGTCTAGCCGACTTCGCCCGTCCGGGGAGCTCCTCTGGCGTCATGCGCGGCCGGCGACACTGCACGGCACGAGCATCGACGAGGTCAATCGGCCACTGCGTCCGCCTTGACGAGTCGGCGGACCTGGACCACGTAGAGGATCCCTGCCCACCAATACAGAGTTGTACCCCATCCGGCGAACGCCCATCCGAAAATCGCGGCGAGTGACGAAAGCCACCCCGTCCCATCGCTGAGGAGGAGCAGGGGGAAGGCGTACATGAGGTTGAAGGTGGCCGCCTTGCCGAGGAAGTTCACCTGGGGTGGCGGATAGCCATGGCGGCGGAGGATTCCCACCATCACCAGCAGCATCACTTCCCTCGCCAGCAGAACCACGGTGAGCCAGAGCGGAAGAATTTCCCGCCAGGTGAGCCCGACCAGGGTGGAGAGGATGTACAGCCGGTCCGCGGCGGGGTCCAGGATGCGTCCCAGGCTGCTGATCTGGTTCCAGCGACGGGCGAGCTTGCCGTCGAGATAGTCGCTGACGCCGCTCAGCGCCAGTACCAGAAGCGCCCAGCCGTCGCTCTTCGGCCCGCCGAACTCGGGGCGGAGGATCAGCCACAGGAAGAGCGGGACGCCGAGGAGTCTCGCCATGCTGAGGATGTTGGGGATGGTGAGTACCCGGTCCGTCTGGACCCGAGTCTCCTGGACCTCCACCCGGGGGCCTCCTGTGGGGAACGTGCCTACGATGCCCCCTGACCTTACCGGCAGCCTCGTCGGCATCCTGCGGTGGGGTGCGGCCGTCCACGCCTGGAACTCCTGCAACGCAGAAAGGCCGTAGGCCCCCGGACCAAGTCCAGGAGCCTACGGCCCAATAATTGTTCGGCGGCGTCCTACTCTCCCACAGGGTCCCCCCTGCAGTACCATCGGCGCTGAAAGGCTTAGCTTCCGGGTTCGGAATGTAACCGGGCGTTCCCCTAACGCAATGACCACCGAAACACTATGAAACAATCAAACCA